>NZ_KV813872.1:0-40324 GCF_001813755.1 Corynebacterium sp. HMSC074H12
GGAACAACCAGCTCGGACTTGTACTCCGGCTCGAGTTCTTCGGCATAAGGCTTATCCGTTACCACGAAAGAGTCAGCAGCAATCACCGTACTATCACCGGTGACAAACTCAGCGGTGAAAACATCGCCTTTAACCGCGTCCTCAGGAACGACAAATACACACTTATTAGCCTCTGCCTCAGAAGTGATGCCCTCACAGGTCTTGAATTCCTCGCCGTTCTTCTTCCAAACGATCTTGTTAGGAGTTACAGGGAACGGCCCCTTGACGTCCAAAGCCGGCGTGTCGCCTGCGCGAGCAGGGTTCTCAGTCATGTCGTAGTTCGTGATATCCAGCGACACGTTATGCCTAGGTACCAGTGCAAAATTTACATTGTACCACATTGGGTTAGCAACCAGGTTTTGTGCGGCAATTGGGTTGGGGTTACGCCCGCCGTTTGCCGTTGGGCTCTGGTACAGAGGCAGACGCCAACCAGAGTAGCCGATCATAGGTTTACCATCAGGGGACTCTACATGGGCGTATAGGTACTTCTTCGACTCGTTCGTCAGCTTCCCATCCGAGAACTTGACCGAGTAGTAACCATCCTCTCCAACCTTGGTGGTTACCGTCTCTGCGATGTACTCTGGGTGCTCCTCTAGGAGCTGCTTCGCGGCAGCCTGCTGTTGCGCCAGCGGAAGAGTCTCAACCTTTGCCGCATATTCTCCGATGCCCGCTGGTGTGAGAACGCTCATCACCACGTTGAAACCGGCAGCAGCAACATCGCTACCAGTCATATCCGGCCCATCAACGCGAATGTCGCGAGTCTCAAGCCAGACACGTCCACCCACGTGGTTCTTCATGCCGAGGTTGCCTGCTTGGTTCGGCAGGGTTTCCTCTGTATCCTTTACCCACTCCGCCTTTGGCTTATGCATATAAGAGGTTTCCCCCTCATTCTGCATTAGGACCGAAGTGCGCTGCATGTTGGTGCCAATAGTATTCCATGCTCCTTGCTGGCTAGCACCAGCCGAATTCATGAAGGCACCAGGGAAGAATCCACCAACCTGTCGGAAAGGAACAACCGTCGCACCGTTGCGCTCATCAGTGAAAGGGTTGATCCAAAGCTTGTAATACTGCTTAGCACTAGCAGTATAGGTGTGCTCCTTACCGTGCACATCCGTCCACGGCTCGCGCAAATCGAATGCATACGCACCTGGGCCCGCCTGAGAGGTCTTGTCGCTGCTCAGTTGGTTGGAGGTCTTTGCAGAATATACCGGGGAAACAGCACCATCCTTATCAATCCACTGCATGTAAACAGTGGTTCCTTCCGGAACTGGAAGGTTGCCAGCATCGGTCGGGCCAAAGCCCGACCCATCATCGATGTAGGCGCGACCGGACAATGTCGACTTTGCGTTTGTCATGTCGGTTCCAGAACCAATGTATCCATTGGCGATGGCATCTGCCTCAATCACATTAGCGTTCGAAGCAGGCGCGGTAGACTCTTGGGCCTGAGCCGCTGCAGCGGTCTGAGGTGCGACTACCGGATGAACGAAGGGCGCAACCATCGCGACGGAGAGCGCGGCGGCTGCGATCGTCGTACCCCGACGACGAGCGGAGCCGTTGAAACTCTTCATATTCATGAAGAATCCTTTCTTGAGAACAATTAAAGAACTGGTCAACAGCCGCCCCCACCTCGGACTTCGCAGCCTCTTAAGAGTTCCTGAAGGCAGACTGGACTCAAGCTGAGACCCTACCCCCCCCCCCCGCAGCTTCCCGCAAGCGCAAATCTCGCCCGGGGTTAACGGTGTTCGTGTATGTCATGGCGCTTTTGTTGATTAGAAAATCATAAATTTGCAGGTCACAGCCCGCTCCAATGTTTATGCCGTCCACAGGATGTTTATGTTTGTGATTTTGTCGGCAGATAGAAAATCCCCCGTCACCACCCCTACAGAAGGGGTGGTGACGGGGGCAGCGCACTCTAGTCCAAACGGCTAGTCCCGGCGTGTCTTACACCGTGTGACAGTTAGAAGGTGTAGTCCTCCTCCAGCGGAACGGAAGCGCCGGTGAACTCACCGAAGCCATCGTCGCCGTAGATGGAATCACCGTAGCTCGGGATGGAGTACGCAGCATTGCGTGCGGCCTCAGTCGGCTTGACGCTGATGTTGCGGTAGCGGGAAATACCCGTACCAGCCGGAATCAGCTTACCGATGATGACGTTCTCCTTCAGACCAATGAGCTGATCCGAGCGCTTGTTGATGGCGGCGTCGGTAAGCACACGCGTGGTCTCCTGGAAGGACGCAGCAGACAGCCAAGACTCCGTAGCCAGCGAGGCCTTGGTAATACCCATGATCTCACTGCGCAGCTGAGCCGGCTGGCCACCCTCAGCAACCTGAGCGGCGTTAACCTGCTTGGCCTCAGAAAGGTCAACCAGGGTACCCGGCAGGAACTCGGTGGAACCGGCCTCAATGACCGTACCGCGACGCAGCATCTGGCGGATGATGATCTCGATGTGCTTGTCGTGGATGGCCACACCCTGTGCACGGTAGACAGCCTGAACCTCGTCGATAAGGTGCTTCTCCACACCACGGCGGCCGAGAACCTCCAGGACGTCGTGCGGGTCGGCCGCACCACGCATGAGGCGGTCACCGGTGCTGACGTGGTCACCGTCGCGCAGGGAGCGCTCGATCATGGCGTCCGGGTTGGACTCCATCGGGCGGCGAACCTGAGCCAGGCCCTGGCGCTTCGACAGCTTCTCGTAGACCACGTTGTCGGAACCGTCATCCGGGGTGATGGTCAGGGTCCAGAAGTTGCCCTCATCGGACAGGGACACGGTGCCGTCGACGGAAGCGATAGGAGCACGGTTCTTCGGGTTGCGGGCCTCGAAGAGCTCCTGAACACGCGGCAGACCGCCGGTAATATCGCCACCGACACCACCCTGGTGGAAGGTACGCATGGTCAGCTGGGTACCCGGCTCACCAATGGACTGTGCGGCCACGATGCCGACTGCCTCGCCGATATCGACCAGCTTGCCGGAGGCCATGGACTTGCCGTAGCACTTCGCGCAAACACCAGCCGGGGTCTGGCAGGTCAGCACGGAGCGAACCTTGATTTCCAGAACGCCAGCGGCGACGATCTTGCGGCTGAGCTCCTCGGTCAGGTCAGCGCCTGCCTCAGCAATAACCTCGCCGTTTTCATCCTTGACGTCGTTAGCCACGACGCGACCGGATGCGGAGGTCTCCCACAGCTCGTGCAGGTCGTAAGAGCCTTCGGCAACCTCGACGCCGATCGGGACGCGCACGCCCTGACGGGTGCCACAGTCTTCCTCGCGGACGATGACATCCTGTGCCACGTCCACCAGACGACGGGTGAGGTAACCGGAGTCAGCGGTACGCAGAGCGGTATCCGCCAGGCCCTTACGGGAGCCGTGCGAGTTGTTGAAGTACTCCAGAACCGACAGGCCCTCGCGGAAGGAGGTCTTAATCGGACGGGTGATGTAGTCACCCTTGGAGTTCACAACCATGCCCTTCATACCGGCCAGGGTCCAGATCTGACGCATGTTACCGGCAGCACCGGACTTCACGATCATCGGAATCGGGTTGTCGTCGGGGTACAGCTCCTCGACGGCGTTACCCACGGTGTCCGTGGCGTCCTTCCACAGCTCAACCAGGCGGTCGTAGCGCTCGCGCTCGGTCAGGGCACCCTGCTCCCAGTACTTGCGCTCGATGCGCTCTGCTTCCTTCTCATAAGACTCGAGGACCTCGGTCTTGTTCGGAAGAACCAGAACGTCGTGCATGGTGATGGTCACGCCGGAACGGGTGGACCAGTAGAAGCCCGCGTCCTTCATCTTGTCCAGAACCTGGGCAACGGTGATCATCGGGTACTTCGCGGCGAGGTCATTAATGACGTCACCGAGCAGCATCTTGTTGCCGGCGCCGCCCTTACGGACCATGACGCCCTCGAGGTACGGGTAGTTCCACGGCAGCAGATCATTGAACATGATGCGGCCGAGGGTGGTCTCAGCGAGCCATGCCTGGCCCTTCTGCCAACCATCCGGGAACTGCTCAGCCTCGATGTCTGACGGCGGACGCAGGTGGGAGATGCGCACCTTGATCGGAGCCTGCAGGCCCAGAACGCCGCGGTCACGAGCCATGATGGCCTCCGCGTAGGAGGAGTACACGCCCTGGGCCGGTCCGTTTTCGTCTGCGGGAGCGTAAGCTCCCGCGCCACCGATCTCGTCCTCGCCCTTGTCCATGGTGAGGTAGTACAGGCCGGTAACCATATCCAGGCGCGGCATAGCCAGCGGCTTACCGGAAGCCGGGGACAGAATGTTGTTGGAGGCCAGCATCAGCACGCGTGCCTCAGCCTGCGCCTCGGCGGACAGCGGCAGGTGGACTGCCATCTGGTCACCGTCGAAGTCAGCGTTGAAGGCCTCACAAGCCAGCGGGTGCAGCTGGATGGCCTTACCTTCGACCAGCTTCGGCTCGAAGGCCTGGATACCCAGGCGGTGCAGGGTCGGTGCACGGTTCAGCATCACCGGGTGCTCGGAAATGGCCTCTTCGAGGACGTCCCACACCTCAGGGCGCTGGCGCTCCACCATGCGCTTAGCGGACTTGATGTTCTGTGCGTAGTCGTTCTCCACCAGGCGCTTCATGACGAAGGGCTTGAACAGCTCCAGAGCCATGAGCTTCGGCAGACCACACTCGTGCAGCTTGAGCTGCGGACCAACGATAATCACGGAACGACCGGAGTAGTCCACGCGCTTACCCAGCAGGTTCTGGCGGAAGCGGCCCTGCTTACCCTTGAGCAAGTCAGACAGGGACTTCAGCGGGCGGTTACCCGGGCCAGTGACCGGACGGCCGCGGCGGCCGTTGTCGAAGAGCGCGTCAACGGACTCCTGCAGCATGCGCTTCTCGTTGTTCACGATGATCTCGGGAGCGCCGAGGTCGATCATGCGCTTGAGGCGGTTGTTGCGGTTGATCACGCGACGGTAGAGGTCGTTGAGGTCGGAGGTCGCGAAGCGGCCACCGTCCAGCTGCACCATCGGGCGCAGCTCCGGCGGGATCACCGGGATAGCGTCGAGCACCATGCCGGCCGGGTCGTTGCCCGAGCGCAGGAAGGCTGCAACAACCTTCAGGCGCTTGAGGGCGCGCATCTTCTTCTGGCCCTTGCCGTTGTTGATGATTTCCTTGAGCTCCTCGGCCTCAGCCTCGAGGTCGAAGTTACGGATGAGGGTCTGGATAGCCTCTGCACCCATGCCGCCGGTGAAGTAATCCTCGTAGCGGTCAACCAGCTCTTCGTAGATGGTCTCATCGATGATCATCTGCTTCGGAGCCAGCTTGATGAAGGTGTTCCAGATCTCGTCGAGGCGAGCAACCTCGCGCTCACCGCGCTCGCGGATGTGCTGCATTTCCTTATCGGCAGCGTTCTGGACCTTGCGGCGGGCGTCGGCCTTTGCACCGGCGGCCTCCAGCTCGGCCAGATCCTGCTCGAGCTTGGCAGCGCGCTCAGCGATCTCTGCCTCGACGTCATCCTCGACGTCCTTCTTCTCCAGCAGCATCTCTGCTTCCAGAGTGGACTGGTCATTGTGGCGAGCTTCCTCATCCACGGAGGTGATGATGTTGGCAGCGAAGTAAATGATGCGCTCAAGGTCCTTCGGAGCCAGGTCCAGCAGGTAGCCCAGGCGGGAAGGAACGCCCTTGAAGTACCAGATGTGGGTAACCGGCGCGGCCAGCTCGATGTGGCCCATGCGCTCGCGGCGAACCTTGGACTTGGTCACCTCGACGCCACAGCGCTCACAGATGATGCCCTTGTAGCGCACGCGCTTGTACTTACCGCAGGAGCACTCCCAGTCACGGGTCGGGCCGAAGATGCGCTCACAGAAGAGGCCGTCCTTCTCCGGCTTGAGGGTGCGATAGTTAATGGTTTCGGGTTTCTTGACCTCGCCCTTGGACCAGCGACGGATGTCCTCTGCGGTGGCCAGCCCGATGCGGAGCTCGTCGAAGAGATTTACGTCAAACACGTAATGTCTCCCTTTCATCCCCCGTCAGGGGGAAGTTGATGGCTTTGTATGTAGGTGGTGTTTCGTTATGCCCGCCGCCGTAGATAAGCGGCGGACCAAAAGCTAGGCGATGTCTGCGTCGGAGCGCTCGTCGCGGGACAGGTTAATGCCCAGGGACGGAGCGCCGTCCATGTCGTCTTCGTCGGAGCCAGACAGTTCCATCGGCGTGCCGTCGGTGGAGAGAACTTCCACGTTGAGGCAGAGGGACTGCAGCTCCTTGAGGAGGACCTTGAAGGACTCCGGGATACCCGGATCCGGGATGTTGTCACCCTTGACAATGGCCTCGTAGACCTTGACGCGGCCGACCACGTCATCGGACTTGATGGTCAGAAGCTCCTGCAGGGTGTAGGCAGCGCCGTATGCCTGCATTGCCCACACCTCCATCTCACCGAAGCGCTGGCCACCGAACTGTGCCTTACCACCCAGCGGCTGCTGGGTAATCATGGAGTACGGGCCGGTGGAGCGAGCGTGGATCTTCTCGTCGACGAGGTGGTGCAGCTTGAGCATGTACATGTAGCCGACGGATACCGGGTACAGGTAGGGCTCACCGGAGCGACCATCGAAGAGACGGGCCTTGCCGTGCTCATCCACCATGACGTCACCATCGCGGTTCGGCTTGGAGGAAGCCAGCAGGCGAGAAATCTCCTCGTTGGTGGCACCGTCGAAGACCGGGGTTGCGGTGAGCGACTCTGGCGGGACGTCGTACAGCTCTTCCGGCAGGGTCTTGAGCAACTCGGCGTTGGCCGGATCCTCGGTATCGATCTTCCAACCGGCGTGTGCCAGCCAGCCGAGGTGAACCTCGAGAACCTGGCCGATGTTCATACGACGCGGCACACCGTGGGTGTTAAGGATGATGTCCACCGGGGTGCCATCCTCCATGAAGGGCATATCCTCCGGCGGGAGAATCTTGCCCACAACGCCCTTGTTACCGTGGCGGCCGGCGAGCTTATCACCATCCTGGATCTTGCGCTTCTGAGCCACGTAGACGCGGATCATTTCGTTGACGCCCGGGGCCAGGTCGTCATCATCCTCGCGGGAGAAGCGGGAAACGCCGATGACCTTACCGGTCTCACCGTGCGGCACCTTCATGGAGGTATCGCGCACCTCGCGAGCCTTCTCACCGAAGATGGCGCGCAGCAGGCGCTCCTCCGGGGTCAGCTCGGTCTCACCCTTCGGGGTGACCTTACCGACGAGGATGTCGCCCGCGCGGACGTCAGCACCGATACGGACGATGCCGCGCTCGTCGAGGTCACGCAGAACGTCATCGGAGACGTTCGGGATCTCGCGGGTGATCTCCTCCGGGCCCAGCTTGGTATCGCGAGCATCGATCTCGTGCTCCTCGATGTGGATCGAGGTGAGGATGTCCTCCTCCACGATGCGCTGGTTGAGGATGATGGCGTCCTCGTAGTTGTGGCCTTCCCACGGCATGAAGGCAACCAGCAGGTTGCGGCCGAGGGACATCTCACCGTTGTGGGTACCGGGGCCGTCGGCAAGCACCTGGCCTGCCTCGACGCGCTCGCCCAGGGACACCAGCGGGGTCTGGTTGTAGTTGGTGTTCTGGTTGGTGCGCTCGAACTTGCGCAGCATGTAGGTATCGCGCTGGCCCTCGTCATCCATGATGGTGATGAGGTCCGCGGTGACGTTCTCCACCACGCCCGCCTTCGGGGTGATGATGAGGTCACCGGCATCGTAGGCAGCGCGCTGCTCCATACCGGTGCCCACGTACGGGGCCTCGGAGCGAACCAGCGGCACGGCCTGGCGCTGCATGTTCGCGCCCATGAGGGCACGGTTAGCATCGTCGTGCTCGAGGAACGGAATCATGGCGGTAGCCACGGAGACCATCTGGCGCGGGGAAACGTCGACGTAGTCAACGCCGGCAGCGTCGGTCACGCCGATATCGCCGTCCTTGAGGCGGACCTCGATGCGGTCGCCGGTCAGGGTGCCGTCGGCATCCTTCTCCACCTCGGCCTGCGCGATGGCGTAGCGATCCTCTTCATCGGCGGTGAGGTACTCCACCTGGTCGGTCACCTTGCCGTCCACAACCTTGCGGTACGGGGTCTCGATGAAGCCGAAAGCGTTCACGCGAGCGTAGGAAGCCAGCGAGCCGATCAGGCCAATGTTCGGGCCTTCCGGCGTTTCAATCGGGCACATGCGGCCGTAGTGCGAAGCGTGAACGTCTCGCACCTCAATGCCGGCGCGCTCACGGGACAGACCGCCCGGGCCCAGCGCAGACAGGCGGCGCTTGTGGGTCAGGCCGGACAGGGAGTTGTTCTGGTCCATGAACTGCGAGAGCTGGGAGGTACCGAAGAACTCGCGGATGGCAGCAGAAACCGGGCGAACGTTGATCAGGGAGGTCGGGGTAATCGACTCCGCGTCCTGGGTGGTCATGCGCTCGCGGACGACGCGCTCCATGCGGGACAGGCCCACGCGGACCTGGTTCTGGATGAGCTCGCCGACGGTGCGCAGACGACGGTTACCAAAGTGGTCGATGTCGTCGGTGTGGATGGAGATCATCTCACCGTTCGGGGCCTTCATCTCACGCTCGCCGGCGTGCAGGCGCACGAGGTACTCGAGGGTGACGGCAATGTCTTCCTCGGTCAGGGTCATCAGACCATCGTGGTCTCCGCCTAGGCCGAGCTTGCGGTTGACCTTGTAGCGGCCCACCTTGGCCAGGTCATAGCGCTTGGCGCGGAAGAAGGAGTTATCCAGCAGTGCCTGCGCGAGGTCGCGCGTGGGCTGCTCGCCCGGGCGCTGCTTGCGGTAGATCTCCAGCAGAGCCTCATCGGTGTTGGCCACGCCATCGGACTCGAGCGTGGACATCATGAGCTCGGAGAAGCCGAAGCGCTCCTTGATCTGCTCCTCGGACCAACCCAGGGCCTTGAGCAGCACGGTCACCGGCTGGCGGCGCTTGCGGTCGATGCGCACGCCGACGGTGTCGCGCTTGTCGACGTCAAACTCGAGCCACGCACCGCGGGAAGGAATGACCTTCACGGAGTGCAGCGGGCGCTCGGTGGACTTGTCGATGGTCTGGTCGAAGTACACACCCGGGGAACGCACGAGCTGCGAGACGATAACGCGCTCGGTGCCGTTGACGATGAAGGTGCCCTTCTCAGTCATCATCGGGAAATCACCGATGAAGACGGTCTGGGACTTAATCTCCTGGGTGTCGTTGTTGATAAATTCTGCGGTGACGTACAGTGGCGCCGAGTAGTTGATGTCCTTCTCTTTGCACTCGTCCACGGTGTTCTTCACCGGCTCGAAGCGAGGCTCCGACAGGGACAGGGACATGTTGCCCGAGTAGTCCTGGATCGGCGAAAGCTCCTCGAGGATATCCTCAAGGCCGCTCGTCACGCGTGCGTCTTCGCCGCGCTCTGCCTGCTCGCGCTCGCGCCACTCGGGGGTGCCGATGAGCCACGCGTAAGAATCGAGTTGTAGATCGAGGAGGCCCGGGACGGCGATAGGCTCGCTGATTTTAGCGAAGGAGTATCGCTTCGGGGCTCCAGGGATGTTGGCCACTGACTTGGTCTGGCGGGAGACTGCCAAGATGGGTCCTTCCAGTACCTCTGGCGGATTGCCTCCCCACCCTGGCCGGTGAGGTGCAAAACCGCTGGTAGATTTAGCATTCGGTCTGCTGTGGAATGACTGGGTTTAGAATGCACAAAATCACCTTGTCAAGTCGGTTTTACCATCACCGCTCGAAAGGCTAAATGTGCACTAAAGATCCAGATTCCAGCGCAACGAAATAGCCTATAGCATAAGGGCGGCCTTGTAAAGGCGAAACGCGCCCCCGGCGTGTCGCTACGTAGATCCGCACGCGCGGGCCCCTAGCACGCGCAGCTAGCGGGAGTGCTAGCGGGAGTGGCGGCTAGTGGGACGTCGGAAAGCGCCTAGCGCCCCAAGCAACGCCAGAAGCGCACCGACTCCAATGCCGCCCCAGCGTACCCACTGCCCCACAGCACTCCGCGGGAAGCGCTCGGCCTGCTGGAGCAACTCCGCGCGGGATTCCTCAGAAGTCGCACCATTGAAGGCGAACTGCACCTCACGCTCGTTGCCCTCGCGGTCGGCCCAGTAGTCCTTGATATCGACGTCCATGCCCACGACGAGTCCGGTGGCCTGGTCCACAAAGAGGTCCCGGGTTGCGGCGTGGAAGAGGTAGCCCTGTTCGGTGGAGCCATCCTCGTTGCTCAGCGTGGTCGTCGTACTGCCGGCATAGAGGGTGGCCACGTTGGTGGGCTCAATCTCCTGGCGGTAGCGATAGACCGTGCGGCCGTCGATGTCGAGGGATTCCTCGAAGACGGCGTCGGCCGCCTTGCGCAGGACCGGATCGAAGACCGGGTAGGTGGTCTGCTCGGCATCGGCGGGCAGCTTCAGCCAGTAGCCCTCAACGGGCACCTCCGCCGTGGGCGAGCCCATGGTGTGGGAGAGCGCCGCCGGGCCCGTAGCCTCACCGCTGAGGCGATCGACGGGATAGTTCCACACGCGGGCAAAGCTCAAGTCCTCCACATTGCCCGTGCCGCCGCGGATGGCGGACTCCCCCACCCGCAGAGTCGCTGTCTCCTTGTCTGCTGGGTCCTGGATGTCCAGGTTGAGCTGATAAGTCATCGGCCCCTCATACTGCGTAACGCCCTCCGCGGATAGCTCCTGCGCGGTAGCGTTGTCATCCTGCAAAGTCCACGTCGTGTCCTCGATATCCAACGGCAGGCGCGGACTAAAGCTCAAGAAGCTCGACGCCGTCAGGCCGGCCGCGATCAGCGCAACGCCGAGGCCGAGCAGGAGGACGGAGAAGATGCGGGACTTGGGCAGCATGGTGGCTTATCCTACCGATTCGTTTGCTCAAAACACATTTCCCCGGAGGGTGCGTTTCACATTTACGCGGCATTGACGGGGGGCTAAAGGAGTGTTAAATAACCTAAACTAAGTGCTCCAGCTCACATTCAAGATCGCATCATGGGATTGGCAGTAATCAATGAAGAATGACCCCCAACGCAAGAACAGAGACTTCCGCCTCTACCTATGGTCAGACCTCGTGGCTCAGATAGCCGGGGTAGGAGCCGGGCTTGCTATTCCGGTGGTCACTCTACGCTTGAGCGATAGCCTTACCCTTGCCGGTCTGTATGGAACCATCACCGGAATAGCTGCACTGGCAGGCGGCATCATCGGAGGCTCTCTTGCGGATATGTGGCGCCGCAAGCCACTCATCATTGTGACCAACGCGCTGGCTGGGGTGCTCAACCTCGCGTTAGCGGGTCTCATCCTCTCCGGAAGCTTCTCCCCCATCGTCTTCGGTGCGCTACTCGGGAGCATGATGCTCTTTTACCGAATAGGCCAAGCTTGCTCCGACCCTTGCCTGCCCCAGCTCGTTGAGGAAGAACAACTCGCCGCCAAACAAGGGCTCATCCAAGCGCGTCTGCAATTTGCGGGACTCATCGGCCCCACTGTGGGCGGCGCACTTCTAGAAGTCAATGTGGCACTGCCCTTCGTTTTTGTCGGTCTGGCAAATTTCCTCACCATCGTCTTCTTCCTCTTCATCAGGGCTAACCTAGACCCCGCAAAGAAGGCAGAGAACAAGCTCCTACGCACAACCAAGGAAGGCTTAGCCATCGTGGCTCGCTCGCCCCTACTTCGCGGGCTCATTGCCATGCAAACACTGTCGAACTGTGCAATTAACGGCTCACTGTTCATGGCTGTCCTCATACTGGAGGAGGGGAACAACCCTGGATGGGTAACGGGACTAGCCCGCACGTCCATCGGCCTCATCGGGATTGTGGGTGCTTTGTCGACGGGTTGGATGCAAAAGAAGTTTTCCTTCGCAGCCCTTCAGGTAGGCACATGTGCCTGGGTTGCTGCATCAATCGCATGTGGTGCCCTGCTCAGCCCCAGCCTGTTGATGATCATCCCGCTAGGACTGTCCGTTCTTACAGCCCCAGCCGCCGGCGCGGTAACCTATGCCGCACTCCACAGGCTTATGGCCGAAGAAACATTTGGCCGAGTCACCAATATCCAAATGAGCACCGTCGTTTCACTCTCTAGTGTGTGGTCGACCCCTCTGGCCGCAATATCTCATCGCTGGACCTTGACCACTGGTTTGTGGGCAAATGCGCTCGCCGGGCTCCTCGCAATCGGGCCCGCCCTCATCTTTGTGCGCAGAGCCGATCGCGCCCTTGCGCAAGCAGACGCGAAGGAGAAAGAGGACTCCCCTAGCCACTCATAAGCGTAAGTCAACTGTTTCTATGAGTGAGAGTCGGCTTCTTCTTTGTGATTCCACGGAACGATAGCGCTGACATCCGTGATCTGGCGAGCTTTCCACAGATCGTATTCCTCTTGGAGTCCGAGCCAGAACTCCGCGGAGTTCCCAAAGTAGGCCGACAAACGCAAAGCCATATCGGCACTGATACCGAGCGTACCGCGGGTAATTTTGGAGACTTGAGAGCGGGTAGTGCCAATGTCGTTGGCCAGGCGATACTGGGTAATACCACAGGGTTTGAGGAATTCTAGGAGAAGGATTTCTCCAGGATGCGGAACAGAAACAACATCAACATGAGTATGCGCGTCAGTGGTAGTCGATAAAGTCAACGTCAACAGCTCCTTCGGGTGTCCACTTGAATATGATGCGCCACTGCGAGTTGACGCGAATTGAGTAGTAGCCCTCTAGGTCACCCTTGAGCCGCTCCAACCGGTTTGCTGGTGGAATCCGAAGGTCCGTGACATTTACAGACCGCCCAATCATAAGTAACTTGCGGCGCACTACCGAACGCAATTCCGATGGAATATATCGCGGCGGCACACCATCCTGATGGAACCGCTCGAGACTTCTACGCCGAAATTGCACACCCCAATAGTGTCTCTTTTTGACCCTAGTGTCAAGACCTGACACGAAATGTTTAGAATCCGCTGGGCCATCGGGGTCCCGACAAAACGGGAACAACCCCGCACCGCGCAAAAAGCGGAACGGGGTTGTTGGAGCGCAGCGAGTGTACTGCGCAGGAAAGCTTTAGTAATTCAGGTGAATTACTTGAGCTCGACGGAAGCGCCAGCCTCTTCGAGCTTAGCCTTAGCAGCGTCAGCGTCGTCCTTGGAAGCACCCTCGAGGATAGCCTTCGGAGCACCCTCAACGAGCTCCTTAGCTTCCTTCAGGCCCAGGCCGGAGACGATCTCGCGGACAGCCTTAATAACGCCGATCTTCTTAGCGCCAGCGTCGGTCAGAACGACGTCGAACTCGGTCTTCTCTTCCTCAGCGGCACCGCCGGCAGCCGGGGCACCAGCAGCAACAGCAGCAACCGGAGCGGCGGCCTCAACGTCGAAGACCTCCTCGAACTCCTTGACGAACTCGGAGAGCTCGATGAGGGTCATTTCCTTGAAAGCTTCAATGAGCTCGTCCTTGGTGAGCTTAGCCATGATTGGCATCCTTTCTCATTGTTCCTAGCCGCACTAGGCAGCCAGATAAGTGTGTGTGTTTAAGTTGTGCGCCTGTAAGTGGCGTCTTAAGCTTCCGCAGCCTTCTTGTCCTGCAGGGCCGCAGCGGTGCGGACCATCTTGGTTGCAGGAGCGTTGAATACGGCGGCAGCCTTTGCCATAGAACCCTTCATGGCGCCAGCCAGCTTTGCGAGGGTGGTCTCGCGGTTGTCCAGCTTGGCGATGGCCTCAACCTGGTCGGCAGACAGAGCGTTGCCGTCCATGTAGCCACCCTTGATAACGAGTGCCTTGTTGTCATCAGCGAACTTGGTGATGACCTTCGCAGCATCCACTGCCTCGCCCTTGATGAACGCAATAGCGGTCGGGCCAGTCAGGTGCTCGTCAAGACCCTCGATGCCAGCTTCGTTGGCAGCGATCTTGAAAAGGGTGTTCTTGGCGACGGAGTACTCAACGTCAAAGCCGAGGTTGTTACGCAGCTCCTGGAGCTGACCCACGGTCAGGCCACGGTACTCGGTAAGCACGATGGAGTTTGCACCCTCGAGCTTCTCCTTCAGTGCCGCCAGGTCTGCGGTGTTCTTCGGGTTTGCCATTTTCTACTTCGCCTCCTTTCGAAACATCTCTTGTGTTTTCCGCCGGGGCCTTCCCTACTCCGCTTGCCCGATGGACAACCGAAATAACAAAAGCCCCGTGCAAGAGCACAGGGCGCGCGCGGAAATCCGCGCTTATTCGCAAAGTGTCTCCTGCGTGGGCCGCCCTCTAGGATGAGGAACCTTCGATCCGGATATCCGGATGACCGACGGTCTTCGGTGAACTTTGACTCGGCCTCAGCGGGCCGTTCAAACTTCGCTAGGTACCTTACAACCCGACCTGTCATAACTCCAAATTGCTCCGCTGAGAGCTTTCGACGCGGGTTCCTGCATGAACGTTGTCAGTCGCTGAGCACTCCGCGCGGAACGATGACGGGGGCGTCGCTGCGTGGGTCGTCCCAGATCTCGACGTCGATGCCATAGGCTGCGGCCAGCACTTCTTTCCGCAACGCCTGGCGGGGCGTTCCCTGCGCGATGACCTCGCCGTTGTTCATGACCACCATGGTGTCGGAGTACTGCCCGGCCAGCATGAGATCATGCAACACGACGACGACCGTTTTCCCAGCGTCGGCTTGCTTGCGCACGAGCTGCAGAACGCTGATGGCATGGGCTGGATCGAGGAAGGTTGTGGGTTCGTCGAGAAGCAGCACTGGCGTGTCCTGCGCCAAGGCCAGCGCGAGCCACACCCTCTGGCGCTGGCCGCCCGAGAGTGCCGCGATGTCACGGTCGATGAAGTCCGTAATGCCAGTCTCCACGCAGGCCTGCGCGATGATGTCGCGGTCCTTCGCGGACAGTCCCCGACCACGGCCCAGGTGCGGGTAGCGGCCGCGCGCGACGAGCTCGCCCACCCGCAGCCCATCCGGCGCCGTCGGCTGCTGCGGAAGAAGCGCCACGTGGGCAGCGGCTTCCTTCGGACTCATGGCGTGCACGTCCAGCTCGCCGATGTGCACGCTCCCCTGCCGCGGGCGAAGAATCTTAGACAAGGTCTTCAACAATGTGGATTTGCCGCAGCCATTGGGCCCGATAAGCGTGGTGATTTCGCCTGGGCGGGCCACCAAGTCAACACTCGACAGGATGTCTTCCCCATCCTTATAGCCAGCATGAATACCAGTGGCCGTAATTTCTCTGTCTTTCACTCGCTTTTATCCTCTCCGCCGTGCGGCATTCCACACCAAGATGACCAGGGCGCACCCTCCGATGATGGAGGAGACTGCACCCACCGGAGCGTCCATCGGCAACGCTCCAGCAATGACAGCGCACACGCTCAACAAGGCGGCGCCTGCAGCACAGGAGACCAGCGGCACAGGCGTGGGTGTGCGGGCAACAATACGCCCCACATGCGGGGCCAGAAGTGCAATGAAACCAATGGGACCGGCCACGGATACGGTCACCGCGCAGATGCCCGTAGCTGCCACCAGCAGCAACGCGCGTGTTCGCGTGATGTTGACCCCGAGGGAAAGGGCTGAGAGATCATCATGCGCAAGAAGCGGTAGCTCCCGAGCACACCACAGGCCAAGAACTACGAAAGGCGTCAACCCCAGGAGCAGGGGAACAATGACCTCCATCCGCACGAAACCCGTGGTTCCCGCCAGCCACAGCTGGGATTGCGCCGCGCGGAGGAGCTCGGCTGCGCGTAAGAGATACGCCACCAGCGCTTGGAACAGCAGGGAGAGCGCGATTCCGACGATGACGATGCGGTTGCTCGTGCCGATTCCCCCCAGCGCCACCAGCAGGATGGCCGCTAGCACCGCGCCCAGCAGCGCGAGTCCGGCTCGCCACCAGAACATGGATAGTCCGTCGGCAAGCAACGGCCGGGAGAATACCGTTCCGAGGACCACCATGACGGACGCGCCACCAGTCACACCCAGAATGTCAGGCGAGGCCAGCGGATTGCGCGACATGGATTGCGTCCACGACCCCGCCAGTCCGAGCGCGGCACCTACGATGAGGGTCGCTAGAGCTACCGGCATGCGCAGGTCCCAGACAACGCGGATTTCGCTTCGGCTGCCGCCACCGTTGAGGATCTCTAGGACTCGCCCCGGACTCAAGGCCACAGGGCCTTGGCCTAAAAGGAGGACATAGGAGGTTGCTGCGACCAGAACAAAGAAGCAGGTCGCCGCCCATATCCATGTCCGGCGCTGCCGCTCCTGGGAACGCAGTTGCTTGGCGACGTCCCCCTTCACCCGCCCACTCATAGTTTATGCTCCCCACGGTGTACGGCCCAGATGAGAAATGGTGCGCCCACAAAGGCCAAGACGATGGACATCTCCAACTCAGAGGGGCCCGCGATGAGGCGACCCAGAATATCCGCAGCGAGTACGGAGCAACCACCGAGCAATGCGGCCGGGGCAATCATCGCGGTAACTTCTGGCCCCGTGAACCGGCGCAGCAGATGGGGGATGGCGAATCCGACGAAGGCAATGGGCCCCGTCGCTGCGGTAGCGCATCCCGCTAGGACAACGATGCTCAAGGCAGCGCCGCGCCGCGCCAGCGTGGGAGAACCGCCTAGAGCAACCGAGGATTCCTCCCCCATTGCCAGAAGATCGAGCGGGCGCGCCACACGTGCGGCGATGAAAAACCCGATGAGCAATCCGGCACCTGCGATGGCGACATCCTCTGGGCCGCGCCCGAACGTGGATCCGATGGTCCACCGGCGCATGCTGTCAAGGACATCCGTGGAGTACAGGCCGATCAGCATGGCGCCAGAGCTCAAGGCAGCAGCAACTCCCGCGCCGACTAGGACCAGCGTCAGGGGATCCTGAAACCGCCGGGATACACCCAGCACTAATGCTGTGGCCAGGCCGGCGCCTACGAGAGCGAGCGCGGTCCGCATCCCGGTTGAGGTGGCGACGCCTAGCGCCGTCCCGAGGGCAACCAGGAACGAGGCCCCCGCGGTGATACCGATGAAGCCCGGATCAGCCAAGGGGTTTCTAGTCCAGGACTGAGCGATAACACCCGATACCGCGATGGCCGCTCCCGCGAAGTAGGCAACGAACGTGCGGGGGATACGCAAATCCCACACGATGTTCTCGATATCTGCTTCGCCTCCGTGGAGGAGGGCAGACACCAGATCCGGCAACGGAATAGCCCTCGAGCCAACCGCCAATGAGCACAGCAAAAGGAGGAAGGTCGACACAACCAGGGCCGTGGTGAGCAGTGCGCGGCTTCTCCCCCGCGAATCCAGTGCGTCTGCCTTGCCACGGCGCTGCGGGTACGCAACGCCGTGGATAGCGTCAGCCTTCCTCGGTAGTGCGAGCACTTAGAGCTGCTCTTCGAACTTGTTGACGGCCCACGGGATCGTCAGCGGGTTCGGCACGCTCATCGCATTGCCGGTGTCCGTGTCGAGGTAGCGGACGCGTCCATCCTTGACCACGTCCAGGCCTTGGAATGTGGAATCCTTCTTCAGCTCATCGACCGCACCGTTGTAATCCAAGACGAACAGATAGTCCACATTGTTGAGCTGGGAGTAGTTTTCCGGGGCATAGTCCACGAAGAAGCTGGAACCATCACCCTGCAGTTCCTTGGGGATCTCAAAGCCGAGGTCTTCGATGAACTGGCCACGGCCGTCTTCTGCCGTGTAGAGGCCCAGCTTCCCGTCATAGGGCATGAGGATGGCTGCGCGCTTGCCCTGCAGCTCCGGGTGGGAGTCCTTGAACTGCTCAAAGGCGCCCTCTGCTTGGTCAATGAGCTTCTCCCCCTCCTCTTCCTTATCCAAGGCAGAGGCGATGGTCTTGACTTGCTCATCCCAGGGGATCTGCCAGTCCTCGAAACCTTCGGGCTTCACGGTCAGCGGGGCGATATCCTCGAGGGATTTCTTCGCCTCCTGATCCACTGCCTGGTTCACGGCGATGATCTGTGTGGGGTCCGAGGCAGTGACCTGCTCTAGAACCTCGGCCGTGAAACCGGAGGCGGTGTTATAGATCACCTCGGGCTGGGCATCTCCCAAAAGCTCCTTCGCCCATGGGCCAACTCCGGAGGGATCACCATCCCCTTTCGCACCCCAGGGGGCCACAGCAACCGGAGTGATTCCGAGTGCCAGCACGGTATCGGCATCACCGAGCCCCAGGCTGGCAACGCGCACCTCCTCAGCACTGTCCGCACCCGCGCTGTCCTCGCCACTTCCGCGGGAGCACCCCGCTAAAGCAATCGCTGCCGCTGAGACAATAGCGAGCACGGTTTTCGCGCGCCGGTGGATAGCAACCATGGAATAAACCTTTCCTTCAACGGGAACGAGCATGCAAGCATTCGCACCCCTAAATTATTTGAGGCTAGCCTAACCTGTGCGTTATGATGGTTTCAAATTTGGCCTCTACCTAGGATCAATTCCCTTGACGCATCACCGCTTATTGCCCGTCACCCTCACCGGGAACACCCGCCTCAAGCCGCGGCTGCACCGTTTAACTTTTCACTCGCCGGCTTTTAGTGACTACCCCTTAGCCGGGCCTGACGAGTATTTTGGGCTCCTCATGCCCCAAGACGAGCAGGATTTTTCGCCCTTCCCGGTCGACGATGTCAATGTTCGCGCCGCCGTCACCCGATTGCCCGACGACATTCGCCCAGCATTGCGCTGGTACACAATTCGCAAGCTCAACCAAGAAGCGTGCACCATCGATGTCGACGTGGTGACCCATGGCGATAATGGCCCGGGCTCACGCTGGATCCTCAATGCCCAACCCGGGGATACCGCCGGAATATATACCGGGCAAGCACTGTGGCAGGCCCCTAGGAAGTCACAACTGTTACTCGCAGATGCCTCTGCCCTACCGGCGCTGTGGCACATCCTCGAGCACTACGAAGCCTTCTCACCGGAAACCTTGGGTGCAGTCGACGTCGTTGCCATGATCACAGACGACGCTGAAGTTGAAGACGGCTTGGAGGAGACGTGGCGCGGCAAGGTCCGCTCACTCACCATGGTCCTGGCTCCACACGACGAACACTGCACACGCGCCAGACAACTTCTCGGCTCCCGTTTCACCGCGGATACAGCGCCGGATTCGGTGTGGGTATCCGGCGAAGGGGACCTGGCCAAAGCAGTGCGCTCGATAGCCGTGCATGACTGGGGTGTGCCGCGCGAAGACGTCATCTGGTCCGTGTACTGGATGAAGGGCAAGCCGCGGCCTTAAAGCGGACTTCGCACGCATCTAATCCTTTTAACCGGCAGCGGATAGCCGGTGAATAACTCGGTGCGCTGCCACATGGTTCCCATCAGAAGGTTTCCGTCAGGAGGTTTCAGTCAGAAGGTTCACCTGCCCCCAAACGAACCTTCTTCGCTCCTCCATATGGTTTGTTTGCCCCCAAGAAAACCTTTTGACTAGAACCATCTACATCCAGCGTCCGCGTTTGCCCTAGGCCTGATGCATCTCCGCTTAAGTCCACGGCGTGGAGTACCTGACTTGGGTTACACAGTACAACGCGGGCCCCGGTGAAATCCGGAACCCGCGTTGTAAGGGGTCTTGTTTATCAGGCGGTTTCTCACGCCGCCCGCCCTGCAAGACTCAGGGTGTTCTCTCTATCTCTCATGCGCCTCTCTCAAACGCACAAGAATTAGTATGCAGCACTTTCCTTGAAAGGCCATCGTACTTAGCTGCCAATTACCTGTCAGAAAGATATCCGGCCGTGACCTGCATAAACAAAAGAGAGAAAGCGCGAAAAAGGCCCCAGCTCATCCAAGAGCCGGGGCCTAAAATTCGTTTACACAGACAACACTAGTCGGTGTAGTTCTTCTCCACGGAAGCATCGACCGGGATGCCCGGGCCGGAGGTAGTGGAGATGGTGATCTTCTTGGCATAGATGCCCTTAGCGGAGGACGGCTTCAGGCGAATGATCTCGTCGTACAGCGCGCCGTAGTTCTCAGCCAGCTTCTCAGCGTCGAAGGAAGCCTTGCCGATGATGGCGTGCAGGTTGGAAGCCTTGTCAACGCGGAAGGAGATCTTACCGCCCTTGACGTCAGCAACAGCCTTGGTCACGTCGGCGGTCACGGTGCCGGTCTTCGGGTTCGGCATGAGACCACGCGGGCCCAGCACGCGTGCAACGCGGCCAACCTTGGCCATCTGATCCGGGGTGGCGATAGCAACGTCGAAGTCGATGTTGCCCTCGTTGATGGCAGCGATCAGCTCTTCGGTGCCCACGATGTCGGCGCCAGCAGCCTTAGCGGCCTCAGCGTTGTCACCCTCAGCGAAGACGGCCACGCGGACGTCCTTACCGGTGCCGTGCGGGAGGGAGACGGTGCCACGAACCAGCTGGTCAGCCTTACGCGGGTCAACGCCCAGGCGGAAGACAACGTCGACAGTAGCGTCGAAGTTCTTGGAGGAGGTCTCCTTGGCCAGCTTGGCGGCCTCGATCGGACGGTACTGACGGGAGCGGTCTACCAGCTCAGCGGCAGCCTTGTATGCCTTGGACTTGGTGCTCATAAGTGCAATTCCTTTTCTTGGATTGATGTGGTGTTAGCGGGCCGAAGCTGGCCCTGCCACGCGCGACACAGAACGTATCGCGCATTAAATCGAATTTTTACTTAGCCGGGACGCCGTCAACGGTGATGCCCATGGAGCGAGCGGTACCAGCGATGATGCGGGCGCCGTTCTCGATGTCACGAGCGTTGAGGTCCTCGAACTTGGTCTGTGCAATCTCCTTGCACTGATCCCAGGTCACGGAGCCAACCTTGTCGGTGTGCGGAACGCCAGAGCCCTTCTTGATGCCAGCAGCCTTGAGCAGGAGCTTCGCTGCCGGCGGGGTCTTCAGCTTGAAGTCGAAGGAGCGGTCCTCGTAGACGGTGATCTCCACCGGCACGACGTTGCCGCGCTGGGACTCGGTCGCAGCGTTGTAGGCCTTGCAGAACTCCATGATGTTGACGCCGTGGGCACCGAGTGCCGGGCCGACCGGCGGAGCCGGGTTAGCAGCGCCTGCCTCGATCTGGAGCTTGATCAGGCCAGTGACCTTCTTCTTGGGAGCCATCGAATTACCTCTTTCCTGTGGTACCGGAGTGCCGCCACGATGAATAACAGCGCCCCGTCCGGATGCTCACGCATTGTGGGCCACCGGAGGATGAACGTTTCAACATGCGCGAAAGCGCACGGCGTTCAAGTTTAGAACACCGTGCGCCCAGCTCAAAATCGCTTTTTAGGAGATGCGCTCGATCTCCGTCGGGGACAGCTCCACCGGGGTCTCGCGGCCGAAGATGGACACCAGGCCCTGCATCTTGCCGGTCTCCGGGTCGATCTCGGAGATGGTGGCAGACACGGAGGCCAGCGGACCAGACAGGATGGTGACGGCCTCGCCCACCTCGAAGTCGTGCGCGTAGGCCTTGGCGGCCTCCTTCTCCGGCATAGCCACGACCTGCTCGCCTTCGGAATCTGCTGCGGAAGCTTCTGGAGAGACCGTCGGATCGTTCGGCATGAGGAACTTAGCCACGTCGCGGATCTTGACCGGGGTGGCGTTACCTTCGTTGCCCACGAAGGAGGTCACACCCGGGGTATCGCGGACGACGGACCAGGCCGCGTCGTTAAGCTCCATGCGCACCAGCACGTAGCCCGGCAGCAGCTTGCGCTTAACTACCTTCTTCTTGCCGTCCTTCTTTTCAATGGCCTGCTCGACCGGCACGACGACTTCAAAGATGGAGTCCTCGACCTCGAGGGTCTGGGCGCGCATATCGAGGTTGGTCTTTACCTTGTTCTCGTAGCCGGAGTAGCACTGGATGATGTACCACTGGCCAGGCTGCTTCTTCAGCTCACGGGTGAAGGCGCGCAGGCGGGACTTGTACTCAGCGTCGGCTGCTGCGGCGGCGTCCGCGTCAGCGCTTGCCGACGCCTCCCCTGCACCCTCGCCTTCAGCCTCAGCCTCGTCCGTGCCGCCACCGAGGGCGGCTTCGGCGGCCTTGGTAGCAGCTTCCTTCTCGGCGGCTTCCTTCTCCTCTGCGGAGAGCTCCTCCTGCGGCTGCTGGGCCTCCTCGGTAGCCTCGACCGCTTCAGCGGCCTGTTCTTGGACGTTATCGATCATGGCCTGCTCAAGGGAAGTGCCAGTGTTTTCTTCGCTCATTGTCTGCTACTCCAAATTGGTATTTATTCTTCTAGTCCCCACCAGGGTACTCGGCCGGACTAGGGCAAAAAGTATCCCGCCGTTTCCCCTAGTCGAACTAGCGGGAAGGCGGCGGGATGAAAGTATGTAATTAGTTTACTAAGGCGCGAGGATTGCTTCAACTCCGAGGCCGGTCAGCGCGTCCACACCCCACACCAGAGCGGTGAGGACGATAAGGAAGGCGAAGGTCACCAGAACGTACTGAACCATTTCCTTGCCGGTCGGCCAGACAACCTTCTTGAGCTCGGAGACAACCTCACCCGGGAAGGAGCCAACGGATCCACCGAAGGAATCTTCCTTCTTGTCCTCGACGCGCACAACGCGCTTGTCAGTGTAGGAGTCGGTAGAGGTGGTCGCTGCGCCAGAGAGCTGACGCTTGCCGGTTGGGCGCGGAGCCCCGGTGCTCGGCTGCTTTTCATCGCTCACGGCGATTCCCTCCTTGGAAGTGATGTGGCAGGGGCGACAGGACTCGAACCTGCAACCTACGGTTTTGGAGACCGTTGCGCTACCAATTGCGCCACGCCCCTTTGCGTGCCCTTTTGGGACAACGCACAACCCTACCAGAACGCCGATTCCCTTTGGAAACCACGTGCCGCGCAAGGCTGGGAGTCGGTAGTGAAAAAGCGCCCATATGCGGGCGCTTTTCTTTCCCGGTAGCGATGGCGAGAATTGAACTCGCGACACAGCGATTATGAGTCGCTTGCTCTACCACTGAGCTACACCGCCATATTCACTTTCTGAAAGCTTCCAGAAACATGAATGGAGCCCCCTGACAGAATCGAACTGTCGACCTTTTCCTTACCATGGAAACGCTCTGCCGACTGAGCTAAGGGGGCACAGCCTCTTTGAGTCACGGAGTTTCTCCGCTGTGCTCTCGTTGAAGCCTTGAAAAGATTAACCCGAAACGCTTAAACAACACAAATCGCCAGTACAGCACAGGTTTTTGGGGGTCTTTATACGCGCATAGATTCATCCACAGCGAGCTTTACTACGCCCCAGAATCTGCAGACCCCAGCGCTCATAGCTCAACCCTCGCTATTGTTGACGTATCAGGTATTTTTTAGCCGGTAGAGAGGACCGACATGGCTGACAGCGCTCAGAAGGATACGCACAAGGACTGGGCCGGCGATGCCCAGAACGCTTCGACGGACGGTGAATTCAAGCGGGATACGAACTACATCGGTGACCGCATCCTCGCCTCAGTCACCGGTGACAATCCACAGCCCTCCGCTAGTGGCAGTGGCGAGACTGTTGACTGGCCAGTGCAGCCCCACCGCTACCGCCTCATCGCCGCGCGCGCTTGCCCGTGGGCACACCGCGCGGTCATCGTCCGTCGCTTGATGGGGCTGGAGGATGTCATCTCCCTAGGCCTGGCGGGCCCGACCCACGACAACCGCTCCTGGACTTTTGATCTCGACCCCGACGGGCTCGACCCAGTCCTGCGCATCCCCCGCCTGCAGGATGCGTATTTCGCACGCTTCCCTGACTACCCGCGAGGCATCACGGTGCCAGCCATCGTGGAGGAATCCAGCGGCAAAGTCGTGACCAATGATTTCAACTCCATGGTGCGAGACTTCCAAACCGAGTGGACCGAGTACCAGCGAGAAGGCGCGCCCAACCTGCTGCCGCCGGCCGAGCAGCAGGAGGAGATGGAAGAAATTAACGACTTCATCTTCAGGAAACTCAACAACGGCGTGTATCGCGCGGGATTCTCCGCATCCCAGGAGGCTTATGAAGAGGCCTATGCGGATGTCTTTGAGGTCCTCGATTGGTTGGAAGAACGGCTAGCCCACCGCCGGTTCATCATGGGTGAGCACATCACGGAGACCGATATCCGGGCATACACCACCCTGATCCGCTTTGATGCCGTCTACCACGGCCACTTCAAGACGAACCGGAACAAAATCAGCGAGATGCCGAATGTCTACGGCTACCTGCGCGAACTCTTCCAGACCCCGGGCTTCGGCGATACCACCGACTTCACGGAGATCAAGCAGCACTACTACATCGTCCACCGCGAGATTAATCCCACCCAAATCGTGCCGGCCGGTCCGGATCTGTCTGGGTTGGCCCAGCCCCACGGCCGCGATCATCTGCCGGGTGCACCATTCGCTGAAGGCACCACCCTGCCGGGGCCGTTGCCTGAGGCCGAGCAGTTGAAGAACCCCGCGGACTTCCAGCGATAGCGATAAGAAAATCCCGCAGACACATTTTTGCGTCTGCGGGATTCATGTTGTGCCAGGTAGAAGATTCGAACTTCTGAAGGCAATGCCGGCGGATTTACAGTCCGCTCCCTTTGGCCGCTCGGGCAACCTGGCAAGCACTCTTGAGTGCGGTTATGTACTTTACTACGAACTCCCGCCCAACATGCAAATCGCCAGGCAGGAGGGTATTTTAACCAACGCGCTGAACGGTATAGTCCGCCAGCTGGCGC
This sequence comes from Corynebacterium sp. HMSC074H12, assembly GCF_001813755.1. Classification (NCBI taxonomy): domain Bacteria; kingdom Bacillati; phylum Actinomycetota; class Actinomycetes; order Mycobacteriales; family Corynebacteriaceae; genus Corynebacterium; species Corynebacterium sp. HMSC074H12. Next base: position 24,536 of record NZ_KV813872.1, read on the forward strand.
AGAGCCTCACTAGCCGTGCACTCCGGGAGCAGGGAGAGCTGGTCCTCGACCACGCGCAGGTACGCGTTAACGTCGGCCAGCGCCTTATCGCGGCCGCCCGACTGCCACAGCAGCTCGATGGCGCGCTGTACGGAGGCGTCGTCCTCAAGCGGGCCCGTCAGCAGCGCGCGCAGCTCATCGCCAACCTCGCCTTCCTCCTCCAGGGCATAGAGCACCGGCAGGGTGAACACACCCTCGCGCAAGTCCGTGCCCGGGGTCTTCCCGGATTCCTCGGAGTCGGAGAAGATGTCGATGACATCGTCGACGATCTGGAAGATCATGCCCACGGCCGCACCGATTTGGCGCAGGGCCTCGCACTGCTCCGGGCCCGCACCCGCGTGGTAGGCACCCAGGTAGCCGGCGGACGCGATCAGCACCGCGGTCTTTTCCCGGATCACCGCCGTGTAGTGCTCCACGGCATTGGCTTCGCCAGCACCGATGGTTTCCCGCATCTGGCCGGTGACGAGCTCCTCGAAAGTCTCCGCGAAGTGCTCCACCGTGTGGGTATCCAGCTGGCTCATCAGTCGCGAGGCGTGCGCGAGCAGTGCATCGCCCGCCAGAATGGCCACCGAGTTGGTCCACCGAAAGTTCGCGGAATCCACGCCGCGGCGGCGCTCCGCCTCATCCATGACATCGTCGTGGTAGAGCGTGGCCACGTGGACCATTTCCACCACGGTGGCCGCCTTAATCACCTCGGGCGATTGCGAGCGTTCACCAAACTCGGAAGCCAGCAACGCCATCATCGGGCGGAAACGCTTGCCCCCGGCCAGGGAGAGGTGGCGCACCTTGTCTTTAATGAAGTCCTGCCCGCGGTCGAGCTCCGTATTCAGCAGGTCCTCTACAGCAGCCATCCCGGCGTTGATACGCTCGGTGAGCTGCGCATCCCCCAAGTCCACGTGCTTGGCGTGAGTTTGGCCGTGTGACATTAAACGTGTTCCTTTAAGCTCAAAAATCCTAGTGTTTACTTACCGTAGCCCATGGCACGGCCCTCAACACACTTGTGGCCACTATCCCGTGCAATGATAGTCCCCATGTCGGAGCAGATCGATTCCACCCTTGTTGACGTCGCCATCGTAGGTGCCGGGCCCGCCGGCGCTGCCGCCGCTATCCACGCCGCACGCGCCGGCCATGAGACGCTGCTTGTCGACGCCTCCCCCTTCCCCCGCGACAAGACCTGCGGCGATGGACTGACCCCGCGCGCCATGCACCAGTTGGAGCTCCTCGGCATCGAGGTCAACGCGTCCTACCGCAACCGCGGGCTCAAGCTACACGGCTTCGGCGGCACCGTGACCGCTCCGTGGCCTGAGGCCTACCCCTCGCACGAAGGCACGGCGCTGCCGCGCTATGAATTCGACGCGCTGCTGGTTGACGCCGCCCGAGACGTCGGCGCGCAGCTTATTACCGGCACGGCAACACAGCCGCAGCTCGACGGCAACCGGCTGGTCGAGTTCTCCGTCGGCAAGCGCCGCGTGCGCTCCCGGTGGGTCATCGTGGCCGACGGTGTGCGCTCGACGTTTGGTAAGCAGTTGGGGCGCACGTGGCACCGCGAGGAGGTCTATGGCATCGCCGCGCGCGCCTATGCCGATTCGCCCCACGGCGGCGAGGAGTGGATGCACTCCCACGTGGAGCTCAAGGACCCCGAGGGGGTCGTACAACCCGGGTATGGCTGGATCTTCCCGCTGGGTCAGGGGGTCAACATCGGTTTGGGCGCGCTGTCCACGGCCGCCCGCCCGGCCCGCCTCAACACGAAGAAGGCGCTGGATTTCTACGCCGATCAGCAGCGTTCGGAGTGGGGCCTGGGCGAGCTGCGCAACGTCACCTCGGCGATGCTGCCCATGGGTGGTGCGGTGTCTGGAGTTGCCGGCGCGAACTGGATGCTCATCGGTGACGCTGCGGCATGTGTTAACCCCCTCAACGGCGAGGGCATCGACTATGGCCTGGAAACGGCAGCACTCGCCGTGGAGATGCTCGGCACCAAGGACCTCACCTTGGCGTGGCCAGACCGGCTGCGCGCCGAGTATGGCGAGGCCTTCCTACTTGCCCGCACCGCCGCGCGCCTGCTGACCTACCCACAATTCCTGCCGCTGGCCGGGCCTGTGGCCATGCGTGGGCCGGTGGGCCGCATGCTCATGCCGGCCGCAGCGCGCCTCATGGGCAACCTCATCACCGACGAGGACAAGGATCTGCTTGCCCGCACCTGGCGGCTGGCCGGCGGGGCGGTCTCCACGCTGCGGCGCGATACTCCGCTCTGGGCCTAAGGCCTTTGGGCCTTAGGCTCCTAGGCGGGCTTCACGGCGGAGTGCAGCGCCACGATGCCGAAGGTCAGGTTGCGCCAGCCTGCATGCTCCCACCCATTGCGGTTAATGGCAGCGGCCAGTTCGTGCTGCTCCGGCCACGCACGGATGGACTCTGCGAGGTAGATATAGGCCTCCGGGTTGGAGGAGACCACCTTGGCAATCGGCGGCAGCAGGCGGGTCAGGTATTCCTTGTAGACGGTGCCGAAGACCGGGATGACCGGCTTGGAAAATTCCGCTACTGCCAGGCGCCCGCCGGGTTTGGTCACGCGCGCCATCTCCCGCAGGCCCAGCTCGAAGTCGTGGATATTGCGCAAGCCATAGGAAATGGTCACGGCGTCAAAAGTGTTATCCGCAAAGGGTAGGCGCATTCCATCGCCGGCCACCTTGGGTACATCGCGCTCCGCGCCAGCTGCAAGCATGCCGAGGGAAAAGTCACAGGCCACGCACCACGCGCCGGACTTGGACAGCTCTTCCGTCGAGACGGCCGTTCCGGCAGCCAAGTCGAGGACCTTCTCCCCCGGCTTCAGGTTGAGCCGCTCGCGGGTCAGCCGGCGCCAGCGTGCATCCTGACCAAAGGACAGCACCGTGTTGGTGATGTCGTATTTCTTGCCCACCGCGTCAAACATGCGCGCGACATCGAAGGGCTTCTTCTCCAGATCTGCCTTAGACACAAGCGCCTAGTTTAGGCGACGCGCGCTCCCAGAGCGCGGGCGGCCCAACGCGGCAGCTCCGGACGCTGGCCCAAAATGGTCAGCGGGACCTCACGGACATTCTCCAAAACCTCGTCGTAGTAGCCCAGCAGCTGCTCGCACAACGCCGGCCAGGTCTTGGAGGCAATCGACTTCCGGGCGTTCTCCCGCAACTCCTGGTGAATCTCCGGGTTGAGCAGCGCGTCCACCGCATTGGGGAGGTCCTCGACGAACGTTGAAACGTCGAGAAGCAGCCCGTTATAGCCCTCCTCGATGAGGTCCACCGGGCCGCCCGCGCGGGGGCCGATGGTGGGCACGCCCGAGGCCTGAGCCTCCTGGATAGCCTGGCAGAAGGTCTCGAACTCGCCGGCGTGCACGAAAATGTCGAGGCTTGCATATGCGGCTGCGAGCTCCTCGCCACCCAGCGCCCCGGTAAAGACCGCCTCCGGCAGCTGCGCCTCCAGCAGCGGGCGCTCTGGGCCATCACCCACAATCACGAGCTGGATATCCTCACGATCATTGAGCGCGGAAAGGCGGTGCACGCCTTTTTCCGCGGCCAACCGGCCCACGAAGCCGACGATCTTCTTGCTTCCTGTGGGATCCCACTCGCGGCGCAGCGCCTCCGAGCGCTTCGAGGGGTGGAAGCGCTCCGAATCCACGCCGCGGCCCCAGTGACGCACGTTCTTGATGTGGTGCTTCTCCAAGTCGGCGATGGTCAGTGAGGAGGGCGCGAGAGTCATTTGGCACGCATTGTGGATGGTGCGCAGCCACTCCCACACCCCATAGGCCAGCGCGGAGGCGTGGTACTTGGTGGCAAAGCCTGCCACATCAGTCTGGTACAACGCCACGGCCGGAATACGTTGTTGGCGGGCGGAAAAGGCCCCCGCAGCGCCCAGCACGAAGGGACTGGCCAGGTGGATGATGTCCGGCTTGAATTCTCGTAGCGCCTCATCCACAGCGGAGGTGGGAACGCCGACTGGGAGCGAATCCACTAACGGCACGCGCACGGTGGGCACGCGCACGATGGTGAACCCGAGGTAATCAGGGATCTCCTCCTGTCCATCCCGAGCGCCGGGGGCGATGACGATGGCCTCGTGGCCGTGCTCGTGGAGGTGCTCGAGGACACGCAGCACGGAGTTGGTCACTCCATTGACGTTAGGCAAGAAGGATTCCGCGACGATGGCAACACGCATGCGCCCCATCATTCCTTTCCTGAGTGCTCGGTTGGTAAAGCACGTGCTAAATTCCGGTTAATTTTCCCGCTTGCCCACCACAAGGCACCCGCTAACAGGGTAGCGACGGCTGCCGAAGACAGCGCCGGAATGATGGACAGGGTCCATTCGCGGCCTTCTACCTTGACCAAGTCCGGGTTGCTTTTGGCGTAGAGCACCCAGACCTGCTGGCCCTCTCCTAGCCCGGTGGGATACAGCAGCCCGGTGGGTGGGGTGTGGTAGATACCTTCGGCATCCTGGAAATCCACGAAGGTACGCAAGGTGCCGACATCCGTCACCGTGGCCAGGGCGCGCCCGGGGTTGGCGTTGATGGTGCGGTCGTTCAAGAAAGGGCCGATGACCATTCCCGCCATGCCCACTAATGCCGCGGCATACAGCACCAGGATCAGCTGGCGTACCCGGCGCCGCGGCATTTACTGGCCTACCTTGGCGTTCAGCGCCTCCTGCAGCGCGCGGCGCGAGGACCGGGTGGTATGCGCCTCCACGACGGTGACGCCGGTGGAGTATTCCTTGAGCTCTGCGAGAACATCGAGAAGCTCCTGCGCCGAGCTCACCTCTCGGTGCTCAGCGCCGCAAGCCTCCGCCAGCTTGGCGACGCCCACCCCATGCGGCGTTCCAAACGCCTTCTCGAAGGAGGGGCGCAGGGGCTCGCGGCCTTGCTCGAGCACCTCGAAGATGCCGCCGCCGTCGTCGTTTGAAACGACGACGGTGAGGTTCTCCGGGCGCGGATTGTCCTCGGGGAGGATGAGGGAGGTGGCGTCGTGCAGGAAGGTGACATCCCCCATGAGCGCCACGGTGCGCGGGGCGCGGGGTGCGTCGGCCTCGCGGGACTGAGCGGCCAGCGCAATACCGATGGCCTGCGCGACGGTGCCGTCGATGCCGGCAGCCCCGCGCGGCGAGTAGGTCTCGACCCCGTCGAAGGGCAGGCCGATAAAGGAAGCATCCCGCACCGCATTGGAGGCGCCCAGGACGAGGGTGTCGCCGACGGCGAGGGTGTCCCCCACCGCGGCGGCGACGTGGAGGCCGGTAAAGCCGATCTCGGGCTTGGTGGCGTCCTCACCGGTGGTCTCCGCCAAGACCTCACGAACACCGTCGGCCGCCATCTGGGCCGCGCCTTCGCAGATTTTCATCCACTCGCGGGTGGGCGCGCCGCTGATTTTGACGGTGGTTCCCAACTGCGCGGACTCACCGCGCGGGTTGGTGAAGTCCTCCGTGCGGGACAGGCAGATGAGGTCGATATCGGGATCACTGAGCAGTGCCAGAACTCCGCGGTGCAGGGTGGGGTGGCCCACGACGATGACCTGGTCCACCTTGGTGTTGACCACGTAGTCATTGGCGGACACCTGAGCGCGGCGGAAGAGGTGGGCCGCAGCCGGGTGCACCGGGTGATAGGGCGCGGGTGCCGTGGGCTCGGCGATGGTGGGGACGTCCTCCAGCCCATCTACTTCCCAGGCTTCGTCGCCCGCGATGACAAGGGTGTTGCGGCTGAGATCGACGGCCACCTCGCCGTGGTTGGACCAGCGCGGGGTACGAGCGCGGTGCTGCGTACGATCCGTCGGGGTACCGGGCAGCTCCTCCCCTACCAGCGGGGCATCGAGGGCCACGTTGATGTGCACCTGGTGATCATTCAGGAAGCGCTCGGCGACGCGCGGGATATCACCCGTGGTCTCCACCTGGGTAGTCTCCGCATACACACCGAAGATGCCGGGCTGCTCAATAGTCTGGGAGGCCCCCGTGCCCACCAAGCGGGCGGGGCGGTCCGCGCTGATGACGGCCAGCGGGGTATGCGAGTAATGCGCCTCCACCATCGCGGGCAAAGCGTTGGCCACCGCGGTACCGGAGGTCATGACGATGCCTACGTGCCGGCGCTGGACGCGGGCGAGGCCGAGGGCAGCGAAGGCAGCGGAGCGCTCATCGAGGCGGGTATGCACGCGAATATCGCTGCGCGCGAGCAGCGCCAGAGACAGCGGCGCGTTGCGTGAGCCGGGGCAGAGGACGACGTCGGTGAGGTGCCGCGAGAGCTGAGCTGCTAGTGCTTCAGCCAGCTGCATCGACTCCGGCTGCGAAGACTCCGCGGGCTGTGTTTTAGGCGTATTAGGCATTCTCTGCACCGCCCGCACCGGGCTCACCGTTGCCCGACTCTAATTCACCGAAGAGATCGTTGAGCAAGCTCTCTAGGTCAGATCCGCCTTGATCCAGCTGATCTTGGATGCTCGGGGGCAGCTCCGTCGGGACCTCCGGCGGCAGCTCAGTAGGAATCTCAGTGGGGAGGCGATCCCACGGAGATTCCTTCGTGGTGGTCACCGTAGTGGGGACTTCGGTGGTCACGGTCTCGGTGACCGGTTCCGGGGCGGGTTTGTTGGCATCTGCGGCCGCACCGCGCCAGAGGAAGAACAGCACGCCGGCGAAAACGACGGCGATAGCGGCGATGGCCGCGAAGACATAGGACAGGGCTCCCCCGCCCTTCTTCGGCTCCTCCACCTGGTAGCTCGACGGAACCGGGTCATACTGCGGCTGCTGATAGTTCTGGTCATAGCCCTGCTGATAGGACTGGCCGAAAGCCTGCGTGTTCTGGGAACCGGGCTCCGGGAAGTGCTGTTGGGGACGCTGTGGCGGCTGCTGCTGGGGCGCGCCGAACTGGCGGGTTTCGTTCTCACCGTTGACGCGGCCGAACTGCCGCGTCTCGTTGTCGCCGTTGTTGTTGGTCATGGGATTTACCTTATCGTGCACCCGCGCCACTTAGCACCCGGCCGGTGGGCGTCTCACCCGCCGCGACCTGAGCCGGTGTGCCATCCGCCACGACCTGTCCGCCCTCCGCGCCTGAGCCCGGGCCCATCTCGATGACGCGGTCAGCGCCAGCGATGAGGTGGCGGTCGTGGTCTGCCACCACGACGCTATGCGAGGCATCCACCAGCGAGTGCAGCTCAGTAATGAGCAGGTCAATATCGGCCGGGTGCAGGCCCACAGTGGGCTCATCCAGCAGGTAGACGGTATGGCCCCGGTGCGAATTGCGGGAGCGCTGAAGCTCCGTGGCGAGCTTGATGCGCTGTGCCTCACCGCCGGAGAGCTCCGGTGCACCCTGGCCTAGGCGCAGGTAACCCAGACCTACCGCTTCCAGGGTTTGCAGCGCGTGGAGGATCGGCGCTTCATCTGCAAAGACCTCTAGGGCTTCTTCCACCGTGAGGTCCAGGATGTCCGCGATGGTCCGGCCCTGCCAGCGGATGGACAAGGTGTCATCGTTATAACGCTGTCCCTGGCAGTCTGGGCACTGGGTATAGGAGCCGGGCAGGAAGACCAGTTCGACCTCGATCTGGCCGGCGCCGCCGCAGGTATGGCACTGGCCTTGCTTGACGTTGTAAGAAAAGCGCGAGACCGTCCATTTCTTCTTCTTGGCCTCCGGCGTGGCGGCGAAGAGCTTGCGGACATTGTCGAAGAGGTTGGTGTACGTCGCCACCGTGGAGCGCGGGGTTCGGCCGATCGGCTTTTGGGTAATGGAGACCACGCGCTTGACCTGCTCCGGGCACTCCGGCCCCGTGAGCGTGTCATGGAGTGCGGCCAACAGTGTGGATTTACCGGAACCCGAGAGCCCAGTAATAGCCGTGAACTGGCCAAGCCCAAAGTCCACGTCGAGGCCGTCGATGGTGTGCGAGTGCACCTGGCGCAGCGCGATATCCCCGTGAGCCGAGCGCGCTTCGGCCTTGGGCGTGGGGCGCGGGCGGGCCAAGGCACGCGCAGTCGGGGTATCGGCGGAGTCCGCGGCCGCAATGTAGTCAGCAACAGGACCCGAGTACACCACCTGGCCGCCGCGCTCACCGGCGAGCGGGCCGACGTCCACGATCCAATCGGCGTGCTTGACCAGCTCCATATCGTGCTCCACCAGCAGCACCGAATTGCCCTCCGCGATGAAGCGACGGCACATGTCGAGCACCGCGCCCCGCTCCACCGGATGCAAGCCCGCAGAGGGCTCATCCAGGACATAGGTCACGCCATAGAGCCCGGAGCGCAGCTGCGCTGCCAGGCGCAGGCGCTGCACCTCACCGCCCGAGAGCGTGTCCGTCGGCCTATCCAGGCTGAGGTGCCCAAGTCCGAGTTCCAAGGCCGATTCGAAAGCCGGCAGGAGGGCCTTGAGGAGCAGGTCCTCAGCGTCATTCGGTTGCGGTTTCTGGGCTTTGAGGAGCTCGAAGGTTTCGCTGAGCGGGAGGGCATTGAAACGGTCGATAGGCAGCCCGGCATAGGTCACCTTGAGCGCCTTCGCCGTCAGCCGCCGCCCATCGCAAACATCGCAGCGGCGGGTTTCCATGAAACTCAAGACGCGGGCGCGAAGCGTATCCGACTTCGTCTCCGCATAAGTCTTGGTCAGGTAGCTAGCCACGGAGCGCCACGTGCCCTCGTAGTTGCGCTGGATCTGATCCGCCCCGCGGTGCGGCTTGACGGTTACTACCGGGCGTTCCTCAGTGAAGAGGATCCACTCGCGGTCCTTCTTCGGCAGCTGCTCCCACGGCGAGTCCAGGTCATAGCCCAGCTCCTGGAGGATGTCGTGGAAATTCTTGCCCGCCCAGGCCCCGGGCCAGGCGGCAATCGCCCCATCCTCGATGCTCAAGCTGGGGTCCGGCACCATGGAGGCCTCCGTGGGCTCATGCACCACGCCGGTGCCCTGGCACTCCGGGCACATGCCCTCCGGGGTATTGGGTGAAAAGGAATCGGAGTACAGGCCCTCCGGGTTGTCACCGCAGCGCGAGTAGAGCAGACGCACGGAATTGGACATGGCGGAGATCGTGCCCACCGTGGAGCGCGCGCTGCTTGCCGACGCCGACTGCTGCAACGCCACCGTCGGCGGCAGCCCCTCGATGCGGCCGACCTGCGGGTCCACCGCTGAGGCGATGAGGCGGCGGGCGAAAGGCGCGACGGACTCCAGATAGCGGCGCTGCCCTTCGCCATGAATGGTGCCGAAGGCAAGAGAGGACTTGCCGGAGCCGGACACCCCGGTCACGGCCACGAGCTGGCCGCGCGGGAGGTCCACGTCGACGTTGCGAAGGTTGTGCAGGTGCGCGTCTCTCACGGAAATGGTCATGCCCGCCAGCCTACGCTGCACCCCGGACATGGACCGTGAGCTGTATTTTTAAAGGTGCGGCCAGCACTGGCGCACACGCTCGAACCACCAGTCGCGCCGCGCCGCCGGTGCCGCCAGTGCGCTGAGGCGATCCGGGGCGGGGGCGAGGGCTTCGGCGCGCAAGAAACCGTCGACAAGCTCGCGTGGCTCCGTCACGTCCTCCAGGAACAGCGACCCCGTGGCCAGCCCCGCGGCGGCCGGGGTGACGTCGATGTCCTCGTCGTCATAGATCTGCGGCAGTGCCGCCACCGCGGCCAAGCCCATCGAGATGCCCACCGAGGTGTCCAGGGCGGAGGCCACCGTGATGTCCATGTGGCGCTCGCGCAGGTGGGAGGCCACCTCGAGCACCTTACGCACACCACCCAGCGGCGCGGGCTTGACCACGGCGACGTCCGCCGCCTGCAATTCCGCCACACGGTAGGGGTCGCTGACCTTGCGGATGGACTCATCTGCCGCCACACGCACGAAAATCCCGGCGCGCATGAGCTGGGTGCGCACCTCCTTGAGCTCCTCCACGGTCTGGCACGGCTGCTCCATGTAATCCAGCGGCATCATTTCCTTTGCCGCTGTAACAGCTTCTTCGACGCTCCATCCACAGTTGGCGTCGACACGCAGAACCGGCACGCGGCCCTGAGCTTCGATATGGGCGCGGACGGCAGCCACGCGGGTGATGTCATCCTCCAAGCTCTGCCCTTTCTCCGCCACCTTGATCTTGAAGGTGCGGCAACCGGGGTAGCGCGCCATGACCTCGGGCACCTGCTCGGCGGGGACCGCGGGGATAGTGCCGTTGACTTCTACCCACTCGCGCACGGGTGTCGGAAAGCCCTCGTAAGCCGCCTCCAGTCCGGCGGCGAGCCAGCGGGCGGATTCCTCCGCCCCGTACTCCAGGAAGGGGGCGAACTCGCCCCAACCCGCGGGGCCGTCGATAAGCAGCGCCTCCCGGGTAGTAATGCCGCGGAATTTCACGGCGAGTGGAAGGGATACCACGTGGGCGCGGTCGAGGACGTCATCAATATGCATGAGGTTCATCGTACGTGTGGGGGGCTCAGCGCGACACCTGTCATAGCCGGTGTTAGGTTATAACGGTAAGTGGATATAACCAGAAGAAGGATCCTCAGATGCTTTACCTTCTCATCGCACTGCTGGCCATCGCCGCAGTTGTCTATCTCATCTATAAGAAAGTCCACGCCGCGGCCTCCATCTTCGCTGTTGGCGTAATCCTGCTCATGCTCGCCGCTCTCACCGGGCGCGCGGACTTCCGCACCACCGAAATCGAAGCCACGGGCAATGCCTTCTATGACCAGCTGCTCGTCGTGGATGCGCTATTCAAAGCACGCTTCTCCGGCATCGGCATGGCGATTATGGTGCTCTTCGGCTTCGTGTCCTATATGCGGCACATTGGTGCTGATGCCAAGACGGTCGTGGTGCTCTCCTCACCGCTCAAGCGCTTCAAAGGCTCCTACTGGCTGGTTCCAGTGGGCTTCATCTTGGGCACGCTGCTCTCGCTGGTGATCCCCTCGGCTGCAGCGCTATCCCTATTGCTCGTGGCCACGCTCCTGCCGGCACTCATCGCCGCGGGCCTGACACCCCTGACCGTGGGCGCCATCGTGGTGACCTCCTCCACCATCGTGCCCACGCCGCTTGAGGCCGGCCTCATTCAGGGCGCCGATCTCACCAACATGACGCCAACCGAGTTCGTCTACGGCGCCGTCGCCTACGCCACGGTGCCCACGCTCCTCATCACGGCCTTCGTACACATGTGGTGGCAACGCCACTGCGACAAGGTGGATGCCCGCAAGGCCGAAAGCTCCGGTGAGGTCAGCGCCGATTCGATGCACGATGACGCTACCGAGGAAGCCATCGCCCGCGCAGCCTCCCTGCCGGGTTACTACGCCGTGCTCCCGCTCATGCCGTTGCTGCTCATCATTATCTCCGCCATTCTTAACCGTTTGGGTGTCATCCCCTTTGAGGGCGGCATCCTCCCGGTGACCGTGGTCTCCCTGTTCATCGCGATGATCATCGAGTCCATCCGCAAGCGCACCGTCACCGGTGCTGTGGATTCCATCTCCAGCTTCTTCAAGGGCATGGGCGAAGGTGCTGCGGGCGTCGTGGCCCTGCTGGTGGCTGCTGCTGTCCTGGTGGAGGGTATTACGCAGATGGGTGTCATCGACATGCTCATCGACGCCGCCGAGGGCTCCTCCGGCGCCGCCGTCCTCATCGTCCTCGTCTTCGTCGCTGCCACCGCCGCGATGGCCGCACTCACCGGTTCCGGTACCGCGCCCTACTTCGCCTTCTCTGAGGTGGTGCCCAACCTGGCTTCGCAGACCTCCATCCACGCCCCGCAGATGCTCACCGCCATCTGGGGTACCTCCAACCTGATGCGCCAGGTCTCCCCGGTCAACGCCGCGGTGCTCATTGTCTCCGGCGCTATCAAGGTCAACCCCATCCAACTGGTCAAGCGCACCTCCGTGCCCATGATCGTGGCGACGGTGCTCAACACGCTGTTTGCGTTCATGTTTATTGGATGAAAGTCATCGGCGCGAACCCAATAGCCTTCCGCCAATTTTGTGGAGAAAACCAAGACACACGAGACTCATTCTGCTATGTTCTTAACCAGAACTGAACCTCAGTAAGCGTCGGCTCGTTTCCGACGTTGATTGCTCCAAGCCGAACCCTCGGGTTCGGCTTTCTTTTTATCCGAAAGGGCTAACCTTTTGTCTCTCTCTTACCGCGTTGGAATAGATGTCGGAACTTATTCTCTTGGCTGCACCGCCATTGAAGTCGACGAAAATGATCAACCAGTAAAAATTCTCAGTGCGGTTTCGCTGATCCACGACTCAGGACTAGATCCCGACCAGCAAAAGCGAGCGGTGACCCGACTCGCTTCCTCCGGAGTCGCACGACGGACTCGCCGTCTGTACCGCCGTCGTCGCAAGCGCATGATTAAGCTTGAAAAGTTTCTCAAAGCGCAGGGCTGGGAAACTCTACCTTTTGAGCATTATTCCGACCCTTACCTTCCGTGGAAGGCTCGCGTGGAATTGGTAAATTCCTTCATCCACGATGACGAAGAACGAGGCCGATATCTTTCTATCGCGCTACGTCATATTGCCAACCACCGAGGTTGGCGTAATCCATATTGGAAGGTATCGAGCCTGTACGCACCGAGCGAGCCTAGCGAGGCTTTTCAACAAATACGCAAGGAGCTGGAGGCGGCCACCGGCCGCGCAATTCCTCACGATGCCACCGTTGGGCAACTCATTTCCTTTGCTCAATTGGGTACCGACAGGCTACGAGGCGGTGGCAAGAAGAAAGACGACAAGAAGCCCGCAAACGAGGTGAAGCAGGCAGTTATTTCTGCGCGGCTGCATCAGATAGACCACGCGCGCGAAATCAACGAGATTTGCCGTGTCCAAAAGATAGACGACACACTACGGAAAAACATTTTAGATCTAGTCTTCGAGGCTGAATCCCCCAAAGGTGCTCAACAAGGGCGCGTCGGCAAGGACCCCCTGCAACCCAGTCAAGACCGAGCTCTAAAAGCTTCTGACGTCTTTCAGCAGTACCGTATCGCTGCTCTCACCGGAAACCTCCGTATCAACCGCGGCGGCGATACCTCTCCCCTTGATCGCGATGAGCGGCTGATTGTTTTTAATTACCTTGTCAATCTTTCTCACAAGAAAGAACCCACCTGGTTAGACATAGCCGAGCTTTTGCGAATTGACCGTGGCCAACTAAGAGGAACGGCCATAATGACTGACGATGGCGAACGTGCAGGCGCTCGACCACCTGTGCATGACACCAACCGGACGATTCTCGGCTGCAAGGTGAAGCCTTTAGCTGCCTGGTGGGAGCGGGCCGCGGATGACGAACGCGCCGCCATGCTCAAGTCTCTGTCGAATGCCGAAGTTGATGATTTCGACTCCCCTGAAGGAGCTCAAGTTCAAGCTTTCTTCGCAGAGCTCGACGAAACCGAGCATGAGAAGCTCGATTCTCTACATCTGCCAATGGGCCGTGCCGCATACTGCGAAGACACTCTAAAGCGACTAACTAGCCGCATGTTGGACGAAAATCTTGATCTCTACGCGGCACGTTTGGCGGAATTTAACATCCCCAAGGATTGGACCCCACCCGCTCCTCGAATTGGTGAACCAGTAGGAAACCCAGCTGTAGATCGCGTTCTTAAAGGCGTAGCAAGGTGGTTGGAGGCAGCCGCAGATGTATGGGGTGCCCCAAAGTCCGTAGTAATCGAACACGTCCGCGATGGTTTTGTCAGTAAATCTAAGGCTAACGAAATCGATCGTGAGAACAACGCGCGCCATAGACGTAACCAAAAGCTTTTCCAAGATATGCAGGAGAAACTAGGCATCGAAGGAAAGCCACGCAGTGCCGACCTTTGGCGGTTCCAATCAGTACAACGCCAAAATTGCCAATGCGCCTACTGCGGGGAACCAATCACTTATTCCACGTGCGAGATGGATCATATTGTCCCCCGCGCTGGCCAAGGTTCTACCAATACTCGTGACAACCTCGTGGCTGTGTGTCATCGCTGTAATCTGTCCAAGAAAAACTTCCCCTTTGCTGTTTGGGCAGCCCAGTCTGGAATTCCAGGTGTGAGCGTTAAGGAGGCACTCGACCGTACGCGCCACTGGGCCGAAGATTCCGGCATGTCAGCAAAGGACTTCAACAAATTCCGTACCAGCGTCCGCGAGCGACTGAAGCGAACCGCCATGGATGAACCGATCGACGCCCGCTCGATGGAATCTGTTGCTTGGATGGCGAACGAACTACGCGGCAGAGTTGCGCGGCGCTTTCAAGATAACGGCACTACCGTAAGTGTCTATCGAGGTGCACTCACTGCGGAAGCTCGCCGTGCTTCGGGAATATCAGGCCAACTACGTTTCATCGATGGCACTGGAAAATCTCGCCTCGACCGTCGTCATCATGCTGTCGATGCTGCAGTAGTAGCTTTTACTCAAAACTACGTCGCAGAAACTCTTGCCATTCGTTCAAACAAAAAGCGAGAGGCCGAGCTGCTTCGCTCGGCACCCCAGTGGAAAGAATTCACTGGGGCTGACGAAGCACATCGTGCGGCTTGGAATGCTTGGCTGCCTAAGATGCGAAGACTCGCAATGCTCTTGCAGCAGGCGCTGGATGAAGATCGAGTCGTAGTTACCTCGAATCTAAGGCTACGCATCGGCAACGGTCGCGCCCACGAGGACACCATCGGTGAGTTAAAGAAGATACGCGTCGGCGATGCTATTTCGGCCACCGATATCGACAGGGCATCCACCGAAGCATTATGGTGCGCGCTCACTCGCGAAGAAGACTTCGATCCTAAAGAAGGTCTGCCAGAGAATCCCGAACGGCGAATTCGTGTGCACGGCACTTGGTACGATGCCGACGACGAAATCGAGGTCTTTCCAGGACGCGCGGGAGCAATCAAGGTGCGAGGTGGTTACGCTGAACTGAGCCGTTTCCATCATGCCCGGATCTATAGAATTCCCGGCAAAAAAGCTCCCGTTTTCAGCATGTTGCGAGTTTATAATGTCGATTTAATGCAGCACCGACATGAGGACCTGTTCTCAGTTGAAATCAAACCGCAAACAATGTCAGTCCGTCAGGCAGAGCCCAAACTGCGCGAGGCCCTTTCCGACGGCACGGCAGAATACCTTGGCTGGTTGGTAGTGGACGATGAGCTCGTCATCGACACCTCAAACTTCAACACCGGACAGATTGCGGAAGTACAGAGTGAGTTTGGACAGATTCAACGTTGGCGGTTGGATGGTTTTGATTCAAACTCAAAGCTGAGATTGCGGCCTTTGTACATGAGCGCCGAAGGCCTACCTTCCGACGCTTCTCAAGGTTCCAAGAAAGTGATTGATACTTCAGGCTGGCGGACTGCTATCAACAAGGTATTTAGTCAAGGCAACGTTACCGTGATCCGTCGAGATGCTCTTGGAAGAGTTAGGCTGACCAGCAAGGCTCATCTGCCTGTTTCTTGGAGGGCAGAGTAATGAACTCGGGATGGCGAGTCATTGATTGCCTCAACTTGAAAGGCTCCCTTCGGTATTCTCGGGGCCATCTCGTCATCCACCGTGAAGACACTCCGACCGATGTTTCGCTACCCCTAGCCCAAATTGCAGTCGTCCTCATTGGCTCGAAAATCTCCATAAGCGGTGCCGTTCTCCAGAAGCTCAGTGACTACGACATCGCCCTTTTGGTCTGCGACTGGAGAAACGTTCCGGTCGCCGGTGCTTACCCATGGAACGAACATTCCCGGATCGGTGCTCGCCACCAAGCCCAATCACAATTATCTTTGCCGAAAAAGAAGCAAGCTTGGTCTCGAATTGTCGCAGCCAAAATTTCCGGTCAAGCTTCCGTTCTAAAAGTGTGATGTCTATGGAGTTTTTGGACACGGAGTC
>NZ_KV813873.1:0-397 GCF_001813755.1 Corynebacterium sp. HMSC074H12
TGTTGAGCCGAAGATTTCGACGAATGCTGATTTTGCGAACGGTGCAACTCAGGTTGTTGCTGGTGCGCAGGTTAACGATACGGTGACGTATGAGGGTCTGGTTCCGGGTAAGGAATACACCCTTTATGCTGAGTTGATTTCTAAGGCTGATGGCAAGACTGTTCTGGGTGAGGGTAAGAAGACCTTTACTCCGGATGCTGCCAATGGTGAGGTTGTTGTTGAGATCATCGTTGATGAGTCTGTAACGGAGCCGGTTGAGGCTGCGGTTGCCTTTGAGGAGTTGACTTCTGTTGAGGTCGACAAGGAGGGCAAGGAGACTCCGGGTACTGATCCGAAGAACCCGAATGTCATCGCTGAGCACAAGGACATCAACGATAAGGCTCAGACTGTGACCTCT
>NZ_KV813874.1:0-288 GCF_001813755.1 Corynebacterium sp. HMSC074H12
CACTATACAGTTCTCACACAACACCCCACACAACCCAAACAACCAAGAAGTCATCCAACCTGACTGCTGAAACTCGTGCGGGTTACAACCAGGGAACAATGCCCCAGACACCCAACAATGCACCAAGCACTTTTCAAAACAGACACTTAACAAGTGCCACGTTGGTTAACCCATCATCCCAGTTAAGATGTATCTCCACCCGATTATCATTCGATGGCAGTAGAACAATCGTCTACATCAACCACCAACCACACAACAAACCGTGTGGTTTACAGCACCAACTGGTGC
>NZ_KV813875.1:0-170435 GCF_001813755.1 Corynebacterium sp. HMSC074H12
ATTCCCGTCAAGTCGTTACTATAAACGGGGGTAGTCACCATGGGTTAGCCAGGACATTCGACGCCAACCAACGAAAAATCCCACCAACGTGGAATCTATTCGTAGCGCACGTCACCACGTGCAACGTCCTTGCGCCCATGAACAATGAAGTAGACCACAGAAGCAACCAGCATCAAAGCCGCCAGCATCCAATACATGGCGGAATATCCCGTCGCGGAGATAATCTGCCCCAGCAGAATCGGACCGAAGCCGATGCCTAGATCCAGCAGCAAGAAGAAGGTCGAGATGCCCGCACCCATCTCGTGCATCGGCACCAGGCGCACAGCGATAGCCTGACCCGCCGGCAGGATCGAGCCATATCCGATACCCACCAAGACCCCCGCAGCAACAATCTGCCAATCAGCACCAGCCGAAGCCAGGACAGCCAGACCAGCAATAAAGAAGACGAGCGAGGAGTAGATGATGATGTTGTCACCGCGACGATCCTGCAGCTTGCCCAGCACGAAACGCAGGATGAGGCTCACTACCGCATAGGCCAAGAAGAAATAGCTAGCCCCCTTCTCCAGACCGGCGTGAGAGGAGTAACCATTCAGGAAGGTAATGATGCCTGTATAAGCAACACCGACCAAAAGGATGAAAACTCCAAATGGCGCCACCGACGGGTGCACAATATTCCCCAAGGAGAAGGTCACACTGCGACGCTCCTCCGCCGGTGCCTTGACGACGAGCCCCAAGCCCATGGCCACTACCGTCAGCGTCAGCGCCACCAGAAACACGGTGTTATAGCCAGCATTGTGGACAATCGCAAGACCTGCCGCCGGACCAAAAGCGGTAGCCAGCGTCGTCCCCAAGGCGAAGTAGCCGGTTCCCTCAGCGCGGCGATGGTCAGGAATCACCGATTGCGCCACGGCCATCACAGCCGTCGAGGCAACCGCATAACCAAAGCCATGCAAGATACGGACAGCGAACAACAGTGGCAGAGACTGAGCTGGGAAATACAGCGCCATCGCCACAGTGACCACGATGAGGGAGACAACCAGCGAGCGCTTCCGCCCAACAGCATCCACGATGTAGCCCGAAAAGAGGCGAGCAATCGTCGCCCCCACCACGAAGGCACTTGAGGCAAACCCGCCCGCCGTGTCCGAAGCTTGGAACTGCTCGACGGCATAGAGCGCCATGATGGTCACAAGCAGATAGAAGACCGTAAATTGGGCGAAATTCACCAACCACGCAAACACGAATGTCGGCGTAATGAGGGACTGGGATTCAGAGGACGTTTGAGACACCTTCTTCAGCAGTGTTATGGAATTAAGACTTCCACAAGCTACCAAAGATCAGAGATACTTTCGAATCCTACTTTCGTAATGTGCTGCGCTTGACGACGCCCCTATCCGAACAGTTTCCGCAGGTAGGACGAACCGAATTTCCACTCCGGATCCATCTTTTCGCGCAGCTCGCAGAACTCATCAAATCTTGTATAAAGTTGAGCAAAGTCGTTCCGGGACAGGGAGTTCATCTTGCCCCAGTGCGGGCGCCCACCCGCTGCCCGAAGAATGGGCTCGAGCTTCGGCATATAATCCTGCGGGTTGAGCGCACGTGGAATGTGGAAGGCAATGTACATCGATTCGCGGCCCGATGCTGTCGACAGCGCAACGTCATCCGCGGCCGTCGTGCGCAGCTCCATCGGAAACCCGATGCGCCAATCCTGCTCGTCGATGAAGCGGCGGATCTCGCGGACGGTGGCGGGGCCGTCGGCAAGCGGCACCGCATACTCCATCTCGTGGAAGCGAACCCGGCGTGGGCTGACGAACACGTCGTGGGCGGCGGAACGGTAGCGGTTATGAGAGATAACCGAGGTGGCGAACTTGTTGAGCGTCGGAATCGTCCCCGGAATAAGACGCCCTAGAGCCAGGGCTGCGGCGAAGGCGCCATTGCCGATGAGCTCATCGTCGATAAGCGCCTTAAGGCGTGAGCGGCGCTCCCCGTTCGGTTCGAGGCGCGTGTTGGCCTTGACCATCGCGCGGTCAGTGTGCGGGAACCAGTAGGACTCGAAGTGGTCGACGCCCCGAGAGAGCTCCTCCCAATTATCCATCAACTCATCGAAGGCAATGCCAGATTCTTCCGCCAGCAGGTCGAAGGCATCCACGCACTGCATTTCGACTTCGACAACCACACCGAGCGCACCGACGCTGACGACCACGAGACGAAGGAGTTCTGGGTCTTCGTCGATGGAATAGGTGCGGGTGTTGCCGTCGGCGTCGATAAGCGTCAGCCCAGTGACCGTGCCCGCAAAGCCCGTGTAATTGATGCCGGTGCCGTGAGTCGATGTCGAAATTGCGCCCGCCAGCGATTGTGGGTCCACATCACCCTGGTTAGCCAGGGCAAGCCCGAAGGGGCGCAGAAGGGCTGGGACATCACGTAACCGAGTGCCCGCCAGGAAACGGACGCGCTTGCGCTGCTTATCGACGCTCACCAGCCCACTCACGTGATCGAGATTGAGCATCGTCTCCTCCCCCGCCGCAATGGGAGTGAAAGAGTGACCAGCGCCCACAGCACGCACGCTGCGAGAGCGGCTAATAATTCCAGGGATCTCGTCTATGCGGGAGGGCTGTACAAACTCCTGCGGTTTCGTGGTGACCGATCCTGCCCAATTGCTAAATGTGGTTGTCATCGGAGTGTCCATCCTTGTCCTCTATAGGTATCCCATACATCAACGCCGTCTTCTCCAACGGCCACTAGGCGGTCGACGTTTTCTGTCATTTCGCCGGCCTTGGCGTGACGGAACCACACCAAGTCCTCGACATTCATATCCATGCCTCGGAGAGGCGTCTGCACCTCACCGGCACCCTCCGTGCTGGAATAGCTCAGCCCTGCCGGCCACACCGGAACCGGAACGCGATCCTTCGCGGGTGGTCCGGAGGCAATCCAGCCTCCGGAGTTGACCGTGGCCCAGCCCGGCGCGGGAACGCGGGAGACCTGACAAACGAAGAACGCTGCTGCCTTGTGGTTGATGCCGGTGAAGTCATCAAAAATCGCCGGCGTGTAGAAACCGGAGCCAGCGGCCAGCTCGGTCAAGGTTCCTTCGGCCGCGGATTCTTGGAGACTGCCCGTGCCCCCGCCGTTGACGAATTCGATGTCCGCTATCTCCCGCGCGGCCTCCACACAAGCACGGCGCCGCGGGGCCAGGTCCGCCATGGACTTGGTGCGCAGCCAGCGCTTGACTGCCCCCACCGGCCCCGGCAGGCCATCCGCGACGGATGCCACTTGACCCTCATAGGCCATAAGTCCGACAAGCCGGTGCCCGCGCCGAAGAATCTCGCGCGCCAATACTGACACCTGTTCCGGCGTGCGCACAGGTGAGCGCCGCGGGCCGATGACCGCCCCCGGCACGTGGAGGGTGCAGTCAATATCGATGGCCACGCGCAGAGATCCCTCAAGCAGGCCTAAGAGCTCGACACTATCCACCATGACGGTGATGGACTCGCGCGCGGTGTCAGACGCTGCGAGCTCACGCAGGGCCTTACGGTTGACGCTCGGATAAGCCACCACGATGTCGCGGAAGCCCTCTCCCACCAGATGGAGCGCTTCTGGAACGGAATAGGCGAGGATGCCACGGTAGCCCCCGTGCTCGAGGGCACGACGAAGTGCTGCCACGCTGCGGATCGACTTCGAGGCCACGCGGATGGGTAGTCCCCCGGCACGAGTCGGCATCTGTGCAGCGTTGTAGTCGAACGCGGCGAGGTCAATAACGCCTACGGGCGCTGGGCTTTCTCCAGATCTGACGAGCGGCTCAACGGCCGCGCGGACCTGGGCCTGTGGAGTAGTCGCGAGGATTGGCATAGCGTCATCCTAACCACGATTAATTTAGTTTGTGAGACAAATCTCGAAAAATCTATAGCGCCATCGCATATTTTTGGGACAATAGACCGCATGAAGACGTTCACTCAGACCCGTCTGCCCCAGCGAGTGCTCAATTTCTTAGACACGGACCCCGCCCGCGATGTTCGCGGCACGGGTGAGCAGCACCAGGCTCACGCGCCTTTTAGCGGTGAGGATCTCTTTAGCTTCCCCGTCGCCACCGCCGGGGACGTCGAGAAGGCCGTCAACTATGCGCGCGCCGGCGTTGGCCAAGGTGACCGCGCCGCCATCCTGCTACGCCTGCACGACCTCGTTCAGGAGAACGAGGAGCTCATCCTCGACCTCATCCAGGCAGAAAACGGCAAGTCCCGCTCCCATGCCTATGACGAGCTGATGGATCTGTATAACTGCGCGCGCTTCTACGCCGTGAACATCCGCAAAGCTTTCGGCGCTGACCGCCACCCCGGCGCGCTTCCCGTGCTGACTAAGACCCGCACCCAGCATTACCCGCTGGGCGTGGTGGGGCTTATCTCTCCGTGGAACTATCCCCTGTCCCTCGGTGTAGGCGATGTTCTGGCAGCCCTCTCGGCTGGTAATGCCGTGGTGCACAAACCGGATTCTCAGACCACGCTGACGGCGATTCTGCTGCGACGCCTAGCCATCGAGGCGGGCCTGCCGGAGGCGGCCTGGCAGCTGGTTCCCGGCCGCGGTGCGGAGGTGGGCGATGCCCTCGTGCCGCTGGTGGATGGCCTCTCCTTTACCGGTTCCACCAAGGCCGGCAAGTCCATCGCTACCCAGGCAGCCGGACGCCTCATCCCCACCATGCTGGAGCTGGGTGGAAAGAACCCGATGCTGGTGCTTGACGACGCCCCTCTTAAGTCCACCGCCCAAGGTGCGGTGCGCACTGCATTTTCTTCCTCCGGCCAGCTGTGCATGTCCGCCGAGCGCGCCTATGTGCACGAGAGCGTCTTTGAGGAGTTCCTCGTCGAACTCGCGAACGCCCTAGACCAGCAGGTTTTGGGCGCGGCTTTCTCCGATGCCGCCACCATCGGCTCGCTGACCTCGCAACGCCAGCTCGATGCCGTTAAAGCCCACGTGGAGGATGCCGTGTCCAAGGGCGCCACCGTGGTCTACGGCGGAAAGGCCCGGCCGGACCTTGGGCCCTACTTCTATGAACCCACCGTGTTGACTGGTGTGACCCCAGAGATGGATCTCTATGCCACCGAAACCTTCGGCCCAGTGCTCGCGGTGTATGCGGTGAGTTCCGACGCCGAGGCCATTCAGCTCGCCAACGACACCACCTACGGCCTATCCGCATCGGTGTGGTCCGGGAATTCCCGCCGCGCATGGAAGGTGGCCTCCCAGCTGGAAGCCGGCATGGTCAACATCAACGAAGGCTTCGCCGCCGCGTATGGTTCCATCGCCGCACCCGGTGGCGGCGTCAAGGAGTCTGGCCTCAATCACCGCCACGGCATTACCGGCATGCGCCTGTGGGCCAATGAGCGCACCGTGGCCGAGCAACGCCTACACCCGCTTGCGCCCTCGGAGTACATCTCCCCGGAGCGCTTCCGTCAGCTGGTGTCCACCGGCATGCAGCTGATGAAGACCTTCCGACTCTAACCTAAACAGCCATGAAGGAACTTACCCGCGATGAGCTTCTCGCTCGTCGGCTCATTGCTCAAGGCCTTGCACCATCGGCGGCGCGGCCGACTCTGGCGTCGGCCCTCGATGTTGCCGAGCATCTGCTCGCCCTCCAGGGCCAGACCTACGATGCCGGTATCAGAGCACTTGCTCTTCGCGCCGGCTGCGATGAGCAAAAGGTACTCGAAGACGTAGCACGCTTTCGCGTGGTGCGCTGTTGGCCGCAGCGCGGCACGCTGCACTTCATGCCGGCTGCCGACGTCCGCTGGATGTCCCGCCTCCTCTATCCACGAATGGCTTCCAGCCAGAAATCTCGGCGGCCGAGTTTGGGGCTGAGCGAAGACATGGTGGCAGCTGCCTCGGAAGCGCTTCACAGCGCTGCGACCGAACCCCTGAGCCGCACGGAAGTCTACGAGATTTTCGCTGAAGCTGGTGTTGATCCCACTGAAGGCAGGGGCTCCCACCTACTCCGCGCCTTTGGTGGTGCCGGTGACCTCGTGCAGGGCCCGAAAGCTGGCAACCAAGAGACTTTCCTCCACGTAGACGCGCTACCTACCGTCCAGCGCGAGCCGGAGGAACCGCTTGCTGAGCTGGCCCAGCGCTATGTCGAAGGGCACGGGCCAGTATCCGCAGCCGACCTCCAAGCATGGTCCAAGCTCAGTAAATCTCAGGCCACCAAGGCCCTGACATCGACGGTTGCTCAACCTGTGTGCCACGAAGGTCAGGACTTCTGGATGGCCACTTGGCAGGAGGATGTCACGTCTAGCGAGATCGAGAAGGCCCTAAAAATTCGCCTCGAGCTCCCCGCCTTTGATGAGTACCTTCTGGGGTATGCACACAAGGAATGGATCGTTCCCGATGAGATCCGCAATGATGTCCTGACCAGGAACGGCCTCAGCTGGCCGTGGGTCATGGAGGGCGGACGCGGCGTGGCCAGCTTGCGTTAGCTGCAAGCGTTACGGCATTCGCAAAATGCGGCGATGAACCGTGCCGGCAGGTTCAACGTGGATGAATACCTCGGCGCCAGGGAAAAGCTCGTCAATGGCGTCTTCGATGCGGTCGGCGATGGTGTGCGAGTGCAGCACCGTCCACTCGCCGGGTACGTCCATGGTGAGATAGACAAGGCGCTGGCGACCCGCTGCCACTGTGCGGCGCGAGGTAAAGGAGACCTGGTGGTGGTCCTCCAGCTCATTGAGAAGCGCATCCAGCTGCCCGTGTTCTTTCTTCGGCAAGGACTCCGACAACAGGGAGCTCAACGATTCTTTGAGCAACTTGTAGCCAGTCCACAAAATATTGAGGCCCACGGCAAACGCGATGATGGGGTCCAGCCACAGCCAGCCTGTCAACGTCACTGCCCCAATACCGACGATGACGCCGACGGAGGTCCAGACGTCGGTAAGCAAGTGCTTTCCATCCGCCTGCAAGGTGGCCGAACGGTGTTGTTTACCCGCGCGCACAAGCAGAAAACCGACGCCCAGGTTCAGCAGGGATGCCACGAGCGATAGTAAGAGTCCGAGCCCTGGCTGCTCCAGTGGCTGCGGATCCAGAAGCCGGCGAATGGCCGTGTAGATAATCATCGCCGCAGCGACGAAGATCATTGCACCCTCCACCAGCGCGGAAACATATTCGGCCTTGCCGTGGCCGAACTGGTGGTTTGCGTCCGCTGGCTTTGCCGCAATCTTAATAGCCACAAAACCTACAACGGCGGCGACGAGGTTCACACCAGATTCGAGGGCGTCAGAAAGAAAGCCCACCGATCCCGTCACCGCAGCAGCGACAATCTTGAGCGCGATCGTGGCCACTGCAGTAGCGATGGAGAGCTTCATAAAGCGTTCGAGCAGCAACTGCTCGGTGGGAAGAGACATAATGTCGGCCTTCGAGAAGAGATTTCTACAGCCCCTTAGACTACCAAAGCCGGATGTGCACGCACTGTTCACTGAATGTTTACCGCGTGCGGTCGCGAAGTACATAAACCGCCGTTAGTTTGTACTTTATGTCCACAGACATAACTCGCCCAGTCCTTCTCTTCGATTTTGATGGGACCGTCAGCCTTGGCCACGGCCCCGTTCTGGCCTATGCGCGCCTCATTGCAGAGAAAGCCGGGCACCCATCCATTGCTCAAGACGCCGAAGCGCTGCTGAACTCCGATAACGTCGGCTCAGCACGCGACGGCTACCACCTCGTCCGCACTCTCGCCGCCGAACTCGACGTGCCGGAAGAGACCTGCCAGGAGGCATATATGGCTTCCCGGGAGAACCTCGCCGACACCGGCATCACCGCCCCTGAGGGGCTTGCCGAATTCCTTGCCTCCTACCCCGGCAGCGCCATTCTGGCGACGAACTCTCCAGAGATTGGTCTTAGCGCTGCCCTTCACACACTGGGCCTCGACAGGTCCTTCGACACCGTCTACACCAGGGTGGGCAAACCCGAAGGACTGACCCGCATCCTGAACACCGATCTCGCCGACACGGATCCGACTCACCTCATCGCCTTCGGCGATATTTGGGAGTTCGACCTCGCACCCGTGGCCGCCGTAGGCGGACGCACCGTGCTCGTTGACTCCCCCTTCGCAACCTCCCCTGAGGCTGACCCGACGTGGCGCGTCACCCGCGTCACCGACATCTTTCCCGAACTGACCTCCGCTCTTTAACCCACACGCACAGAAAGACATTCATTATGCGCCGTTTCACCGCTCTTGCCGCCACCGCACTTACCTTGTCCCTCTCCCTCACCGCCTGCTCTTCCGACTCCGATAACGGTTCCGATTCTGCCAAGGGATCCGATGACAAGCTCACCCTCGCGCTCATCCCAAACGAGAAGGTCAACGATCTCGTCACCACCGCCAAGCCGCTGACCGATTACCTCTCTGAGGAGCTCGGCGTGGAGGTTGAGGGTGTCGTGACCAAGGATTACCAGGCCGCCGTCGAGGCCATCGGCTCCGGCCAGGCTGACATCGCCATCGCCTCCGCCGCACAGCTGGCCTCCGCTGAAGACATGTACGACGCCCACGCTGTGCTGCAGGACGAGCGCTTCGGCGCGGATTCCTACGCCGGCCAGTTCGTCACCAACAACCCCGACAAGTACTGCGAAGACGAGCCAGTCAAGTCCACCTACGCTGCCAGCGGCGCCGAGTACCTCTACTGCAACGGCACCGCCACCGCAGACGAGAACAAGGGCCAGGGCCCGAAAGGCCTCGAGGCGCTGAAGAAGATCGATGGTAAGACCACTGTCGCTATGCTCGGTGCTACCTCCCCGGCCGGCTACCAGCTGCCCGTCATGGCGATGGAGTCCCAGGGTATCGACGTCGATAGCCTCAAGAAGGTCCCGGTAACCTCCAACGATGCTTCCATCATGGCCGTCTACAACGGCGACGCTGAGGTGGGCTTTAGCTTCTGGGACGCACGCTCCACCATCGACTCGTCCGAGGCTCCTGACTTGGCTGAGAAGCTCGTCGTCTTCGGGTACACCGAGATGTACCCCAACGGCGGCGTCGTCATTTCGGACGATGTCCCAGAAGAGCGCCGCAAGGAAATCACCGACCTCATGGATGGCTTCTCCGAGGTTGACCCGGACACCATGTCCGCCATCTTCGACATCACCGACTGGGTTCCGGCTAAGAAGGAATCCATTGACATGGCGCGCAAGGTCAACGAGCGCTTCGCACAGTAGGTCCGCGCTCCTCCACTGCCCAGTTCCCACTCAGAAAGGTTCCCCATGACGGAGGAGAAAGCGTGGGGCATTCGGTTCGAGAATGTCTCGGTGCGCTACCCCAACGGAACGCTGGCGCTTGACGACGTCTCCGTGGACATCGCTCCCGGCGAATTCGTCGCCATCGTCGGCCTGTCCGGCTCTGGCAAATCCACGTTCATCCGCAGCATCAACGGCCTCGTGCAACCGACATCCGGCAAGATTTTCGTCGGCGACCACGAGATTTCTGCGGCGAAGGGAGCGCAGCTGCGGAAGCTGCGCGGCCGCATCGGCATGATCTTCCAGGAGTTCAACCTGGCGGACCGCGCGAGCGTCTTCTCCAATGTCCTCGTCGGGCGCTTTTCTCACAATCCCAGCTGGCGCACCCTGTTGGGAATCTCTACCGCCGAGGACAAAGCAATCATCGCCGAGGCCCTCGACTCCGTAGGGATCCTCGACAAGGCGTGGAATAAGGCCGGCGCCTTATCGGGCGGCCAGAAGCAGCGCGTGGCCATCGCTCGCGCCCTGTCCCAGAAGCCGGCGATCATGCTGGCCGATGAACCCGTCGCCTCCCTCGACCCGCCCACTGCCCACTCCGTGATGAAGGATCTGCGCCGCATCAATACCGAGCGGGACCTGACCACCCTGGTGAACTTGCACCTGGTGGATCTGGCGCAAGACTACGCCACACGCATCATCGGCATTCGCCACGGCAAGATAGTTTTCGATGGGCCCGCCGCAGGCTCCACCGTGGAGGATTTCGAAGCCATCTACGGCCGGCGCATCCGCGAGGAAGAC
The DNA here is from genome assembly GCF_001813755.1 of Corynebacterium sp. HMSC074H12. NCBI lineage: Bacteria > Bacillati > Actinomycetota > Actinomycetes > Mycobacteriales > Corynebacteriaceae > Corynebacterium > Corynebacterium sp. HMSC074H12. The sequence continues at coordinate 9,985 of NZ_KV813875.1, forward strand.
CAGCTGGGAAGTCAGGAGAGCCGGGCATGACGGCGGTACTTCCCCCACGGCAGCGCAACTGGCCCGGCATCCTTGGCGGGCTGGCTGCTTTTCTCGCGCTCACCATCGCCACCTGCGTCCCCGCCTGGGGCGGAATCGAGATCGACTTTGGGCAGATCGCTCGCAACTGGCGCAACGGCGCCGACCGCTTGGCCCTGATGTTCAGCCCCGACTGGTCCATCCTCCCGCGCACGTGGGAGCCGATGCTTGAAACCCTCGCCATGGCCGTCGTCGGTGCCGCCATCTCTGCGGTCATCGCTCTGCCCCTATCCCTGTGGGCGGCGCGGCCCACCAACCCATCGACACCGTGGCGCTCGCTAGTGCGCGGCATCGTCAACGTTGTCCGCGCGGTGCCCGACTTGGTCTACGCCACCATCCTCGTGGCCATGCTCGGCGTCGGTGCCCTGCCCGGCATCATCACGCTGGTGCTCTTCGACGTCGGCATCGTGGTCAAGCTCGTCTCCGAAGCCATCGACTCCGCGGATGATTCTTACATGGAGGCCGGCCGCGCCGCCGGCGGCACGCAAACCCAGATCAACCGGGTTACTGCCCTGCCGCAGACCTGGCCGGTCTTTGCCAGCCAGGTGATCTACTCCCTCGAGCTCAACGTCCGCATCTCCGCGGTCCTCGGCCTCGTGGGCGCTGGTGGCATTGGCCTGCTTATCGACGAAGTCCGTGGTTTCTACCGCTATGACGCGCTCTCCGCCATCGTGCTCGAGCTGCTCGTCGTGGTCATCGCTCTGGAGATCGTGTCCGTCAACCTGCGAAAGAGGCTGCGATGAGCACTGCACATGTACTTCCCTCCCGCTCCCGCAGCTGGGGAGTCTTCGCTGCGTGGGCCGGAATCCTTATGATCTTGGCGCTGTCCTTTGGCTACATTCGCGTTGATCTGACGGCTCTTAAAGATTTGCCCTCGAACATCTGGCACTACCTCGTGCTCATGTTCTCCAACCCGGACTGGTCCAAGCTGGGTGAGGCCCTCCTGCAGACCTGGCGCTCCGTGGCCATGGCCTGGATCGGCGCGCTGCTCGGCGTGTTCCTCTCCACCATCCTCGGTGTCCTGGCTGCCAATACGGTCTCCCCGGGCTGGGTGTGTCTGCCACTGCGTGCGCTCTTTGCCATCATCCGCGCGGTACCGGAGATCATCATCGCCATCATTATCCTCACCGTCACCGGGTTGACCCCGTTTACGGGCGCGCTGGCTCTGGCCATCGGCGGCATCGGTACGCATGCGAAGTGGACCTATGAGGCCATTGAAACCGCGCCGACTGGCCCAGCCGAAGCAGTCAAGGCAGCCGGCGGCAGCCTGGCAGAAATGGTGCGCTGGGGAACCTGGCCCATTGTCCAACCGGAGCTGGCTTCGCTCGCGCTCTACCGTTTTGAGATCAACGTGCGCACCTCCGCGGTCCTCGGCCTCATCGGCGTGGGAGGCATCGGTGACATGCTCACCGGCTATACGCAGTACCGCCAGTGGGACGTCGTCGGCGTCCTGCTCATCGTGGTCATCGTCATCACCATGTCCATCGACGCCATCTCCGGCGCTATCCGCCGCCGCATCGTGGCTGCCAAATTCACCTGATAGTTAGCCCTATGACTGATTCCGCCCCACTCTCCGCGCACATCACCACGCGCATGCCGAGCCTGCAGCCCATCGAACAACGCGTGGCCCAGGCAATCCTCGAAGACATGGACTTCGTCCTGCACGCCACTGCGGACCAGCTGGCGGCCAAGGTAGGCACGTCCCGTACCTCCGTCATCCGCACCGCGAAAGCGCTGGGCTACGACGGGTACCAGCAGTTGCGTGTGGCGCTCACGCAGGAGATTGCGCAGCGCCCCACCCCGCCGGCGGGTGCCGATTCCACCCACGTCGGCCGCATGAGTGCCGAGATTGCCTCCTTCAGCAACTACCTGCATGGGCTTACTGTCCTGCTCAACGAGGATGAGCTAGCCGCGACAGTGGAGGCAGTAGCGCAGGCCAAGCGTGTTCTCCTCGTGGGCAATGGCCTCTCTGCTCCCTTGGCGCAGACCATGGCGCTGCGCCTCACAAGCATCGGGCGCCCAGCCGAGTTCGTGGCGGAGGCCATGGGCCAGCACATCGCGGCGACGCAACTAGACGCAGAGTGCGTGTGCCTCGTCGTTTCCGGTTCAGGGTCGACCACGCTCACGCTCAAAGCCGCGACAGCAGCCTTCGAGGCGGGCGCGAAGCTCATCGCGCTGACCTCGTTTACCTCCTCGCCCTTGGCGGAGCTCGCCTCCTACACACTGGTCATCCCCTCCCCGGATGGGACATTTCGTGCAGAGCTGCAGGATGCCTCGCGCGTTGCTTTTCTGCTGGTGCTTGAAGCACTCGTGACGCTGGTGGATTCCCACCTCGATGATTCCGCGGCACGGCGCACGGTGCTCTCTGTGCTGCAATCGGCGATGGAAGATTAATTTTCCAGGTAGGCGTAGGCCGCGGCGATGAGAGCCTGCGTCGCCGTGGTAAGAGTCGGCTGCAGCTCCGGAGCAAAGCGCGGGTTGTGGTTGGGGATTGACGCACCGTCGGTACGCCCGCCGAAGCCCCAGAAACAATAGGGAGCGCCGAAGGCATCGGGGATACGAGAGAAATCCTCCGAGGCGGTCCACGGCTCCATGTCGAGGACGTTGTCGCTACCAAGGACGTCGATAAGCTGCGCGCGCACCTTGTCGGTCACGTCGTCATCGTTGACGGTGAGGGGGTAATTATCACTCTGCACAAACTCCGGCTCGCGCGGGGACATCGCTGCCCAGCACTCCGCCTTAACAATGCGGTGAATCGCCTCGACGATCTGAGCCCGGACGTCTTCGTCATAGGCACGGATGTTGATGCGTAAGGTCGCCGAATCCGGAATGATATTGGCCTTCGAACCCGCCTGCAGTGCGCCAACGGTCAATACGGCGAAGTGGTGCGGATCGACTTCACGGGAGACAACTGTTTGCAGCCGCAGCACGATGGAGCTGGCGAGCACCACCGGATCAACGCTGAGGTGCGGCATCGAGCCATGAGAACCGTGACCATAGACGGTGACGGTGAGTGAGGTCGCCGTGGACAAGACCGGGCCGGGCGCGATGAGTACGCTGCCAGCGGGGGCATCCTTATCAATGAAGATGTGCTGGCCAAAGGCCACATCAGGCGTGGGGACTTTTTCGGTGAGTCCCGCGTCCACCATGGACTGCGCGCCCTCGGCGGTTTCCTCGCCCGGCTGGAAAAGGGCGATGAAGGTACCGGACCACGAATCGGTTGCCTTGGCCAGTGCCTCAGTGGCGCCGAGCAACCCGGTCACGTGGGCATCGTGCCCACAGGCGTGCATTGCCTCACCCGTAGCGGAGTAGTCCAGGCCGGTGTCCTCTGTAATGGGCAGGCCGTCGAAATCGGCGCGCTCCAAGACGGTCGAGCCTTCGCCGTTGCGAAGGATGCCGACGACTCCCCCGCCGAATTCCAGCACCTCAACTCCTGGAAATTCCTGGAGCTTATCCGCGATAACACCGCGGGTGCGCTCCTCCTCCATGCTGAGCTCAGGATGCTGGTGCAGATCCTTGTAAAGGGACTCCTGCCACTGCGTGGCCTCTGCTGCGCGTTCGAGGATGTGGGCGATACTCATGCCCACAGCCTACGCGCTATGAGCGCACGAGTTAGCCGCCGATCTTGAAATCGCAGACGTCGCCGTCCTGCATGATGTACTCCTTGCCCTCCTGGCGCACCTTGCCAGCATTGCGGGCTTCCGCCATGGAGCCAGCGGCGTCCAGGTCATCGAAGGAGACGATCTCGGCCTTGATGAACTTCTTCTCAAAGTCGGTGTGAATTACACCCGCGGCCTGCGGTGCTGCGGAGCCCTGCTTGATGGTCCACGCGCGAGCTTCCTTCGGGCCTGCGGTCAGGTAGGTCTGCAGGCCGAGGGTGGCGAAGCCGGCCTTGGCCAACGTCGCCAAGCCGGGTTCTTCCTGGCCCACCGACTCGAGCAATTCGAGTGCCTCCGCCTCATCGAGCTCAAGGAGGTCGGTTTCGGTCTGGGCATCGAGGAAGACGCATTCCGCAGGGGCGACGAGCTGGCGCAGCTCCTCCTTCTTGGCGTCATCGGTAAGCACGGCCTCATCCGAGTTGAAGACATAAAGGAAGGGCTTCGCGGTCATGAGGTGCAGCTCGCGCAGGAGGGAGAGGTCGATCTCGTTGCTCTTGGAAGCGGCGAAGAGGGTGCGGTCATCTTCCAAGATGGCCTGGGCCTTCTTGGTCTCTTCCACGGTCTCTGCCAGGTCCTTGTTCTTGCGGGCTTCCTTTTCCAGACGAGGCAGGGCCTTCTCAATGGTTTGGAGGTCCGCGAGGATGAGCTCGGTATTAATAACGGAGATGTCGTGCGCCGGGTTGACCTCACCGTCAACGTGGATCACGTTCTCATCGGCGAAGGCTCGCACCACCTGGCAGATGGCGTCAGCTTCACGGATGTTGGCGAGGAAGGCGTTGCCCATGCCTTCACCCTTGGAAGCGCCTTCGACAATGCCGGCGATGTCCACGAAGGACACGGTGGCCGGGAGGATGCGCTCGGAGCTGAAGATTTCCGCTAGGCGGTTCAGGCGGGAATCGGGGAGCTCAACGAGGCCGACATTCGGCTCAATGGTGGCAAACGGGTAGTTCGCCGCCAAGATGTCGGAACGGGTCAGGGCATTAAACAAAGTGGACTTGCCCACGTTGGGCAGGCCGACGATTCCAAGTGTAAGACTCACGGGGCCAATCCTAACGCACCCCGGATCTTTTAAGGCAAGATGGTGGGGTGAGTTCTGATCAGCCATCCCCCACTGCATCCTCGCCTGAGCTTGCCGCAGCAGAGGCAGCACTTGGCGGGCGCTTCGATGACTCCGTCGATGCTGCCTCGCTGAACGCTGTCTCCGCACACCCGCCAGGCAACCAAGTGGATCGCTCCGTGGTGGTCGGCGAGGTCATCAAGTCCGCATCACTGTGGGCACTGCGCCTGACCATCATTGGCGTCTTTCTTTATGCCTCCTTCCGCATGCTGGGCAACTTCTGGCGCGGCATCCTGCCCGTCCTCATCGCGCTGATTATTTGCACCGTGCTGGCCCCCATTGCGAGCGCCATGCGGCGCAAGGGACTGCCGTCAGCCCTCGCTGCCGCGGTGACCATTCTGGTGTCTTTTACTGCGGTGGGCACCCTCTTCATGTTCATTGCACCGGACTTCGCACGGCAGTCCCAAACTCTGTATCTGCAGACTGTCGAGGGAATTCAACGCTTACAGCTATGGGCACAGGGCCCGCCGCTCAACCTCGACGCGAATGAGATCGGCGGCTACATCGATGAAATCGCCCTGTGGTTGCAGCGCCAGGCGGGTTCCATTGCGGGCTCCGTGTTCACCGGAATCGGCACGGCCACCTCCATCGTGGTCACGCTCTTCATCATCGTGGTGCTGACCTTCTTCTTCCTCAAGGACGGACACAACTTCCTGCCGTGGCTGCGCCAAGCGACGGGCCGCCGCACCGGCTGGCACTTGACTGAGCTGCTAACCCGTGTGTGGACCACGCTGGGTGGTTTCGTGCGTGCACAGGCTGTTGTCTCGCTTGTCGACGCCGTCTTTATCGGCCTCGGCCTCGCCCTCATCGGTGTGCCTTTGGCCATGGCCCTCGCCATCATCACGTTCATCGCCGGCTTCATCCCCTTTGTCGGCGCAATTGTGGCCGGCGCACTGTCCGTGACCATCGCGCTGGTGTCTTTGGGCTTCACCAAGGCGCTTCTGGTGCTTGGCTTGGTCCTGATGGTCCAGCAGCTCGAGGGCAACGTGCTCTCCCCGTGGCTGCAGTCGAAGGCGATGAACCTGCACCCGGTTATCGTGCTGATTTCCGTGACCGTCGGCTCCGCGCTCTTTGGCCTCATCGGCGGTTTCCTCGCCGTGCCGGTTGCCGCCACCATCGCGGTGGTCTACCGCTACTTCCAAGACATGGTGATGCTCCAATCCGGCGAGAGAACCGCCGAGGAGTTGGAGTTTTCTACCGTGGCAGGCTTCCTCATCGGGCGCTATACCCAACAGCAGGGTGACCACAAACGCGAGCAATGGCTGTCCGTCCCGGACCACGCTGCACCGGAAGGCGCGGCGGAAGACGTCGCCAGCGATGGCACGAGCCCGCTGGACCGCAAGGTCGATGTTGACGCGGAACTCAGCGAGCGCGATAGCGGCGCCCGCGCGGGAATCAAGCGCGCCATCGGCGCTCTCGAACAGATGTTGCAGTCGAAGGACAAGAACTAGCGGGGCGTGTCCGGGGCGCATGTCATGATGACAGGCATGACGTCTACCCTTCCCGTGTTGCTCCTCTTCCTCGGCCTCATCATTGGCGCCGCCCTCGGTTGGCTGGCCCGCGCCTATTCCGCGCAGTCTTCCCAGCCCTCCGAAGAACACCGCGCGCTGCAAGAATCCCAACGCCGCCAAGCCGAGCTTGCCCCGCTGGAAAAGGCCATGGACCGCTTGGGCCTGCAATTGCAGGAAATTGAGGAGGATCGCGCGACATCGCTCGCCGCGCTCAGCAGCCAAGTTCAAGCGGTAACGCGCACCTCGACTCGGCTCTCCGATCGCACCGACAAGTTGGTCGGCGCGCTGCGCTCGCCAAACGTCCGCGGGCGCTGGGGTGAGGTACAGCTGGAACGCGTGGTCGAGCTCGGCGGCATGCGCAAACATGTGGACTTCGACTCCCAAGTCAGCGCTCGCATCAACGGTTCGGTAGTCCGCCCTGACCTCGTCGTTCACCTGGCGGGTGGGCGCAGCATTGTGGTCGACGCCAAGGTTCCACTCAGCGCCTACCTCGACGCCATGGAGACTGAGGATCCGGAAGAAAGGGCAGGGTATCTCCGGCGCCACGCGCACCTGATGCGCTCACATGTCCAAGCACTGGCTTCTAAGGACTATATCGAGGCTTTCTCCCCCACGCCGCAGTTTGTGATCCTCTTCGTTCCCGCGGATACCTTCGTCGACGCCGCGCTCTCCATCGATGCCGAGCTGCTCGAGTTCGCATTCGAGCGCAACATCGTCATCGCCACGCCGAGCACCCTCTTCGCCCTCCTGCGCACGGTGGCGGTGAGCTGGCAGCACGAAGAAATCTCCGACAAAGCCCGCGAGGTACAGCGCTTGGGACGTGAGCTCTACACGCGCCTTAATACCCTCAACGAGCACTATGACAAGGTCGGCCGCGGCCTCGAGCGCGCGGTTGAGGCTTATAACGCGAGTTTGGCCAGCTTGGACTCCCGCGTCGGGGTCACCGCGCGGCGGCTCAAGGAACTAGATGTGCCCGCCCGCGTTGACCGCCTACCGGTGGAGCCGCGCAGTGTCGGTTCTTGGCCGCGGCGCGCCCACGATGAATAACGTTTTGGTCACCAATCCCGGTAAGCTCTCTGGTCGTGTCTGTTGCCAAAAATCGTCGCCGCCCTCCCCGCCGTGGGATGCCGCTTACCCGAGCGCTCCTCGTCGCGCTCGTCGTGACGCTTGTGGCCTTGGCAGTCTCAGGTGTGCTCGGCAAGGTTGCCCTGCCGTTCGCCCTGATCTTTGGACTTGGCTCGCTCGCTCTCACCTGGTTGGTGGAGATCCGCGGGCTCTACTTGTTGGTGATTACCCTGCCGCTGCTCTACGCGCTAGGAACCGTAGGCGGCGGGTTCATTAACTCGACGGCTGCCTTGCCAGAAGGCGCCTCTCCGTTTTCCAAGACCGCGCTTCTCACCACGGCCTTCCCACTGATACAGCACTTCCCGGTGCTCATCGTCACGGTCTTGGCGTGTGCGCTGCTCGCGGTCATGCGTATATGGAGCAGCAACAACCACGCGAAGAGCCGAGAAGCGGAAGCACAAAAGAAGCGCCGCGCCGACGCTGCCTCCGACCGCCGCAACCGCTCTGAGCGGCTCTCCGTGGCAGAGCTCATTGCCCGGGAGAACACGAGTTCTGGACGGGTCCGAGAGCGCAACCGTGAGGAACGCCGCCGCCTGCAGGCCGAAGAGCGCGCCCAGCTCCGCCAAGCGTCCCCCGAGACCGACGTGCAGGAGGATTTCCGCCGCGCCGCCGCTGAAGCAGCGGAGAATGCGCGGCGCCCCCAGCGGTCCCCCCAGCCGCTCGAGGAAAACCTCTACGACGAGGACTAGCGCGCAGTACGTGCCGGGCGCAGATCGCGCGGCAGCGAGAACGTGATGGTCTCCGTGGAGGTGGTCACCTGCTCAACGTCGCTGTAGCCGCGCTCATCCAGGTATTCGAGCACTTCACGCACCAGCAGCTCAGGCACGGAGGCACCACACGTGACGCCAACGGTGTTCACGCCTTCAAGCCAGGCCTCATCGATCTCTGAGGCGAAATCCACCAGATAAGAAGTCTTCGAACCTGCCTCCAGGGCAACCTCGACCAGGCGCTTGGAGTTGGAGGAGTTCTGGGAGCCGACAACGATCATGAGATCGCACTTCGGGGCGATGGCCTTGACCGACTCCTGGCGGTTCTGTGTGGCGTAGCAAATATCGTCTGACGGCGGGTTTTCCAAGTGCGGGAAGCGCTCGCGCAGCTTGTTGACGATCTGGATGGTCTCATCCACCGACAACGTGGTCTGGGACAGCCAGATGAGTTTTTCCTCGTGTAGAAAGTCCGGCAGCTTGTCGACGCCCTCCAAACCATCCACCAGGTGGGTGACGTCTGGGGCCTCGCCGGCAGTACCTTCGACCTCTTCGTGGCCTTCGTGGCCGATCAGCAGAATCTGGTAGCCGTCGCGCTCAAAACGCTGGGCTTCCTTGTGCACCTTGGTCACCAGCGGGCACGTGGCGTCTAGCGTTAGCTGCTTGCGCTCTTCGGCCTCTTTGCGCACGCTCGGCGCGATGCCGTGCGCAGAAAATACCAGGTGAGCACCTTCGGGGGCCTCGGAGGCCTCTTCCACAAAGATGACGCCACGCTTGGCCAGGGATTCAACGACGAAGCGGTTGTGCACGATTTGCTTGCGCACGTAGATGGGAGCGCCGTACTTTTCCAGCGCCTTTTCCACTGTCTCAACAGCGCGGTCCACGCCGGCGCAGTAGCCGCGGGGAGCCGCGAGGAGCACCTTCTTTGCAGTTTCAGTCATGCCAACCAGAGTATCTAAAGTTGCCCACATACTGTAGTTCCCGCCGATTCCCGCCCGCCGCAGGTGACCGGTGAGCCCCGATGTCCGGCGCGCCCCATACACTAGACGGAGCACGCCCCGAAGCACAGACCACTCAAGAGAAAGGACTGCGCGTGAACCAACCGGCCAATTCCGCGGAGACACCGTGGCCCGTCGGCAAGGTCAATGACCAAGTCAAAGGCTGGATCGAGCGCCTCGGCTTCCTCTGGGTGGAGGGCCAGATCACCCAGCTGAACATGAAGCCGACGTGGAAACTGTCCTATATCACCCTGCGTGACGTGGAACAGGAGAAATCTGTCCAGCTGACCTGCAACACGTCGCTCATCCGGAATGCTCCCTCGCCGCTCAAGGACGGCGACCGCGTCGTGGTCTACGGCAAGCCCGCCTTCTACGCTGGGCGCGGTAGCTTCTCCCTGTGGGTTACTGAGATTCGTCACGTCGGCATCGGCGATCTCCTCGCCCGAGTAGAGATGCTGCGCCAGCGCCTACGCCAGGAGGGCCTGTGCGATCCATCTCGGAAACTGCCGCTTCCCTACCTGCCAAAGAAAATCGGACTCATCACCGGCCGTGGCTCCCACGCTGAGCGCGATGTCCTCTCGGTGGCACAAGACCGCTGGCCGGCAGTCCAGTTCGAGGTCATCAATACAGCGGTGCAGGGAGCCACGGCAGTTACCCAGGTCATCGACGCGCTGCAGACCCTTGACGCAGACCCGGAGGTCGATGTCATTATCATCGCCCGCGGCGGCGGGTCGGTGGAAGATCTGCTCCCCTTCTCCGAGGAGGCTCTCCAGCGCGCAGTAGCCGCCGCCCGCACCCCGGTTGTCTCCGCCATCGGCCACGAGCCGGACCATCCGGTGCTTGACGACGTCGCCGATCTCCGCGCCGCCACCCCCACCGATGCGGCCAAGCGCGTCGTGCCCTCCGCTGCCGAGGAATACGCAGTGATTTCCGAAGCACGTTCCCGCATGGCGGCGGCGCTGCGCGGCTGGGTGGAACGAGAGCGCCGCGGGCTCGAGAGCATCCGCTCCCGCCCCGTCCTCGCGGACCCCATGGTGCCGATCACCGCGTGCCGCGAGGAACTCGAACGTCACGTTGCGTCGATCCGGCGAGTCATTACTCATCAGCTGGACCGCGAAAACAACCAGGTAACCTCGTTGCGTGCGCGGGTCTCCGCCTTGGGCCCCTCGGCCACTCTCGAGCGCGGTTATGCCATTGTGCAGGTCCTTCCGCGCGATGGCAGCGGGCCGGAAGTCGTCACGAGCTACACGCAATCGCCCCCGGGTTCGCAACTGCGCATCCGCGTGGGTGATGGCTCGATTACCGCCGCCGCCATGGCCTCCCAGGCTGCGGATTAAACAGACCACGTTATACAGAACCAGAAAGAAAGAAGCACTATCCTCATGACTGACACGATTGGCGCCGGCCAGCCCGGCCAGGACGCATTCCCGCCCGTCGAAGAGCTGAGCTATGAGCAGGCCCGCGACGAACTTATCGAAACCGTGAAGATCCTCGAGCTCGGACAGATGGGCTTGGATGAGTCCCTGAAATATTGGGAGCGCGGCGAGGCACTAGCCAAGGCCTGCGAGGCACACCTCGACGGCGCTTCCAAGCGCGTAGAGGAAGCCCTCCGCAAGAATGCGGACAGCCCGGACAACGCAGAAGCACAAACGGAATCAGGAGAGGTTTAAATGAAGATTTACGGCTACCCGGGAGATCGCGTCGACTTCGTCTCCAAGTCCGGCGGAGCAGGGGCCATGGTCTTTGGTGATCCGCGCCAGCTCGCCGAGGAATTCTTCGGCACCCCGCACACCGACAACGGCGAAGAAATCAGCTACTTTTCCGGCTCCATTGTCTTGCGCTTCACCGAAGGGAAACTCAGCGAGGTCTCTTTATTCCCCGGCAAGTCCAAGCACGAAAAGGTGGATATCTACCTTGCTAAGACCCGCTTGAGCGGGCTCGACCCCGAGACCCTGCGCAGCGCTGCTGGCGACGCGGTCGAGGTGGAATGGGACGGCGCGCTGCAGAGCGTGACGTTTCGCTGACTAGTTACTCGCTGACGACGCTGCCGTCCTCAGCGATCTGGAGCGGCTCGGCCTCGACGAATGCGGTCAGAGCCGCCTCATAATCCGCGTCGGAGGCAGAGCCGGTAAGGATGAGGCGGGCATCGCCCAAGTCCGTGATCCACAGGGGGCGAACATCTTTGTCGTCGCTGCTCAGGATTTCCACGTCCTGACCCGCTACCTCACGCCGCTCGGAGTTGGCTCGATAGTTGGAATCGTAAGCGGTGGGGACATCCTCAAGCGCTAGCTGGGTCTGTGCCGACTCAACGTATCCTTCATTCGCGGTCAGCCAGCTCACCACGGCACCGGACTCGCTGCCCACTTGCTTGCGCCGCGCGGCCGTCGGCTGCCAGCCGTCCGGCATGACAGGCTCACGAATGACCGCCCCGCTACCGCGCGCTTCCATCTCCAGGAAGGTAGCGGCATCCACATTCTGCACAGGCCCGGACTTTTCCGGGTTTATCGAGCACAGTCCCGTTGCTCCGACGGCCAGGAACATCATGATGAGGATGATGCCCACCGTCAGGGTGATATCACGCGCGTCCTCGAAAATCTTTGGTTTATCTTCAGATGCCACCCGCCCAGTATGGCACGACGCCTCCGACACACGCGACAGCGCCCTCTCACCTGCCTTTTCGGCAGGTGGTGCACCCCCGCCCCTCTTCTGGGGGAGGCATTCGGGCTTGAGCGGACAGGAAAAGTGGAAGAATGGAATTTGTATTCCGGGTTGTCCCCCACCCCGGGCCGAGCCACCTGAAAAGAAAGGGACTAATCACACATGTCTGATAACACGTCTTATATCCCCGACCGCAACCTAGCCATGGAGCTGGTGCGCGTCACCGAGGCAGCAGCGCTCGCCTCGGGTCGCTGGGTTGGCCGTGGACAGAAGAATGAAGGTGACGGCGCCGCGGTGGATGCTATGCGCAAGCTCATCAACTCCGTCGAGATGAACGGCGTCGTCGTCATCGGCGAAGGCGAGAAGGATGAGGCCCCGATGCTCTTCAACGGCGAGAAGGTCGGCACCGGCCAGGGCGCCGAGATGGACATCGCCGTCGACCCGGTTGACGGCACCCGCCTCATGGCTGAGGGCCGCCCGAACGCTATTTCCGTCATTGCTGCTGCCGAGCGCGGCACCATGTATGACCCGTCCGCTGTTTTCTACATGAAGAAAATTGCTGTTGGCCCCGACGCGGTCGGCGCCATCGATCTCAATGAGTCGGTGGCATGGAACGTGAAGTCCGTGGCCAAGGCCAAGGGCATCAAGCCGGCTGACCTGACCGTCGTCGTGCTCGACCGCCCCCGCCACGATGACCTCATCCGCGAGATCCGTGAAGCTGGCGCCAAGGTTCGCCTCATCATGGACGGTGACGTTGCCGGCGCTATCGCCACCTGCCAGGACAGCAACTCCATCGACCTCATGATGGGCATTGGCGGCACCCCGGAGGGCATCATTACCGCCTGCGCCATGAAGTGCATGGGCGGTGAAATCCAGGGCAAGCTGTGGCCCAAGGATGAGGAGGAAGCAGAGAAGGCCCGCAAGGCTGGCCACGACCTCGACCGCGTCCTCACCACCAACGATCTGGTTTCTTCCGAGAACTGCTACTTCGCCGCTACCGGCGTGACCAACGGCGATATGCTCCGTGGTGTCTCCTACCGACCGAACGGCGCCACCACCCGCTCTCTGGTCATGCGCTCCAAGTCCGGCACCATCCGCTACGTCGACTCCATCCATAAGCTGGCTAAGCTGCAGGAATATTCCGTGGTGGACTACACCAACCCCCACGATCAGGAAAGCTAGTCCACTTTCCCAGGAAGAGTGCTACGGTGGCCATGAATGCCGTGCCACGGCACACATAAAGAACCCAACAAAACTCATTTCACAGAAAAGGTGAATTCATGACTGAATACCGCATTGAACACGACACCATGGGCGAGGTAAAGGTTCCGGTCGACGCCCTGTGGCGTGCCCAGACCCAGCGCGCCGTGGAGAACTTCCCGATCTCCGGCCGCGGCCTCGAAGATGCTCAGATCCGCGCACTCGGCCTCCTCAAGGCTGCCTGCGCCCAGGTAAACAAGGACTCCGGCAAGCTGGATGCGGAGAAGGCTGACGCCATCATCGCCGCTGCCACCGAGATCGCAGAGGGCAAGCACAACGATGCCTTCCCGATCGATGTCTTCCAGACCGGCTCTGGTACCTCTTCCAACATGAACACCAACGAGGTCATCGCCTCCATCGCCCACAACAATGGCGTGGAGATCCACCCGAATGACCACGTGAACATGGGCCAGTCCTCCAACGACACCTTCCCCACCGCAACCCACGTTGCGGCAACTGAGGCTGCCGTCAATGACCTCATCCCGGGCCTCAAGGTGCTCCACGACTCTCTTCTGGCCAAGGCCAAGGAATTCGCTGACGTGGTCAAGTCCGGCCGTACCCACCTGATGGACGCCACCCCGATCACCCTGGGCCAGGAGTTCGGCGGCTACGCTCGCCAGATCGAGCTCGGCATCGAGCGCGTTGAGGCCACCCTGCCACGCTTGGGTGAACTGGCTATCGGCGGCACCGCTACCGGTACCGGCCTGAACACCGACGCTGAGTTTGGCGGCAAGGTCACCGAGGAGCTCAAGAAGCTCACCGGCATTGACCAGCTCTCCGAGGCCAAGAACCACTTCGAGGCCCAGGCTGCCCGCGATGCCCTCGTCGAGTTCTCCGGCGCCATGCGCACCGTGGCTATCTCCCTCAACAAGATTGCCAACGACATTCGTATGATGGGCTCCGGCCCGCTGACCGGTCTGGCAGAAATCCACCTCCCGGACCTGCAGCCGGGTTCCTCCATCATGCCGGGCAAGGTCAACCCGGTCCTGAGCGAGGCCGCCACCATGGTGGTCAGCCAGGTCATCGGTAACGACGCCGCTGTTGCTTTCGGCGGCTCCAACGGCCACTTCGAGCTCAACGTCTACATCCCGATGATGGCCCGCAACGTCCTCGAGTCCTCCCGCCTGCTGGCAAATGTCTCCCGCGTCTTCGCCGAGAAGTGCATCGACGGCATCGAGGCCAACGAGGAGCGCATGAAGAAGTTTGCGGAGTCCTCCACCTCCATCGTCACCCCGCTGAACTCCAAGATCGGCTACGAGAACGCCGCCAAGGCAGCTAAGCACGCGCTGAACGAGAAGATCACCGTCCGCGAGGCAGTCATCGACCTCGGCTTCGTTGACGGCGAGAACCTCACCGAGGAAGAGCTCGATGAGCGCCTCAACGTTCTCACCATGACCAACCGCGACCGCGACAACTTCTAAGCTCGCTTTCGCCCACGCCGCCGCTCTCCTTCGGGAGGGCGGCTTCGCCGTTTTCCCATCCACCCCGCTGGGCCAACAGCAGGGTCGGGGTAGCCAAACTGCCCGTCCTGCCAAAGTTATAGCCTCCGCCTCAAGATCTGGCAATAACTTCGTCAACTAGGGCAGTTTTAGGCTTGAGAGTTTCTTTCCTAGCCATCACTTCGCGCCCTTCGCGCTCACGGCGAGCCTTAACCAGCCACAGCCCACGCTGCCGGTGGACGCGAAGGATGGGGTTGCTGTTCTTATCTCCTTTCCTGTGCGCTGCGCCATAAAGATCGTCCCGCCATCATGAGAATCACCAGCATTGCACTTGGTGCAAACTTGCACCGAGTGTAGGATTGCACTCTGTGCAAGAAGAATTGTCATTACGCGAGCAAAAACGCCTAAAAACTCGCCTACGTATAGAGGATGCTGCCACCCTCTTGGTAGACGAGCACGGCTTTGCTGCAGTCACGGTGGAGGAGATTTGTGAGAAGGCCGGTATTTCCCGGCGTACTTTCTTTAATTATTTCGATTCCAAGGACTCAGCTGTTCTGGGCAACCCCAGCCAAGAATTTTCCCAGGAGCAGAAGAGCTATTTGCTCGAAACCCCCACGGAGAACCTCTTCAAGCTGGCCGTAGACCTCATCAAGGAACACCTCATTGGACAGCACGCCAACAGGGAGATTGCTGAGCGACGCCGCCGTATCTCCCGCGATGCGGACGCAGCGGCGGCGTCCTTAAGTAGAAAGCGTGCCAAGTCCAACGAAGTCCTTGAGCTACTCACCCAGCGGCTGGAGAAGGAGCCAGCGTTAAAGACCATGCCGGATGTCTCCCCGCACACGGAGGCACTCCTCATTGCTGTCACCATCCGTGAGGCTTTCTGGTTGGCCACCACCTCCCCAGACTTCAGCTGCGACATCCCCTTTGAGCAGCGCTTTGATTCCGCACTCATGCTCATCAACAACTATTCGAAAGGACTTTCATGGTAGCTACCGCGAAACCGTCGGCGTCCCACGCTGACAACGGCAAGCCGGAAAACAACCTTGCCCTCGTCTTCTCTGCCCTCGTGCTCACCATGTTGATGAGCTCCCTGGGGCAGATGATCTTCGCTTCCGCCCTGCCCACCATCGTCGGCGAGCTCGGCGGCGTCGACCACATGAGCTGGGTTATCTCCGCCTTCTTGGTCACCATGACCATCGCTATGCCCATCTCCGGCAAGCTCGGTGACATGATGGGCCGCAAGTGGCTCTACATCGGCGGAATTGCCACCTTCGTCATCGGGTCCGCCGTGGGCGGCTTCGCCAATTCGATGAATCTGCTCATTATTGGCCGTGCCATTCAGGGCTTCGGCGCTGGATTCATGATGATCTCCTCCCAGTCCATCATCGCGGAGGTCACCACGGCACGTGAGCGCGGTAAGTTCATGGGCATCATGGGCGGCGTTTTCGGCCTGTCCTCCGTCCTCGGCCCAGTCCTTGGCGGCTGGTTCACTGATGGACCCGGCTGGCGCTGGGGTCTGTGGATGAATATTCCCCTTGGTCTGCTCGCCATGACCGTGTGCGCGCTCGTTCTGCACCTGCGCGTCGGCGATACTGATCTGCGTAAGTTTGATGCCTTGGGTGCCACCTTCATCGCCATCACGACCGCCTCGCTCATCCTTATGACCACGTGGGGTGGCACTCAGTATGAGTGGTCGGATCCCATCATTCTCACCTTGGCCGTCATCGTTGTGATTGGTGCTGTTATCACGGTCTTCGTCGAGAAGCGGGCCAAGGAGCCTCTAATCCCAGTTCTGCTGTTTAAGAACCGCAACATGGTGCTCACGACGGCCGCCGGCATGGTGCTGGGCCTGGCTATGTTCGGTGTGCTGGGCTACATGCCGACCTACCTGCAGATGGTGCATACCCTGACGCCAACCAAGGCGGGACTCATGATGATCCCGATGATGCTCGGCATGATCGGCACTTCTACCACAGTGGGATTCATCATCGCCCGAACCGGCCACTACAAGCGCTACCCCATCATCGGTCTCGCCATTACGGCAGGCGCTCTGTTCTGGATGTCGAAGCTGACTGTGGACACCTCCCTGACTCAGCTTGGCGCTGAATTCCTCGTCTTCGGCATCGGTCTCGGCTTCGTTATGCAGGTGCTCGTTCTCATCGTTCAGAACTCCTTCCCCGTGGCGCTGGTGGGCACCGCAACGGCGGCCAACAACTTCTTCCGCCAGATCGGTTCAGCTATGGGTGCTTCCTTGGTGGGTTCACTGTTCATCCACAACATGAAGGATGAGTTGGCCGCCAACATGCCTGCCGCCATTGCTTCCATGGGCAAGGCTGGCGCGCCCTTTGCGGAAAAGTTCAGCGCTGAGGGCGGCGGTTCCTCCAACCTGACCCCGTCGATGGTGGCACAGCTTCCGGACCCCATCCGCGACGTCATCCTCAACGCCTACAATGACGGCCTCACCCCGGTCATCCTGCTCATGGTCCCGATGGCGATCATCGCTCTCCTGCTCATCCTGCCGGTGCGGGAGGAGCACCTCAAGGAGACCATCGACTAGGCGGTCGGTCCCCGCTATACAACAAAAATCCTCGCTACGACCATTCACGTAGGGAGGATTTTTCATACCCAAGTACTTAGCGCAGAATTCCCAACTGGCGTGCCACCTGGGCAGCGATTCCGATGAGAGCGAGCACGCCGGCAATGATGCCCACGATGGTTCCAGCATCCGCACCACCGGAGCTTAGGTTTCCAGCAAGAGACTTCTTGGTCACCTGCACGATCTTGGTGACTTGGTTGTCCGACAACTGGGGCTGACCATTGCGCACCACATAGGTGTTAAAGGTGACGGTCACGGTTCCCTCCGACTTAGCCTCGTAGGTACCGTCCTCGTTGACTTTAAGAACCTCAGGATCGCTTGAGCTTGGCGACGCCACCGGCACCCCTAGCTTCGCTCCCCAGAATCCATCGATGCTCAAGCCCAGGCTGCCTTGGCTTCCCACCGAGGTGCCTCCAGTCGTCATCAGTTCGGCATCATTGACTGCACTTTCCGGCACAGCGATGGGGAATGCGTGGCGGCCGGTGATGCGAGCGGGTTCACCCGGCATATCGCGATTGGAGAAGAAGCCTGCGGTGACCTTTCCTACCTGTGCCTGAGCAAAAGTTACGTGAACGGGATCAATGATCGAGTAGAAGTGGCCATTCTGTGGATTCCTTTGTCCGTTTGCACGAACAAGCTGTTCCCACTCACTGGAGCCTTGGTTGCTATCCGTCGACCACGATGCAATAGCGCCCGGCATGTCTGCCGTGGTGAGATTTTCTCCGGCCAACAGATTATCGATGACCCCAAAGGCCCCTACCCCAGGGAGCCGCTCGTGGTTGAAATCCAAATTCTCCTCCGCAGCGCGCTGCAAAACCGCGTGCTCAAGGCCACGATCCCAAGAAATCGCATTCATATACTCTTCACGGGTGTGATAGCCCGCAGCGGCAGCTGCCTGCTGCAGCGTTGCACCGTCGAAGGGAAGATTCGCATCCCAAGCCTTGCCGCGCAGCTGACGAACTTGGCGGGTAACCAAGTCAATGTCGGATTGCATGACCGGCTCGGCAAAGACATATGCCAGAGCGCCATCGGGATAGTTAACGTTGAGCTCTGCTACAGGAACGGAGCCAGCAGGTGGAAACTCAGCAGCCGTGGCAACGGGCGCTACAAAAGCACCGGTCGACACGGCTACGGCGGTAGAAAGGGCAAGCACAGAGGTGCGGAAAGACATGATTCGCCTTCGATAGAGAGTGGATGAGAACAGGTTCTATTCTATCCCCACTCCTGCCCTGATATTAGAAAAGTGAGATAATTACTTCCTCTTCTCGTTGGCTGCTGCCTTCTTTTCCTCCGGCTTAGGCAGAAGCAACTCGTATACATCGGTATCGCGCCACTGGCCGGCGAGCTCGCCGTAGGTCATCTTTGCCATGTGGGAGTAGGTGCCCACCTTGACGAAGCCGCGGGACTTGTGCAGCCCGGCAGAACCTTCGTTCTCCGGGAAGATCCATGAGTGGATGGCCCACTTGTGCAGGTCACGGCATACCTCGATGAGCTGATCCAACAAGGCGCCGCCAATACCGCGGCCCTGGGCCTCTTTGCTCAGGTAAATGGAATCCTCCACCACGCCGTGGAACACGGTGCGGGTAGACGCTTGCGCAGCGCAGACCCAGCCGAGAACCTTCGAGTCATCGTCCGCCTCCACCGCAACGAAGACTGACGACATGATCTTGACGTTCTTAAACTCCTCGAAGGTCAGCGACCGGGTCTCGTAGGTAGCGTGGCCGGTGTTGAGGCCCTGCTCGTAGATTTCGCGCATTTGCGGGTAGTCCGCCGCAGTGAATGGACGGATGCGGAAATCCTTCTTCTTGTCTTTCGCGTTGTCGCTCATAGGACAATTATTACTGAGCACGCACGACCAATGCCAAGCAGACCCCTACAAGATCGCCATTCGCGAACGAGTTAGTTCTCACCTTCCAGCAAATCGGTGACAAGTTCCGCAATGGCAGAGCGCTCAGAGCGCTGCAACGTGATGTGAGCGAAGAGCTCATGCCCTTTGAGCTTTTCAATGACTGCCTGCACACCGTCATGCCGGCCCACGCGCAGGTTATCTCGCTGCGCCACGTCATGGGTCAGCACCACGCGCGATCCGCGCCCCAAGCGAGACAAGACAGTCAGCAACACGTTGCGCTCCAACGACTGGGCCTCATCGACGATGACGAAGGAATCGTGCAGGCTGCGGCCGCGGATATGGGTCAGTGGGAGAACTTCCAAGAGGCCTCGGTCTTGGACTTCATCCATGACGTTTTCCGATACGAGACCCTCCAACGTGTCGTAGACCGCCTGCGCCCACGGGTTCATCTTCTCACTCTCGGAGCCAGGCAGGTATCCCAGGGACTGCCCACCCACCGCATACATCGGGCGGAAAACCACGATGCGGCGGTGTTCCCCACGCTCCAGCACAGCTTCTAGACCGGCGCACAAGGCCAACGCAGACTTACCGGTACCTGCACGGCCTCCAATGGACATGATGCCCACGGAAGGATCCAGCAGCAGATCCAAAGCTACCCGCTGCTCAGCCGAGCGCCCCTGGAGACCAAAGACATTCGCATCACCGCGTACCAAGCGCACTGCGCCCTCGGCCGTCATGCGGCCCAGCGCTGATTGCCCGCCTGCCTGCAGCGTCACGCCACAGTGCACCGGAAGGTCCTCGACGCGGGTGCCGGCGGTGGTCACTGATCCGTCGATAAGCACCTCGCCTTCCCCATAGAGCTCATCGATGACCTCCGCGGTGGTCTGCACCGTAGCCATACCGGTGTATCCCGTGAGCACAACGTCCTGCGCGTGGTACTCATCTGCCTGCAGGCCCACGGCGCCCGCCTTAACGCGCAGCGGAACATCCTTGGTCACCAGGACGGTGTCCTTGCCCTCGTGCTGCAGGTTGAGCGCGCAGGCCAGGATTCGGTGGTCTCCCTCCGGCCCACGGAAGGCCGCTGGCAGCAAGGACTGATCCTGGTGATTCAGCTCCACGCGCAGCGTTCCGCCCGCGGCGTTGACGGGAAGAGGCTGATCCAGCGCCTCATAGGTAGCGCGGAGGTCCTCCAAAAAGCGAAGAGCTTGGCGGGCGAACCAGCCAAGCTCCGGGTGATGACGTTTTCCTTCCAACTCAGAGATAACGACGATGGGCAGCACCACATCGTGCTCTGCGAATTTACGCAACGCCCAAGGGTCGGAGAGAAGGACGGAGGTATCGATGACATAGGTCTTGGTAACCACAGCGGCCTCGTGCGGCTGCTCGGTCAGGACGGAAGGATTGGTCATAGCGGCAGGGTTCTCCCTTGTTATGCCCGCCCCAACTCAACGACCTGGGTGGGCATGGTGAAGCTGGTGGTTTTTCGAACTGTCCGGACGTCCCTGTGAACCTCCGGACACCGTCCACGCTAGAGAGCAAAGGTTGAAATTACATGGGTGCAAGATGAACAGTATTAAAACGACAATCCCCAGAGCCACACCATCCCCACCAGTCGGCTCGCTCCCTCACAAACCACAAAGAAATGCTCCGCACTGGTTTTACAGTGCGGAGCATTTCTTAGAAAGCTGGCTCTATTGTGAGCCCTCTTAGTTAATGGTGGCCTCGTACTCGCCGGACTCACCCTGCATCCAGGAAATGGTGCCGTTGGCGAATTCCTGTACCCAGCCGTTGCCCTCAGCCTTCTCCGGGGCGGTCGGCAGACCAACCTTGCTGTCCAAGCCGCCTTCCTCGGTCCAAGTCTCAGCGATCTTGCCGATGATCGGCTGGGAGCCATCTCCCTCGCTGAATGCCAGCAGCTTGTCCTTGGCGAAGGTAGCAACGCTACCGGCATCGGTGGACTCGATGGACTCCGGATCGCCCCACTCGGCGGCCTTGTCCTTGATGGCCTGCGCAAAGTCGGCAGGGACCTCTACATCACCGTTAGCGGTGGAGACGCTCTCCTTATCACCCTCGGCACCCTCAGAATCAGCGGAACCCGAATCGGAAGACTCCGCCTCAGAGGAGTCAGCGCCCTCGGAATCGGAAGCCTCAGCGGACTCGGAGTCCTTCATGGAGTCCTTAGCCTCATTAGCAGCGGAACCGGCAGCATCGGTAGCATCGGACGCGGCGGACTGTGCAGCGTCGCCAGCATCCTTAGCGGCGTCCTCAGCATCGGAGCAGGCAACGACACCCAGGGAAAGGGTCGCAGCGGCGATACCAGCAGCGAAACGACGAGTCATCTTCTTCATTATCTAAACCTTTCTCTTTTGTTGAGCACTGTTCTAAGTACTTTTGTTGAGAACAAAGTCCACCGTAGGCTCGGCCGCGGCCGCCCCGCCACCGATGCACCTATGATTTGACAACAAAGAGCCTTCCTTATCTACGTTTCCGCTGCTGAGACCCCCTATATCTTTTCGATAACGGTTTGGAAATCGAGCCCTTGTGAGACTTTCCTTGCGACTTTCTGCGTGCTTGTTTAGCCTTTGCTTTGTCACGGGCACTGCGCTTCTCAGCAACATTGCGGGAAGAATTCCGCGTCCTTCCCTTCGCCACGCCGACGAAATCCTGAATCTCGTCACCATCGTCTGCTCGGCGCCACACCAAAGCGATCTCCGTGCGCGCAACAGTGGGATCCTCCAAGCCCAGTGCCACGACTTGCTTCTTGCTGAGCACCTTCAGCAGCGGTCGAGGTGCGATGGCCACGCCCACGTTGGCTGCCACAACTTGGAGAGCGGTACGCAGGGCAGGGACGTCGACGCTGCCATCCTGCGCAATCCGGTAATTCACGATCTCTTCGGCGACATCCTCCGGTGTAATGTCCTCCCCTACCTCGGCGTACACGGAATCCTTCGGAACTGCGATCCCAGGCGCTTCCTCGTACAGCCGAACCACATGGAAGCTGTCATCGACCCGTAGATCTGGCAGGCGGGTCAGAGCAAGGTCAGCTTCCTGGGCAAGAAGAGCCGCCATCGCATCATCGGCGTCGGCGGTCACCAGGGACTCGAGAGAATGCGAGTCACGGTAGCGGCGAAACCATTTACCGGGTTCTGTACCAGTGCAAAAGACAAGGCGGAGCATGCACCTCATACTACGGTGCTGCTAGCGTGGTGAGCGTGACTGATACCCCGAATAATGAAACCCCAGCCAACGAAACCCAGCAGCCTTCCGGTACCGCCATGCGCGCGCAAACCGCAGCTAAAAAGCTGGGCATCTACCTGCCGGCCGCCCCGGAGGAGTTTCAAGCCAATGCAGTAACGCACGCGCAATTGCGCGACTTGCAGGAGAACCCGCCGGAATGGCTGGCCACCCTGCGCCGCGAGGGCCCGCACCCGCGCCCGGTGGTGGCACAAAAGCTGGGAATCTCCGTGACCGCGTTGAAGAAGAACGAGATGGACCGCCCTCTCACCACCGCGGAAATTAAAGAGCTCCTCAGCGCGATGCCCGAGTGGCTCGAAGCCGCCCGGAAAGCCCACGCTGAAGAGCGCAAGGAAGCTTAGACCAGCTTCCAGTCCTCAAGGCCGTCGTAGAGCGGGAAGTCCGCGGCGACCTTCTCAACGCGGGCGCGCAGCTTAGCGACGTCCGCGTTCTTGCCGTTTGCCAGTGCAGTACCGATAACGTCGGCAACCTCGGTGAAGGCCGCCGTGTCGAGGCCGCGGGTAGCCAGGGCCGGGGTACCAATGCGCAGGCCGGAGGTGACCATCGGCGGGCGCGGATCGTTCGGCACCGCATTGCGGTTCACGGTGATGCCGACCTCGTGGAGGAGGTCCTCCGCCTGCTGGCCATCGAGCTCGGAGTTGCGCAGGTCCGCTAGGACAAGATGCACGTCGGTGCCGCCAGTGAGGACGTCGACGCCCGCCTTGGTGCAATCCTCGGCGGTCAGGCGCTCAGCCAGAATGCGAGCACCTTCCAGGGTTCGCTCCTGGCGCTCCTTGAACTCCTCGGTGGCCGCGATCTTCAGCGCGATAGCCTTCGCCGCGATGACGTGCATGAGCGGCCCGCCCTGCTGCCCCGGGAAGACGTTGGAGTTGATCTTCTTGGCAAAATCCTGCTTGGCCAGGATGAGACCGGAACGAGGGCCGCCCAGCGTCTTGTGCACGGTGGAAGACACGACATCGGAGTGCGGCACCGGGGAGGGGTGCAGACCGGCGGCCACGAGGCCAGCGAAGTGCGCCATATCCGTCCACAGGTACGCGCCGACCTCATCCGCGATGGAGCGGAAAGCCTCGAAATCAATGGTGCGCGGGTAAGCGGACCAACCAGCGATGATCACCTGGGGCTTTTCTGCCAGCGCCTGCTCGCGCACCTTATCCATGTCAAGGCGCATGGTCTCCGGGTCAACCTCGTACGCGGCAACGTCGTAAAGCTTGCCGGAGAAGTTGAGCTTCATGCCGTGGGTCAGGTGCCCACCATGAGCCAAGGACAGGCCCATGATCTTGTCACCCGGCTGGATCAGCGACGCCAGCACAGCGGCATTGGCCTGGGCGCCGGAGTGGGGCTGGACGTTGGCAAAATCAGCGCCGAAAAGCGCCTTGGCACGATCACGAGCCAGATCTTCTACGATGTCAACGTGCTCGCAGCCGCCGTAGTAGCGGCGCCCCGGGTAGCCCTCGGCATACTTGTTGGTCAGAACAGAGCCCTGCGCCTGCAGCACCGCGCGGGGGACGAAGTTTTCCGACGCGATCATCTCGAGGGTATCGCGCTGACGAGCAATCTCACCGTTAATAGCAGCAAAGACCTCGGGGTCGAGATCGCGCATCTCCTGGTAGCGCACGTCTGAATTGTTCGTAGTGGTCATGAAAGCGTGATGTCCCTTCGTAGAGATGGTCAATAAAGCCCGCGGCGCCAGCCCGCGGCACGACACCACCGGCTCTGCAATCGCCGAAGCTAGTTCTACATCCTAACGCCCGCATCCCCCGCGTGGGGGCCTCCGAGAATCTTTTCATTCGGGGCGATTGCCACAGGCGCCCAGCCGAGTGGAACAATAGTCGGCATGGCGCGAATGACCGATGCGAGCCCGTACCTCGATTTTGACCGCGATACGTGGCGTGCCCTGCGTAAATCCATGCCACAGGTGCTAACGGCGACCGAGGTGGAAAAACTTCGTGGCATCGGTGACCGCATCGACCTCACTGAGGTGGCTGAGGTCTATCTGCCGTTATCCCGTCTTATTCACATGCAGGTTGAGGCCCGCCAGAAACTCACCGCCGCCACCGAGGCCTTTTTGGGTAACCCACCGACGCACGTGCCTTTCGTCATCGGCGTCGCCGGCTCCGTCGCCGTGGGTAAATCGACGACGGCGCGCTTGCTCCAAGTGCTCTTGGAACGCTGGGATTCCCACCCGAAGGTCGACCTCGTCACCACCGATGGTTTCCTCTACCCCACCGCCTACCTCAAAGAGCACGGGCTAATGCAGCGCAAGGGCTATCCGGAGTCTTATGACCGCCGCGCGCTCATGCGATTTGTTACCGACGTTAAATCCGGCAAACCACTGGTTACCGCACCGCTGTATTCACACGTGTCCTATGACATCGTCCCCGATGAATTCCAAGAGGTCCGGCAACCGGACATCCTCATCCTGGAAGGCCTCAACGTCCTGCAGACCGGGCCAACCCTCATGGTGTCAGATCTCTTTGACTTCTCTGTCTACGTCGATGCCCGCGTGGACGACATTGAGAAGTGGTACATCGACCGCTTCCTCAAGCTCCGGCACACTGCCTTCCGCGAGCCGGGCGCGCACTTCGCTTCCTTCGCGGACATGACGGATGAGGAAGCCTACGCACAGGCACGCGAAATCTGGCAGTCCATCAACCTGCCCAACCTCATTGAGAATATTCTGCCCACCCGGGTGCGCGCTTCCCTGGTCCTGCGCAAAGGCTCACACCATTTGGTGGAACAGGTCAGGATGCGCAAGCTCTAGGCAGCGTATCCCGGTTAGCGCCCAAAGCGGCGCGAGCGCTGAGAATAGTCGCGCAAGGCACGCAGGAAATCCACCCGGCGAAATGCTGGCCAGTAGGTATCCGTGAACCAAATCTCGGAATAGGCTGCCTGCCACAGAAGGAACCCGGACAGCCGCTGCTCACCGGAGGTACGGATGACGAGGTCGGGATCCGGCAACCCTTTGGTGTAGAGGTTGCCCGTGATGGCCTCTGCAGTCACGTTCTCCGCGATCTCCTCAGCGCTCAGCCCCTTGCGTGCTTCACTACGGATCAAGTTCTGTACGGCATCCACAATTTCTTGGCGCCCGCCGTAGCCCACCGCAATATTGACGATGACACCTTGGTGATCCTCGGTAGCCTCAGCCGCACTCTGCATCTTGGCTGTGACCTGTTCGGGGAGCAGATCTAAGTGCCCGACCAGGCGGATCTGACAATCCAAGTCACCCTGGGAGAGGTGCGTGACGACATCCGAAATGATGTCGAAGAGCAATTGCACTTCTTGCTCGCTGCGCTTCAAGTTTTCCGTCGACAGCAAGTAGATAGTGACGACTTCGATGTCGGTGCCTTGGCACCACGAAATCATCTCACTGATCTTCCGCGCGCCTTGCCGGTGGCCGTGGCTGATATCCGTAAAGCCCGCCTCGCGCGCCCAGCGGCGATTGCCATCCGCCATGATTGCCACGTGGCGTGGTTGCGGTTTGTTTTTAATCTCACGCGTTAGGCGCGCCTCATACAGGGGGTATAGGAGCTGGCTTAGGAACTTCACGGTGGAGAAACGTCCTCTGCGTTAAAAGATGGACTTCTTGCTGTTATCGAGGATGCCGGCTTCCTTCATTGCCGCATCGACCGCCTCATCATCAAAAGGATCGATGCCATGATCCTGCGCGAACATGGTGCGGCGGCGGAAGCGCGAATAGCGGCGGTGAAAGTTCCAGCCTGCAAAAAGGACGGCCACTCCCATGAGAACGAGGATCAGCAAACCAATGGGCGAGGCCTTACCGAACTCCGGTCCCACCGGGCCGCTTTGGCTCCCTTGGGCGAGCAGGGCGACGTCATGCGCCGCGAAGTACAAAGCGTTCATACTTTAAGATTCCCCTACTTCCGGGATTCCCGCAAATAGGTCGTCCTCTGGCAGTGAGGACGAGACACGGGTCTTGGCCAACTCGAACTCCTCCGTTGGCCAATGCTCCTGCTGCACGGCGACGGGCGTAGCGAGGAAAGCACCAGCCGGATCGATTTGGGTGGCGTGCGCGCGCAGGGCGTCCTCCCGGTTTTGGAAGTAATCCGCGCACTCTACCTGCGTGGTCACGCGCGCCATGATGTCACCAAAAGCGGTGTCCCAGCGCGCCAGCATCGGCTCATAGGGGCTAATCTTTCCCTCTTCTACTAGGAGGTCGTGAAAGATCTTCATCCTCTGGTACACGAAACCGTGCGTGTAGTAGAGCTTCTGCGGCTCCCACGGCTCTCCCAATTCTGGGTGGTAGGCGGCATCGCCCGCCTTCTCCCACGCCAACATAGAAGCACGGTAGACCATGAGGTGATCCGGGTGCGGGTAGCCGCCGTTTTCGTCATAAGTAATGATGACTTGGGGGCGGAACTCCCGAATGATCTCCACGAGTTCTTGGGCCACATCATCATCTTCTTTGAGAGCAAAGCAGCCCTCAGGCAGCAGGTCCTTGATATTGGGGGCCAGCGGATTACCCGGAAGGCCCGAGTCCACGTGCCCGAGCCACCGGTGCTGTACTCCCAAGGCGGCGGCGGCCTTCGCCATTTCTTCACGACGAATACTGCCCATGTTCTCGAGGACGCCGGGACGGTCCATGGCTGGGTTGATGATATCCCCCCGCTCACCGCCGGTGCAGGTCACGACGAGGACTTCCGCTCCCTCCGCGGCATACTTCGCGGTCGTCGCAGCACCCTTCGAGGATTCATCGTCAGGGTGCGCGTGAATAGCCAAAAGGCGCTTTGTGCTCACTGGGTGATACATCTCCCTACATCGCTTCTTTAAACAGAGGCCCAGTCTAGTGGATAGTAACTTCGTAGCGACCGTTGGATAGAATCAGACTCATGTCTGACGCCCAACCTGCTTCTCGCTCCGCACGCGCACGGTCTCGCTACGGTTCCTCGTCCTCCTCTGCTCGCACGGGGAAATCCTGGACCAATCGGGCCCTAGTCCTGATTTTCCTGGGCATGCTGGTGGCGGCCGTCGTCTTTGGCGTGCAGTACGTGCGCAGCCAACAGAAAATTAACGCGGACATCTCCTATGTCACCCACGAGATTCTTTCCGACGATACCGCCCGCGTGTGGGTAGACATCACCCGCAACCGCGTGGAGGAGCCTGCCTATTGCATCGTGCAGGCTTTTGACTATTCCAAGGCAGAGGTGGGCCGCCGCGAAATTGCCGTGCCGGCTGGCGGCGAAGCCGCCCAGCGCGTCGCCGTGGACATCCCTACCAATCACCCTGCCGTCGCCGGTGGCGTCTACGGCTGCTCCGGAAATATCCCCTCCTACCTCGATATCAGCACCATGGATTCTGCGGGTGAGGCAAACGCCGAGTAAAAGCCCAGCTATGCTAGTATGTTGAGCGTTCTGAATGGGCCGCGCCACCTGCGCTTTTAGGCCCAGTCTTTAAGAAATAAAACCGTTCATCAGGAACCGTCAACGGAAGGTTGCACTATGGCTGAGCAGCAGAAGCAGTACATCACCCCGGAAACCAAGGCCAAGCTCGAGGCCGAGCTGCAGGCCCTCATCGACCACCGCCCGGTCGTCGCCGCCGAGATTAATGAGCGCCGCGAGGAAGGTGACTTGAAGGAGAACGCGGGTTACGACGCCGCCCGCGAAATGCAGGACCAGGAAGAGGCCCGCATCAAGCAGATCTCCGAGGTTCTGGCTAACTCCACCACCGAGCGCACCGCCGTCCAGGAAGGCGTTGCCCACATCGGTTCTGTCGTCCATGTCTACTACAACGGTGACAAGGAAGACCGCGAGACCTTCCTTATCGGTACCCGCGCTGCGGCATCGGATAACAAGGATCTGGAGACCTACTCCGAGCAGTCCCCGCTGGGTGCTGCCCTCCTGGGTGCTGCTGAGGGCGAAACCCGCGAGTACACCGCGCCGAACGGCAAGACCTTGTCGGTGACCGTGGTCTCCGCGGCACCTTATGATTCCGCAAAGGCCGCAACTCCGCGCAAGTCCTAATTTATACTGCTCTTAGGTCATCGTTTTTCTGAGAAAGAGTTTTATCACATGAAGAAGTTCACTCGTTTCGCTGCCGCTGGTCTGGTTGTCTCCGCTGGACTCACCCTGGCTGCTTGCCACCCGCCGAGCGAGCAGGATTCCACTGAGAAGGTCGACACCGGTGCCACCTTCACCGGTGAGGCGCCGGGTGCTGGTGCATCCGAGTCCACCGCAGCAACGGCTGAGACTGAAGCCACGGCTGAGACCGAGGTTGCTCCGGCCGAGTACACCACCGCTCCGGTTCAGCAGTAGACTCACCGTCAGCTTAGAGCGAAAGCGGCGTCCCGATATTCGGGCGCCGCTTTCAGCGTTATGAGGTTATGAGAAAATCCCTCACCCCCAGTCCCCTAGTTTTCTTCCCGGGCCCACTCGCCGATGACCCCGGGCAGCACCGCGGGCGCTTCACCGAGGAGATCTCGGCGGTTCGGATCGCGCTCAACCTGCGTTGTGACGGATTTGATCCTCTTTTCGCTTTCACCGCCGCGGGCTGCGCCGCCCATCATGGGCATCATCCGCATCCCCGCGCCGCGGGTTTGTCCGCCGCCAGCCTTCGCGGCGCCCGCTCCCCCAGCGGCACCTACGACACTGTTTGTACCGCCAGCGTTACCGACACCACCGGCGCTGCCGGCGCCGACGCCGCCAACACCACCAGTGCCGCCGATCACTCCGCCTCCGGCCATACTGCCTCCGCTTAGCGACGCCCTTCCGTCCCTCTGCAGTCCACTCCCCGCTACGGCCCCGGGGAGCCCACCGACAACCGGATGCGTACCCGTCTGCGGTCCGCTGGGCGCAGTACCGAAGCCGCCCAGCCCCGCCGCTGCAGTCGTCGGATTCGCCGACATCTCCGGTAATCGGCCCAGCCCTCGGCCGCCGAGTCCAGCAACGCCCCCAGGCAGCGCGTTGCCGCGGGCATTCGCCAAGCCAACGGCGCCAAGCCCCTGCCCACCGACACCGCTGCCCAGACCTCCTAGCCCGCTCAAACCAGCACCAATGTTCGGCGCGCCAATCTGAGTTGCCGACGTCCCCGGAATACCAGCATGAGACGGGTTCAGTGTTCCTACGCCTGCGCTCGCGGCCGACGTGTTCACGTCCGCCGCACTAACGGGTGCCAACGAATCTCCGAAACCCAACTCGCTGAGGATCGTGCGTCCACGATCATGCAATGCGCTATGAAACTTCGCGATGTCACCAGCATCCATTCCAACGCTTTCAAGCCCCTGGATTTCACCGTCTGCAACGCCGAAGGAACCTGGCCCGACGGCGCCGCTTTCCATCGCCTCAGCAATCTGCTGCGGCCAGGCAACGCCTTCCGTAGTGTAGCGGGATCCATCACCTGCGACCGCGCCGAATTGGGTACTGACATCCCCACCACCGCTGGGTGGTGCCGCATCCATGAGCGCGTGCTGATAGGGCATGGCGGCAATAACCTGCTGTTGAAGCACGCCCTGCATATATCCCAACGCTGCCTGTTCTGCGGCCTCGCGTGCAACGGGATCTGGAATTGCTGCTACCTCGAAGGCCAAGGCGATTGCCTCTGGCTGCACATTCATCAGCTGCGCTTGGAAGCCGAACAGCTTTTGTTGCATCACGTCCGCATTGGCAATGAAGTGTGTGCCCGCCTTCGCAACTTCACGAATCTTCTGGGCCGCTCGCGTGGTGGCTTCGCTATCATTCTCCGCCTCCAAGGACGCGGCCGAGTTCTCCAGCCCCGCAACGATATCGGCGACTTCTCCGCTCAAGGCTCCCCACCGCGCATTCGCTTCCGAGACATCCCAGAAACGGGTGCTGAACAAGTTGGATGCCAGGCCCATGATTGATGCACCGGTGTCAACGATCGGAACCGTAAACCCAAATGGGCTGTATCCCGGATCTGGTTGCGACACGATCGGCATCGCCTCCGCCGCGCCCCCGCCACCGGCGTCTGCGACATCCAGCCCTCTGCTGTTGAGCTCATCCTGTGATTCGAAGCCGGCAAGCTCGGTCTGGAGCGCCTCCCCGAGCCAAGAAACCTGTCCCCTAAACCCCTCCAAGGAATTACGCGCCGACCCCGGGTCGGTTGCCAGCACGCGTTGGTGGATTGCGCCGACTTCGCTTAAGCCAGTAACTGGAGAGAATCCTCCGTCAAGGGGGCTATGTGCCCGCTCCTTAGCAAGAGACAGATTTCGATCAAAGTTATGGATTGCTTCAACTTGTTGATTTAAATTTCCTTGATTAATAATCATCATTCACCCCCGAGCCCCCATCTAATTAGATGACGGCGCGTATTACCCTTTCAACGTTTTTACAGTTGCCCTTTATCGAATTAGCGCTAGACAAATTAGTCCAAGATAATGAGATTGAACCTTCGACTGTCTCCACATACCCCGTACACGTTGCATTCGCGATAAGCGATTCTTCAACCAAGTAGATTGCTTCTCCGCCTCCTAGCTCAGCCTCGGTTCCATTAGGAAAAGCGGATCGAATCTCAGTAACCGAGTAATCCCTAGATTCTATGCTCACACTGGCTTTGCTTCCATCACGTTCCAGGGCCTCAAAACGACAAGATCGAAAACCAGTCTCCCGATTGATTTCACCCGTGAAAAGTAGTCCCAAATTTCTAAAAGCAGATTGAGCCTCCGCGGTACATGGATCAAACACCTGGAAGCCAGGCTCCGTACGATCAAATTCACCAAGTGGCGGTAGTACCCCACCGCCCGCACGAGACTCACTGCTTGAAGCTTGAGACTCTCGCACCTTCGTGGCGGTGGCTTCAGCGACCCCCGAGTCCACTGAGCCACCGCCGGACATGTCGCCAGAAAAGTTGCTAAAGCCCCCCGAGTTATTACCATTGTCGCGAGCACTAAGGCCCAGCGGAGCTGCGCAGTTTGAAAGCACCCCTATACAAACCGCCACCAACGCAAGGCCCCCGATTCGCTTCATGGTTTCCCTTCAACCAACTTTTCTGACTATCAGAAGCCTCTCGCCAGAGCCAAGCTCAGCGAACGGCTTCTGCGACCAGAATGCACGAGAATGCGCAATATGTCGCGCCAACCCCACATAGTCCATTTTCAATGGGTTGCAAATAATGATGTATTAGATGCGAGTAATAAAAGGTTCATAAATAGGTGCTGGTCGTCGCCTGTAAAAATTGTGAGTGCGCGCCGTGAGACTCTTGTGCCTGCGCTGCCGATTATGACCATGCAGGTGCCCCCTAATTACAACACTGTTAACATTCGATTGTCGTTTTTCACCCTGCAGGCACGACCCCATCACGCGTTTCGGAAGTAAGTACCAGATTCATCCACGCAAGTGTCCATAAAACCACCTATGACCTTGTATAACTTCCATGGAGAAGGGTGGCAACCAGTCGTAGAAAGTGAATCCAGGCCACACGCCGTACTGCTGCCAAAGTTCACTCCGGAACACCGTGGACGGGATTCTCCATCCGTTTTTCCGACTTGGGTGATCGAACATTTCTCCCAAGACAACGGCATCTTCTCGCCGATTTGCACTTTTTGCAAGGCTTGTTTCTTTCTCTTCGCGCCCCGCCTGGCAAGGTGAGAAATTGCCAATTGAGGCACACAAATAATCGCAAGACCCCTGGCACACGTGTACTAACAATGGGGAAGGCACTCTTCTCATGCCTAGGACATCGCCACCTATCGCGCAGCACTGAGCGCCTTGCTTCCCCACGGGGGTTGTAGTTGCAAGCGAACTGGACATAGAAAACCGGCGGCCGGCACCCAGAAGTCGTTGTGGGTGCCGGCCGCCGGTTCTTAAAGGCGGTGCCGAGGCTAGTCCCTGAAGTAGCTCAGCAGACGGAGAATCTCGGTGTAGAGCCAGACCAGGGTCACAGCCAAGCCGAGAGCGATGCCCCAAGCATACTGAGCCGGAGCGCCCTGGCGGATGAGACGGTCAGCCTGATCGAAGTCCGTCATGAAGGACAGGGAGGCCAGAACGATACAGACCAAGGAGAAGATGATGGCAAGCATGCCGCCATCACGCAGCGGGTTAAAGCCGAAGAAGATAGCTCCCAGTAAGTTGCCCAGCGCCATCACAGCCACGCCGGCGATGAGGCCGAACATGATCTTGTTGAACTTCGGGGTGACCTTGACTGCACCGGTCTTGTAGACCATCAGCATGCCGATAAATACGCCAACGGTGCCCATGATGGCCTGGCCGATAAGCGCCATACCATCGGAGTTACCGAAGGATACGCCGGCAAACATGAGCGAGAATCCGCCCACGAAAAGGCCTTCAAACACTGCGTAGATTAACGTCACCGCAGCAGATCCGAACTTCTTACCAAACGTTGAGACCAGAACAGTAACGAAACCGCCCAGCGCACCAACCAAGGTAAGAATCATTGAGATGCCCGGGTTGATCAACTCACCAATAGCGAAGTTGAGTACGGCCATAACGATAATGACGCCCAAGGTGATGCCAGTCTTGGTCACGACATCATCAACCGTCAGCGGACGATCAGCGCTGCGGTTTTCTTGGCTGAATGGATTGTCACTCTGCCCGTAGGGATTACCCTGGGTCTGGCTTTGGCTGGACGAGAGGGAACTCATCACGGGGTTACTAGAACGCACGCGAATCCCGATTCCTTTCACAGTCTTTCTCTAAAAGCAGCCCCGGAGGGGGTGCCGTGTTTGTCATTTCACTGGGATCAACGTGCCCCATTGCTAGGAAGTTCCCAAAAATCCCAAAATTCGCAAAATTGTCCACACGTGCCAACGAAACGTCGGGAAGCACCGCTGCACTGCGGTAGCACACTGTGTCCTTGGCTAAGGACTGTGAGGTCTTCTCCCCGCTCCTCGTCCAAGGACGCTACGAAGAGGCTAGGGTTCTTTTCATTCACTATCACTTCAATGGAAGGCGGCAAGCAGCATGAAGAAATTTAGCCTTGCGGTTGCTGCTATTGCTTTTGCCCTCGGCAGTTGCAGCACCGGGCCCGCACCTGAACCAAGCCCAACGAGTACTAGCAACAACGAAACTGGGCCCGACGAGGCGCCACCAAGCACAAGCCCGTCCAGTACCTCCCCCGCAGACGCCTCCACATCCACGGAACCAGAGTCCCACGTGGAAGAGGCACAACCTGACCCAGAACTTCCCGCATCCGACGCTCCTGTAGCAGTAGAACAAGTACCCGCGGAACCCACCGTCGTGGAATGCCTTGAGGGCACCCCTGGCCCAGCACGATGGTCAGATGGCACAGTCTCTTACTCTCAATGGTGTTTCGACACCCGAGGCGGCGAGCAGTACCTCGAAAATGAGGGCCAGGCCGGACTAGAAGAAACTGAGGAATGCGTCGGCCCGGCGGCAACATGTGGATACGGCACTGCAGATAATGGCGCCCGTAACCCAACCTCGGGCGAAATCCAGACTTACCACGGCTGCCAAGACGGATACATTGATGACCCAGACCTGTGCTCCGCAGTAGAAGATATAGTCCGAGCTGCCGACCCAGACGGCTCCATCTATCAGTAGACAAACCCCGCATCACAACAACCGATCCCGACGCTGAAAGCACGGCCCGAATGCAGGGGCGGTACCGCTAGGGGCTTGTGAGTCAGAGACACAGTTCCAGCAAAACTGTGTTGTCTAGCGATTTTTTAGAGGGTTTTTAGAGGGTTTTCACTTTTTGCTCCAATTTTTCCAGCATTTCCGCTGGTCATGGTGCCCCCAGTGGGACTCGAACCCACACTGAATCGATTTTAAGTCGACTGCCTCTGCCGATTGGGCTATGGGGGCCAAACCGTGCCCACTTATCTTAGGGCACGGGTGGACACATGCCGAAAATAGGGTCGGCAACCGTAGAACTGTGCCGGTCCGCGGGACGGTACCGGCCTAGTTCGCTTAGTTTGCGACAAGGCCGCTAATGATGCCATCGAGGATGTCCTTCTCACTGATGAAGAAGGAACGAGCATCACTGTTGCGCTCAATCATCGTCATGATGCCCTCCACGGCCACGCAGCCGCCGCCGATGACATCGGCGCGGCCCGGGTGGATGACGGGGTTGAGGGCCCTCACGTCCGAGGACAAACCGATCATCTGCCGGGTGAGTACCCGCAGAGCGTCGAAGCGCAGCTCGGATCCGTGGATGGAGTCAGCATCGTAGCGTTCCATGCCCTGAGCCAGCGCCGAGAGCGTCGTGAAGGTACCGGCGCAGCCGACAAAGGTTTGGGCTTTGTCGATGGGCACGATCTTTTCCACTTCAGCCATGCGTTCAGCGACGTAATCAGTAGCGATCTCTATTTCTGCTTCGGTAGGCGGATCGTTGCGCATCATGCGCTCAGTGAGTCGCACGCACCCCATCTGCGCAGAGTGGGAGCCGAGAATCTCGCCGTCGATTGTCCCAACGACGAACTCCGTCGAACCGCCGCCCAAGTCGATGACACAGTAGGGCCCCTTCTCAGAGCGCAGGTCCCCCACCGCACCGGTGAAGGACAGCAGTGCTTCCTCCTCCCCGGAAATGATCTCCGCGCGGGCACCCGGCTGGACCTGACTAAGAAGCTCCTCGGTCATATCGAAGAACTCGCGGTGGTTTTTGGCATCACGCGTTGCCGAGGTTGCCACCATCCGCACGCGCTCAACCTTCTCAAACTTCATCTGCTTGACGTATTCTTCGAGGGCCGCACGAGTCCGTGCGAGTGCTTCCGGCTCGAATTCACCGGTGGCGTCGACGCCCTGTCCGAGGCGGACGATCTCCATCGTGCGGGAGATATCCCGAATCTTGCCATCCTCTTGGATCTCACTGATGAGCAGGCGGATGGAGTTGGTTCCGCAGTCGACAGCAGCGACGCGAGTCATAAGGCTAGCCTTTCTCTTAACCGGCGTTAGAAAAATCAAACTGGGTCATATCAATGCCCAGGTCCCCCACGGTGGGCCAATCCTCCGGGATGGCGCTTCCCCGGAGTTTACCGTGTTCTGCAGCCATCGCGACGGCCTCGGTGCCAAAGCGCACCCGGCCCGGGCCTTCTGCCAAGGCATAAGCAATAAGCACGTGGAGGCACTTAACGCGCTCAGGCATGCCGCCACCGGAAAAATCAGTGCCCAAGTCCTCCATGGCATTGCGGGTTTCCAGGTAGTGTTCGTGCGCTGCCTGGTAGTCCTTCTGCAAGTCCTCATCCGCCGCGAGACGCTGCTCCATCCATTTCATGACGTGGGCAACTTCAAGGCGCGATGCCTCGGCGGTCAGGCGCGGATCAGTGAGGTAATAGAGGGTAGGAAACGGAGTGCCGTCGGGAAGCTTAGGCGCCGTCTTAATCACGGCAGGAGCTCCGTCGGGGGTGCGGTAAGCAATGTCCACGACGCCGCGCGGAGTGCGGCCCAATTGTTCGCGGACGACTTCAAGATCAGCATCGGTCACGGTCATAGGAACCATTGTGACACGGAGGCGCGGGTGCGTCCTATTCAGCAGGAGCTTCGACTAAGTCTTCCGGCGGGTTCTCCGCTTCCGGTGGGGTTTCAGTGTTCGGTGGGGTCTCAGCATCCTGTGACACCGAATCCCACAGCACCGTGTACCACGCGCGCTCGTCGACGTCCTCGCGGCGTTCCGAGGTCACCGTATCGCCTGAGTCCATCCGCGGATCCATGATGCGGAACGCGGTTTCTCCTTCATCCATCACACCGAAGCGACGACGTGCTTCTTGTTTGACGTATTCCTCGGATCGATACTTATCAATCTCGGTGAGGAGGTTTTCCTTTTGCTCCTGCTTGGCGGCAATAGAGCTTTCCAGGCGCGCTATCTCCGACTGGCCATGGTAGTAATTGCGCAGCGGAACGGCAATGGATAAGAGGACTATGAGCACGACGGCGATAATGACGCCCACTCCCAGAATGTCGAGCCCCTTAGGCTGGGCCGGGCTCTTCTTCGGCTTGGTGCGCTGCGCGTCGCGGGCACGCGTGTGGACCGGAACGGTGTTCCGGCGCTTCGTGCGGGAAGAAGTAGTGCGTGCCATCGGGAAGTCATTGTATCCCGCTACAGCCCAGGTGGTGCGCGGCGCGCGTCGTGTCTCAGAAATAACATGCGTCACAGCGCTATGGAGGCCACCCCGACGAAAAAAGGTGCCACAGTTTCCTGTGACACCTTTCGCTTAGACGCTATCTCAGCGAGTGGCCGGTTCCCGGCTACTCCTAGAAACTAGCCCTGGAAGCGCGGGAATGCGGAGCGGCCGGCGTAGACGGCTGCGTCGCTGAGCTCCTGCTCGATGCGCAGCAGCTGGTTGTACTTGGCCACGCGCTCAGAACGTGCCGGGGCACCGGTCTTGATCTGGCCGCAGTTGAGGGCAACCGCGAGGTCAGCAATGGTGGTGTCCTCGGTCTCGCCGGAACGGTGGGACATCATGGTGCGGTAGCCGTTGCGGTGAGCCAGCTCGACGGCGTCGAAGGTCTCGGTCAGGGTGCCGATCTGGTTAACCTTCACCAGCAGTGCGTTGGCTGCCTTCTTCTCGATGCCCTCCTGGAGGCGGGCCGGGTTGGTGACGAAGAAGTCATCGCCCACGATCTGGACCTTGTCACCGATGGCTGCGGTGAGCTTGGTGTAGCCCTCCCAGTCATCTTCCTGCAGCGGGTCCTCGATGGAGACGATCGGGTAGTTGGCAACGAGATCCTCGTAGACCTTGGCCATCTCCTCAGCGGTGTGCTCGCCGCCCTCGAAGTGGTACTTGCCATCCTTAAAGAACTCGGAGGAAGCAACGTCGAGTGCCAGAGCAATGTCCTCGCCCGGCTTCAGACCGGCCTTCTTGATTGCGTCAACGATGAGGTCGAGTGCAGCCTTGGTGGACTCGACGGACGGAGCGAAGCCGCCCTCGTCGCCCAGACCGGTGGACAGTCCCTTGTCCTTGATGACGTTCTTGAGGGCGTGGTAGACCTCAGTACCCTGGCGCAGCGCCTCGGAGAAGGACTCCGCGCCGATCGGAGCAATCATGAACTCCTGGACATCCACGCCGGAGTCAGCGTGGGAGCCACCGTTGAGAATGTTCATCATCGGAACGGGCAGGACGTGAGCGTTCGGGCCACCGACGTAGCGGTAGAGCGGCAGGCCAGCAGACTCGGCAGCAGCCTTGGCAGCGGCAATGGAGACGCCCAGGATGGCGTTGGCGCCGAGGCGGGACTTGTTATCAGTGCCGTCCAACTTGATGAGGGCCTGGTCGATCAGGCGCTGGTCATCGGCCTCAAAGCCGGCAAGCTCATCAGCGATTTCTTCGTTGACGTTCTCAACTGCCTTGAGAACACCCTTGCCCAAGTAGCGGTCACCACCGTCACGCAACTCGTGAGCCTCGTGAACACCGGTGGAAGCGCCAGACGGAACGCCGGCAACACCGCGTGCTCCATCGTCGAGGAATACTTCAGCCTCAACGGTGGGGTTACCGCGGGAATCAAGAATTTCGCGTGCCATTACGTGGATGATGTCAGCCATGCTGCTTTCACTCCTATAGAGCCAAATTGATCTTGGGTTCGTGTTCTGGGAGGGGCTCCCAAACCACCTGCAGCCAATTGTTCCAGAAAACTTCGGAACGTGTCGGGCGGAAACGGACAACGTGATAAAGATCTAGAAAGGCGCTAGGACGTCGCAGGCTGTTCGATGGCATAGGAATTCGCCGCAGCGGCCACTTTACGCAGGTAATCCTCGGATTGGTTGTAATTGAGGATGGCTGAGCGCCAGCCTTCCGGCGTCGAAAGGTCTCTATCGCCGAAACACAACAAGGCGGCAGCGCCCAGCGCGGCATCATCGATTTGATTTGGATCGGCTACGCCATCACCGTTGGCGTCGCGACCAAAATGCTCCCACGAAGACGGGATGAATTGCATGGGGCCTACCGCCCGATCAAACTCAGTATCGCCATCAAACACGCCGCCATCGCTGTCCGGAACGTGGGTGGTGTTGTTCGTACCGTCGAGAGGGATGCCCACGATGGGCGGCTCGGGGTGACCGTTCTCATCGAGTGAAGAACGGTGGAAGATGTTGCCGTTATAGGTCCCGTGACGGGTTTCCACCCAGCCAATCCCGGCGAGGGTATTCCAGCGCAGATTGCAGTTCGGCCACGACTGCCGCGCGATCAATTCGGCGTTGCCATAGGCCCGCAAAGCTTGGGCGGGGATGCTGGTGGCGTCGGCAAGCTGATCAGACCACCACGTCAATTTGTCCGCGGTGCGCCCTGGCGCTTCGACGTCAATATTGGGCACTTCTGCCCCACCGACGGGTGGAAGATCCTCCGGAACGGGGGACAGCTGCCGGAACGGGGAAGGCTTATCAAGGAAGGAAAGACTCCACGCCACCAGGGAAATGATCAGAATGATGGCCAAGACAATGCCGAGGCCACAGCCCCCAATCCTCCGTAGCCCCTGTGTCATAAAGGTGAATACTACAGACGGTTTCACGTGTGGGTTAGACCGACACAGAGGGCGCCGCTTGGCGACGAAAGGAACCTAGCTAAGCAAAAATATTTTGGATAATTATGTCAAACTATTCCCATGCGTAACATTGTGCGCTACACTGCACCGATGAACGGTCCGCCGCGCCTACGCCGGTCCTGCACGTTCTTTCAACGCCCTTTCTTCAATCTCAAGGAGTTCCATGTTCATCCGTCGTATCGCTGCCACCGCTGCCGCTGTTGTCACCCTGGGTGCTGTCGTGCCCGCCACCGCGTCCGCCGCGTCCCTCGAAGAGTTGGGCGGCTTCCTTTCCCAGGGCATCCAGAATGCTGACTGCAACACCCTCCGCAGCACCCTGATGCTGATCGATCAGACGACCGAGGGCGAGCTGCTCGGCCCGGACACCACCCGCAACCAGCTGTCGAAGAACCTCATGGCTCTGGGCAACTCCGAGGACCTCGGCGCGCTGGCCCTCGCCGCTGTGAAGTACTCCGGCCAGACCGCTGACCGCGCCCTCGAGTGCAAGATCGTTAAGGAAGACACCATCGTCACCGGCGGCACTGGCCTGTCCTCCACGCTCACCGACTACGCTCCTCTGCTGTCCTCCATCATCCAGAAGGGCTAGTCCTTTTCTCGGGCCTTACCTTCGGCCCACAGGCGCTCCTGCTCCTCTACCTCCACGACGTCCTCCGTGCCGTCAAAAAGGTAGGGCGCGCGGGAGCGCATTTTGTTGACGAAGGACATGGCGACGTCATCGAGGCTAAAAGCTCCGCGGCGCGCCGCTATCTCGGCATGGAAAAGGACTTGTAAGAAAACATCACCGAGTTCCTTGAGCAGCTCGGCCTCAGAGGCGCGCTCCCGCACCGCCTCGGCGAACTCCGCGGACTCTTCCTCCAGATACGGCAGCAAGCTCTCATGGGTTTGATCGCGCTCCCACTCCCCGATGCGCCGGGCCCGCGTCATCACCTCGCGCGCCTGCCACATCGGCTCCTCCAGGGAGGGGGCAAGGATGAGCTCCGCGTGGGCGTCGATAAGCGCGCGCACCTGCGGGTGGGACGGATCTGTGCTCACCACAACACCGTGGCCTGCCGGATCCTCACCGCACAGGAGCTGGTCGAAATTCCACCGCACCTTCACCGGTACTTCATCGGTAAAAACAACAGGTCCCTGCAGTTTTCCAACGGCCTCCAGAGGGATTAGGGTGGGCCAGCGCGGATCTAACAACAGGACAGTCATAAGCAACGAGTATAGGTCCCGGGTTCCATGAGCTTTCGCTGCAGTTGCACAAAAGCCCGCCTTAAGGGGTATTTTTAACCAATGACCACTTCCAATCTCACCGAATCGCCGCGCACGCACTCCGTGACGCTGTGGACGCTTGTCGCGCTCATCATCGGTTCCACGGTGGGCGCGGGTATCTTCTCTCTCCCGCAAAATATCGCCTCCGTCGCCGGCCCGGGCGCCATGCTCATCGGCTGGCTCATCGCCGGCGTGGGCATGCTCTCCGTCGCCTTCGTCTTCCAAATCCTGGCGCACCGCAAGCCGCACCTCGACTCCGGTGTGTACTCCTATGTCCGCGCCGGCTTAGGTGATTTCATCGGCTTCACCTCCGGTTGGGGCTACTGGCTGGGCTCCGTGATGGCCCAGGTGGGCTACGCCACCTTGTTCTTCAACACCATCGGCCACTACGTCCCCCTCTTTGACGCCGACCACCGCTGGGTTTCCGCCATTGCGGTGTCTTTGCTGTCGTGGGGTATTTTTGCGGTGCTGGCCCGCGGTATTAAGCAGGCGGCCATCATGAACATGGTCACCTCCGTGGCCAAGATCGTGCCCATCCTGGCCTTCATCGTCATCCTCGCTTTCGTGGGATTTAGCTGGGACAAGTTCACCCTGGATATCTGGGGCAAGGCTTCTGATAAGTCCCTCTTTGAGCAGGTGCAGGGAATCATGCTCTTCACCGTGTGGGTCTTCATCGGCGTGGAGGGCGCTTCGGTCTACTCCAAGCAGGCTCGCACGCGTGCCGACGTCGGCCGCGCCACCGTCATCGGCTTCATCAGCGTCTTGGCACTGCTGGTCTCCGTGTCCACGCTGAGCTTCGGCGTCCTTACCCAGGAAGAGCTCGCAGCGCTTCCGGATAACTCGATGGCCTCCGTGCTCACCGCAGCGGTCGGTGAATGGGGCGGCGCGCTCATCTCCCTCGGCCTGTGCCTTTCCGTGCTTGGTGCCTATGTGTCTTGGCAGATGCTGTGCGCGGAGCCTATCGTCATGATGGCTGTCGATGGTCTTCTCCCCCGCAAGATCGGCACCGTGAACATCGCCGGCGCGCCCTGGGTTGCGCAGCTGATTTCTACGCTGACGATTCAGCTCTTCGTCATCGTCTTCTTCCTCAACGAGACGTCCTATAACGCAATGGTGCAGCTGGCCACCATCATGTACCTGCTGCCTTACATCTTCTCCTCGCTGTACCTGGTGCTCTTGGCGGTGCGCGGCAAGGGGCTAACCCACCCGCATGCCGGGGTGCGCTTCGACTTGTCTGGCCCGGAGGTGAGCCGCCGTGAGAACCGCCGCCACCTCTACATCGGCCTCGTCGCCTTCATTTATTCCGTCTGGCTCATTTACGCCGCCGACCCGGTCTACGTGCTGCTTGGCGCGCTGGCTGTGGTCCCGAGCATGATCCCTTACGTGGCCACACGCTTGCACAAGAAGGAGCGCGTGTTTAACACCTTCGAATGGTGCGTTGTGGCGCTGGTGATCGTCGGCGCTGTCGCCGCGGTGTGGGGCTTGGGCACTGGGCGTCTCGTTCTCTAGAACACCTCAGGTGCTGAGCGGTGCGAGAGCACCGCGTACGTGATGCAGCTTGCGAGCCACATCACGTGGCCGATGCCGCTGATAACGAGGAGGATGCCGCCGGTGATTGTGGCCGCTTCCTCGTTGCCAAACCACCACGTCGGTACGGTGGCCGGTCCGATATCTCCAAAATCCGGCAGGTTGGCGTTGCCCAGGATGAAGCCGATGAACACCAGGGCCATGGACACCCACGCCCACTCCAGCTTGCTCTCGTAATCACTGCGGATAAAGAGCGGCAGCAGCCCAAGCAACACCCAGACACCAACCAGGATTACCCCAAACATCATCAACATGAAGGTGAGCCAACCACCGTTCTCGCCGCTGAACTTTATGACCAGCGAGACGGGGATGCTGATCAACGCCGCGAACATCCACACCGCCACCATGACGATCCGTTGATTCGCCCGAGGATAGCCAAGGCGGTTGTTCGCGGCGTCCATTACTTCTCTCCTACGCTAATGACGTTTTTCTTAGTCTTAGCACCACTGACGTCAACGTGCTCGAGTTCAAACATCGACGCTAGGAAATCCGCCACCCATTGCAGCAGCTCAATGTCACGCAGCTTGGGGTCTGTGACATTCCGTCCTGCCTTGGGGAAGCTGAGCTGGATTGCTTTAGCCGCCGCACGGTAGTTGGAGCCCGGGTAGAGGCGCTTGAGGCGTACCTGTTTCGAATCCGCCAGCTCCACCGGGTGGACCTTGATGCGCGTGCCCTGCACCGTGATGTCGCTGACCCCAGCCCGGCGGGCCTGGTGGCGCAGGCGGGCCACGGCGAGAAGGCGTTCCACCGGCTCCGGAACGGGGCCGTAGCGGTCCTGCATTTCCTCCACCACGTGTGCCAGGTCCGCGTTGTCTTTGGAGGCTGCGAGCTTGCGGTAAACCTCTAGGCGCAGGCGCTCGGAGTTGATATAGGACTCCGGGATGTGGGCGTCCACCGGCAGGTCGATGCGGATTTCCTTCGGCCCTTCGTCCGTGACCACGGGGGTCTCCCCACGCGCGAGCGCCTTGAAGGTCTCCACCGCCTCACCGACAAGGCGCACGTAGAGGTCGAAGCCCACGCCGGCGATGTGGCCGGACTGCTCCGCGCCCAGCACGTTGCCGGCACCGCGCATCTCAAGGTCCTTCATGGCCACGGCCATGCCCGCGCCCAGATCGTTGTTCTGGGCGATGGTGGCCAGACGGTCATAGGAGGTCTCCGTCAGCGTGGCGCCCTTCGGGTAGAGGAAGTAGGCATAGCCGCGCTCGCGGGAGCGGCCCACGCGCCCGCGCAGCTGGTGGAGCTGGGATAGACCCATGTGGTGGGCGTTTTCCACGATGAGGGTATTCGCATTAGCGATATCCAGACCGGTCTCCACGATGGTGGTACATACCAGCACGTCGAACTCGCGGTCCCAGAAACCTTGGACGGTGCGTTCAAGCACGTCCTCGTTCATCTGGCCGTGTGCGACGACGATGCGCGCCTCCGGCACCAGGTCCCGCAGTTCGCGGGCCTTCTTTTCGATGTCGGCGACTTTGTTGTGGATGAAGAAAACTTGGCCGTCGCGCAGCAGCTCGCGGCGGATGGCCGCTGCCACCTGCTTATCCTCATACGCGCCCACATAGGTCAGGACCGGGTGACGGTCCTCCGGAGGCGTCAAAATCGTAGACATTTCACGGATGCCCGCCATGGACATCTCCAAGGTGCGTGGAATCGGTGTCGCGGACATGGTGAGCACATCCACGCTGGCTTTGAGCGCCTTGATGTGCTCCTTGTGCTCCACGCCGAAGCGCTGCTCCTCATCCACCACGATGAGGCCCAAGTTCTTCCACTGCACGCCCGTTTGCAGCAGGCGGTGGGTGCCGATGACGATGTCCACGGAACCATCCGCCAAGCCGGCGAGAATCTCCTTGGACTCCTTGGCCGAGGTAAAGCGCGAGAGGACCTCAATATCCACCGGAAAGCCCTGCATGCGCTCGCGGAAGGTATCGGCGTGCTGTTGCGCCAGCAGAGTCGTGGGCACGAGGACCGCCACCTGCTTACCGTCCTGCACGGCCTTGAAGGCCGCGCGCACCGCAACCTCGGTCTTGCCATAGCCCACATCGCCGACGACCACGCGGTCCATCGGCACCGTGGATTCCATATCCTGCTTGACGGCATCGATGGCCAGCATTTGGTCTTCAGTCTCGACGAAGGGGAAATTATCCTCCATCTCCGCCTGCCACGGCGTATCGGGCCCAAACTGGTGGCCAGGGGCTGCCTGGCGCTTGGCATAAAGCTCCACCAGCTCACCGGCGATCTCACGCACCGCGGCACGCGCCTTCTTCTTGGTGTTCTTCCAATCCGAGCCGCCCATCTTGGACAGCGTCGGCGCCTCACCGCCGGTGTATTTGCTCAACAGATCCAACGAATCCATGGGCACCCACAGCTGGTCGGCCGGCTGACCGCGCTTGGACGCCGCATACTCCAGCACGATGTACTCGCG
This sequence comes from Corynebacterium sp. HMSC074H12, assembly GCF_001813755.1. NCBI lineage: Bacteria > Bacillati > Actinomycetota > Actinomycetes > Mycobacteriales > Corynebacteriaceae > Corynebacterium > Corynebacterium sp. HMSC074H12. The sequence continues at coordinate 53,921 of NZ_KV813875.1, forward strand.
GCGCGACGTCTCATCACCGGACTGTACGGTGCGCTCGGCCATCTTGAGGAACTTGCCGATGCCATGGGTCTCATGCACCACGTAATCCCCCTGCTTCAGGGCGAGGGGATCCACGCGGTTGCGGCGCTTTGCTGGGCGACGCTTCGCACCCGCAATATCACCGACGCGGTTACCCGTCAGATCAGTTTCCGTAATAACCACGAGCGGCAGCGCTTCAGCATCCTTCAGCTTGCGCACCTTTGGGAAAACCAGACCCGCATGGGACAAGGCCTGATAGAGGGTGACCTCGCCGGGGCTCGGCTCCCACCCAGGCGTGGCCACCTTGGTGGGAATCCCCTTCTCCGCGAAACGCTCCACCATGCGCTTGATCGCACCCTGGGCAGGAGCAATAAACGCAGCCCGCCCACCAGCGGTGGTGTGCGCTAGAAGCTGCGCCATCATCGCATCAATCTCTGAGATATCACCGCGTGGGGTAGGTCCGGGCTCAAAATCCAGCGGCAGAGTCTCCGATTCAGCGGCGGCGAACATCCCCGGCGGGGCAAAAGTCCACAGCGGGGCCTCGATATTCCGGCACGTCGCCTCAAGCGACTCATAGGAGCGGTAACTCGACGCCGAGGTATCCAAGCCCTCGGCAGCCAGCGGACCATCCGCGCCCATCGCGGCGGCCTCCCAGCCAGCAGCCAAGAACTCCGCATCGGTGGATTCCAGGTCCGCAATGCGCGTGCGGATCTTTTCCGGTGCCACGAGCACCACGTGCGTGCCCGCCGTGAGGAGTTCGGGGAGGGTGACAAAGGGGTCGTCGGCTAGCACGGCAAGCAACGCCTCCATACCGTCGGCAGGGATGTGCTCGCCTACCTTGGTCAGCAGTTCTGCCAGAGCCGCATTCCCGCCAAACTTCTGAGCCAGCTCACGGGCGCGTGCGGCAACCTCATTAGTAATCGGCAGCTCGCGAGCGGGATAGATGGCGACCTCGCCGACCTCAATCTCCGGGATGGCGCGCTGATCCGCCACGGAGAACTGGCGGATATCGGTAATCTCATCGCCCCAGAACTCCACACGCACCGGGTAGTCCGAGGTGGTGGGGAAAACATCGAGGATGCCGCCGCGCGTGGCGTACTCGCCGCGCTTGGCCACCATATCCACGTGCTTGTAGGCGCGAAACTCCAACTCCGAAAGGATATGTGAGAGCTCGTGCTCAGCTTCTTCCTTCAGGAAGATGGGCTCGCGGCCTTCCACTTTGCTCAGGATAGGCTGGCAATACCCGCGGGCAGAGGTCACCACCACTTGGGCTTTGCCCGCCCCCACTAGGTCGAGCACACGCGCGCGCTTGCCGACGATATCCGGGGCCGGCGACAGCCGCTCATGCGGCAACGTCTCCCACGCGGGAAAGTAGGCGACCTTATCCCCCAGCATGGCTGCCAGCTCCGCGGTGAGGTCCTCCGCCTCACGCCCGGAGGCAGTCACCACCAGCACCGGCGCGTGGTGCGCCAGCGTTCCAATGGCCCAGGGGCGGGCCTGGTCGATGCCCGTGATGTGCAGCGACGGTGTGCCCACTTGAGTAGCGAGACCTTTGAGTTTCGGATCTGAGGCGGCTACTTTGAGCAGCCCGCCCAGCATCGGCGTTGCCACCTACTTGGCTCCCTTCAACTTCGGTGCTGCTTCCATGCCGGAAAGACCATTCCAGCACAAATTGACGATGTGCGCTGCGACTGTCTCGCGCGAAGGCTCGCGTTCATCTAGCCACCACTGGGCCGTGGTGGCCACCATGCCGACGAGCGCTTGGCCGTAGAGCACCGACAGCTCGGGGTCGAGACCGCGGTGTTCGAAGGCCTCACCGAGGATGTGCGCAATCTGATTTACCGCCGTGTTCAACAGCGTGGAGAAGCTACGCTCCTCCCCCGGCTTGGAGTCACGCACGAGGATTAAGAAACCATCGGTCTCCTCCTCCACGTACGTCAGCAGTGCCACCACGCCCTGCTCGATGCGCTGGCGCCACGAACCCGTCTGCAGTGATTCCGTGACGACCTTCTCCAGTGCCACGAGCTCACGGTCGATGACGACGGCGTACAGGCCTTCCTTGCCGCCGAAGTGCTCATAGACCACCGGCTTGGACACGCCGGCGCGCGCGGCGATGTCTTCCACGCTGGCACCATCGAAGCCGCGTTCCGCGAAGGCCGCGCGCCCAATGGAGATCAACTGCTCTCGGCGCTCACGCCCGGTCATCCTTTGTCGAACCATGCCTTCTACTGTATCTCCCCCACCGGACATCGCCCTCACCAGCCAAGAGCGCCGGCAGCAACGCGAAGGTCGGCCACCTGTTTAGGTCTCGTGTGCACCCGTCAGGTAACATGTCCCCCAGCGCTCACTACAGTGTGCGCAGTTTCCCCATGGTGTAATCGGCAACACTACGGTTTTTGGTACCGTCATTCTAGGTTCGAGTCCTGGTGGGGAAGCCAATTCGCACAGCCCGTCTACCTGTTTCCATGCAGGTGGCGGGTTCTTGCGCTGGCGATACTTCGGAACCTGTGGAAACCGCTCCGGGCACTTACAGACCAACAGGTAATCGCAGATGTAGCGCGCCGCATCAATAATATACTCGCCCACTGAGCAGAAACCTTTGACCACGTGGTCGAACGTGAAGATATCCCGTATCTTGACCCCCATGTCCGGTGCCTCTGTTTCACTGCAGGATGAGGATGACAGTGCTGTCCGCGAGCTTGACCACGAGCCGGACAAATTCGCTGCCGACTCGTCACTGAACAAGCAGGAAGAACGAGAAAATCGAGGAGAGGATACCAGTGACTACCCCCGACCAAGTCGCTATGTACCCCACCCAAGATGGTAAAGCACACGTAAGACTCCAACTAAAAGACAACGACGCCTAGCTCACCCAGAAGCAGATGGCCGATCTCTTCGACGTCACCACAGCTTCCGTCTCGCACCATATTCAGTCAATCACACGCTCAGGCGAATTAGGTGCAGAAGCTACTTTCAAACAACTTTTGAAAGTACCAGGTCAAACCAGGTCCGTTAATCACTACAACCTAAACATGATTCTCGCCGTTGGCTACCGCGTACGAAGTCCACGCGGCTCGCAATTTAGAAAATGGGCCACAGAAGTTCTACGGGAATACCTCACCAAAGGCTTTGCCATCGACGCTCAAAAACTCAAAAACGATGGTGCTGACACCCACTTCGACGAATTACTTGAAACCATTCGAGAGATTCGGGTCTCCGAACGCCAATTTTTCCGCAAAATCTGTGACGTCATAGCCGCAACCAGCGCTGACTACCAGGAAAAGAAATCATTTAAAGAAGTCCAACAATTCTTCGCAGGGATTCAAAACAGACTCCACTTCGCCCCCACGGCCGAACCGCAGCAGAGCTAATCTGGGAACGCGCAGACCACACTAAGCCATACGCCGGGCTCACGACGTGGGGCGGAGAATCGCCCCCACAAAAGCGACATGGGCATTGCGAAAAACTTCCTTAACGAAGACGAAGCTAGGCGTATGCGCAGGCTCACCACAATGTATTTGGACTATGCAGAAGACCAAGCCGAGATGGGAAAACCATGCTCTTGAAGGATTGGGTGGAAAAACGGAAGCCTGGCTCATCTTCAACGAACGCGAAGTCCTCAAAGGATATGGGAAGAGGAAACACGAGCAGGCAGTACACAAAGCCGAGGAAGAATGGGATGCTTACCAACCCCAACTCGATTCTAAGGTCAACGAAATAGACATGAAAGCTCTAGAAGCCGAAATCAAGACCTTGAAACGGGGTGAGGATTAAATTGATTAATCGGGCACTCCTAAGACACATGATCATCACGCGGTGGCAGTCGCCCGAGAGGTGATCGAGAAGCAGGTTAAGCGGCGTAAAGATCATAGTCCGAAAGCACTATTGCGGACCGAGCAGCGAGGCGGGCAGCTGCGCGCCCCGGGCACCGTACATGGTTCGACGGTGCGATGACACGTATGGAGAAAAGCGAAGGAACATATCGAGAAAGCGCTGGACGAGAGCCTTCGGGGGCTGCGTGGAACTGACCGTATTGCGCAAGTGATAGGTTCAAATCCCGCGAGAACCTATTTACGTTTTCTGCGGCCACGCCGAAAACCCCTAATTTCGGCTCTCCGCGCGATCGATGCCACCTGCGCCGCAGTGTAATTCAGGGGCGCTACACCTGCTCGCGGAAGCACCCACCCGCGCCAATACGCCGTAACTGCCAGGCCAAAGCCCACGAAGGGCGAGACGATCATACCGAGGGCAAACTTATCGAAGTGTGCGAAGGAAGCCATCACGATTCCGGTAAGTACCGCCGGCACGGCATACAGCGGGCTGCCGCCAAAGACCGAGGGAATCTGCCCGGAAGCAACATCGCGCACCATTCCGCCACCCACTGCGGTCAGAACACCTAAGAAGACGCAGGCAATAAATGGCATATCGTAGGCCAGCGCCTTCACGCAGCCAGTCGTGCACCACACACCCAAGATGACAGCATCCGCGTGCTCAAGGAAGATCTCCCAGACCTTGCCTTTTAGATCCATCAAGAAAGCAATAAGCGCACCCACGCATGCCAGAGTGAGATACCACGGATCAGAGATAGCGGCTGCTGGGCCATGAGAGATCAGCATGTCACGGATCATGCCGCCAGCCAGCGCCGAAAAGAGCGCCAGAAAGACGAAACCAATAATGTCGAATTCCCTACGGCGTGCAATGGTGCCACCAATAATGCCGTTGAGCACCACACCGATGAGGTCAAAGACCTGGTACAGGGAATGGATGAGCGGGTCGACGTCCTGAATCACAGATACTGACCCTAGCGCACTACTCACATAACGATAGTGAATTTGTTGCAGTTCATTATTGCTACCCCCGTGCCGCCTCAAAGTGCCTTACTCAGGCGCCCTTGACGGCCACCGTTTCCAAAAGTGCAGACCTGGAAGTGCATTCACGCAGGTGGGCGTCGTGAAGCGCCAACGCACTGCTTGTCGACGACCAGCAGATCTGCACTTCCAGGTCTGCACTTTTGCAAACATCGAAACCGTCTACACCGCTAGCAGGCCGTGCCTACGAGAGAATCGTGAACGGTTAGGCCTTCGCCTCCGGCGTCGCATAGGGGCTGCGGGAGGAGTCCACCACTTGGCCGGCATGTGCGGAGTGGGCGGTGGCGGTTTGGTCGAAGACTAAGGCGGCGGGTTTGACGCGCACGTCGGGCTTCTCGCCTTTGTTGACCATGACGTACTGCCCCATCATTCCCTCGTCCTCATGCAGCAGCATGTGGCAGTGGTACATGTACGGGATGGTCTTATCCGGGAAGTGACCGAACTCCACCAGCAGGCGTGCGGTGACCTTCGGCGGAAGGTTGACAATGTCTTTCCAGCCGGAGTTGAACACATCCATCTTCTCGTCGCCGTCCCACTCCAGAACCTTGAAGCGGGCGTTGTGGATATGGAAGTTGTGCGGCCAGTCAGAGTTCTCATTGGTCACGGTCCAGATTTCCGGGGCTTCGTGATCGATGACGGTATCCACACGTGCCATGTCCATCTGCTCACCGTTGATCATGAAGGTGTTGAGCACGAACTCGCGCTCTTCAAGCCCCTCCGTGGACGGGGTCTCCGCCGCGGCGGGGTCAAGGGTTGCCGGCAGGGCGGGTGGTTCCGAGGCGTTTTCCGCCGGCCCGGAAATGGTGAGCAGGTCGAAGGAATCTTGGAAGCCGAAGTCGGCCGCGTCCTTGTCCTTGGGCACCCCAAAATTATCCTTGCGCGGCACCGAGCGCAGCTGGACTTCCTTGCCGGGCTCCAAGTCCACGATGATTTCGGCGCGCTCGCCGGGGCCGAGGAAGAGGGAGTCGACTTCCACGGGGGCGTCGAGAAGCCCCGTGTCCGTGGCGATGACGTGGAAGGGACCGTTGCTGAGCTCCAGTGTGTAGAAGCGCATCGAAGCACCGTTGAGCAGGCGCAAGCGAACCCGGCGCGTGGTGGCGTCGAAGCGCGCATTGGTGATGCCGTTGACCAGAGGCGTGGTGCCCAGAAGGCCCAGAGTGTTATCGCTCTTTTCATCAATCTGGCCATCGTCGGTGAACTTGGCATCCATGATGACTACCGGGATGTCGTCCACACCGTAGTCCTGCGGCAGGTCCAGGTCATCGGCCACATCGTCACCGATGAGGAACATGCCCGCCAGCCCGCGGTAGGCATGCGTGGCCGTGGCCATGTGCGGGTGCGGGTGGTACCACAGCGTGGCCGCGGGCTGGATGATCTCCCACTCGGGCTTCCAGGTCTTGCCCACCTCAATCGGTGAGTGCGGGCCGCCATCCGAATAGGCCGGAAGCTTCATGCCGTGCCAGTGCACCGTGGTCATCTCAATGAGGTCGTTGGTGATTTCCGCGCGGACTTTCTCGCCCCGCCGAGCCCGCAGAGTGGGGCCCAAGAAGGCGCCGTTGAAGCCCCACGTCCGCGTGCGGTCGTTGCCGGGGAGGATCTCCGAGTAGCCGTCCTGGGCGGTGAGTTTGAATACGCGCGTGCCGTCGACGACCTCCCCTTCCTCCACGGGCGGGATGGGCAGGGCACGCGGCTCGCCGTCGTAGCCCAGCGGCTCCGGTTGATTCTTCGACCCCGAAGTGGAGCAGGCGCTCAACCCCATCACGGCGGCACCGGCAACAGTCAGCACGGAACCCTGGACAAAAATACGGCGGGATACTGTAGGGCGAGCGGAGATAGACATGCCTCCCAGGATAGAGATCAGGTGAACCTTAGACCCCGGATTGGAGCGAGCCGGGCTTAAGATCACAGTCATGGCTTCGCGTTCAGCATCTCCCCACGGCTCCTCACCGTCCGAAGAGTCCGCCAATGCCCGCCGCTTCGTCTGGTCGAATGGCCTGCAGGGAGTGGGCGATCAATTGCTCTCCGGAAAGACGGTCCTACCCTGGCTGTTTAGCGTGGCCGGGGTGCCGGGCTTCTTCACGGGCCTACTGGTCCCCTTGCGCGAGTCCGGCTCCATGCTCCCGCAGGCGGCGCTGACCCCGTGGGTGGTGTCCCATCCAGCACGCAAACGCCTGTGGGTGCTGGGCTCGGTGGGCCAGGGTCTGTGCGCGGCGATCATCGCGGCGGCTGCGGTGCTTGTCGACGGCCCCCTCCTCGGCCTCATCGTCTGCCTCGCCCTGGCAGCTCTCGCCGTGCTGCGCGCGCTGTGTTCGCTGACCGGCAAAGACGTGCAGGGCCGCACCATCTCCAAGGGCCACCGCGGAGTAGTGACCGGCCGGGCCACGCAGCTCGGCGGCGCGGTCACCTTGATTACCGGTGGCATCCTCGCCGTGCTGGGCGAGCTCCCGCGCTGGGGTTTGGCGGCGTTGCTGGCCATCGGTGCGGCCACGTGGTTCTTGGCGGCAGCAGTCTTCCGCACCATCGAGGAGCCGGCGCCGGATGACGCCGGTCAGAAAGGCCTGAACCGCAGCTGGTGGACGGATACCTGGAAGCTATACACCCAGGATTCCCGCTTCCGCAGCTTCGTCAACGTTCGTGCCCTGCTTTTGGTGTCTGCCCTGTCCACCTCCTTTATCGTGGTGCTTTCGCAGAGCATCGGTTCGCAGGCTTTGAGCGGGCTCGGCGGCTTCGTCTTGGCCTCGGGCTTGGCCAGCCTCGTGGGTGGCCGTGTATCCGGCGTGCTCTCGGATAAGTCCTCCCGCTTGGTCATGTCCTGGGGTGCGGGTGCCGCAGCGATCATCCTGCTGGGCATCGTCGCGTGTGCCGCGTGGGCGCCGGCAGCGGTAAGCATGTGGGCATTGCCTCTCGGTTTCTTCCTGGTCAACCTGGCGCACACTGCCATTCGCGTGGCGCGCAAGACCTATGTGGTGGACATGGCTGGCGAAGACAAGCGCACCCGCTACGTCGGGGCTGCAAACACCATGATGGGTGTCATTCTCCTCGTGATTGGCGGCATCTCCGCCGTGATCGCGCTGGCTGGTCCCTCGGCAGCCATTCTGTTCTTGGCCTGCATCGGTCTGCTCGGCGCCTGGCGTGCCCGGGCACTTCCGGAGGTCTCACGCGAAAAATAGAACGCAGGCGTTATGATGAAAAAAGTAAGTCCTGACATCCCCAATCACAGGAGAAGCACACACTCGTGGCTGAAGTAACGAACTGCGCCGCCATCGTCCTTGCCGCAGGCGCAGGTACCCGCATGAAATCCTCAACCCAAAAGACGTTGCATGAGATTGGCGGGAGGTCACTTCTCGGCCACGCCCTCCACGCAGCCGCTGGCTTGAACCCGGAGCACCTCGTGGTCGTCGTGGGCCACCAGCGCGACCAGGTCTCCCCTGCCGTCGATGCCATCTCCGAGGAGCTGGACTGCGAGGTCTCCCAGGCCGTCCAGGAAGAGCAGAACGGTACCGGTCACGCCGTCCAGTGCGGCCTGAGTGCGTTGCCTGACTTCGACGGCACCGTCATCGTGACCAACGGTGACGTTCCGCTTCTGCGCCCGGAGACACTGCGCCAGCTGCACGAGACCCACACCGGCCAAGGCAACGCCGTGACCGTGCTGTCCATGCCCCTGGAGGATCCCACCGGTTACGGCCGCGTGCTGCGCGCCGAGGATGGATCGGTCACCGCCATCGTGGAGCAAAAGGATGCCTCCGAGGAGCAGCGCGCGGTGCGCGAGGTCAACTCCGGCGTTTTTGCTTTCGATGGAGCCGTGCTTCGCGACGCCTTGACGAAGCTCAACTCCGACAACGCCCAGGGCGAGCTTTACATCACCGATGTGCTGGAGATCGCCCGCGAGGGAGGCCACCGCGTCGGCGCGCACGTTGCTGTCGATCCGGAGGAGCTCTCCGGTGTGAATGACCGCGTGCAGTTGGCCGCGGCCGGTCGCATTCTCAACCGCCGTGTGGTCGAGGAAGCCATGCGCGGCGGCGCCACCATCGTCGATCCCGATACCACTTGGATCGGCGTCAACGTGACCATTGGCCAGGACGTTGTCATTCACCCCAATACCCAGCTGTGGGGTGCGACAACCATCGCCGATGGTGCTGAGGTGGGCCCCGACACCACCCTGACCAATATGCAGGTGGGCGCTGGCGCCAGCGTGGTGCGCACACACGGCTTCGACTCCGTCATCGGCACCAACGCTCAGGTGGGCCCGTTTACCTACATCCGCCCGGGCGTCATCGTGGGTGAAGAGGGCAAGCTGGGCGGCTTCGTCGAGGCGAAGAAGGCGCAGATTGGCCGCGGCACCAAGGTGCCGCACCTGACCTACATCGGCGATGCCACCGTGGGTGATTACTCGAATATCGGTGCCTCTTCCGTCTTCGTCAACTACGACGGCGTCAACAAGCACCACACCACCATCGGCAGCCACGTGCGCACCGGATCGGACACCATGTTCATCGCCCCCGTCACCGTCGGTGATGGCGCCTACTCCGGTGCGGGTACAGTAATTAAGGACGACGTTCCCCCGGGAGCGCTCGCGGTCTCCGGCGGCAAGCAGCGCAACATCGAAGGTTGGGTGCAAAAGAAGCGTCCGGGCACGCCGGCAGCGGAAGCCGCCGACAAGGCACAGGACGCCCAGGCTGACGATCAGACCACTAACTAACGACAAGTAAAGGGATATCTACTGATGACTGGCAAGGTTACCGGCAGCAGCAAGAACATGATGCTCTTCACCGGGCGCGCTCACCCGGCGTTGGCTGAGGCTGTGGCCAAGGAGCTCAAGACCGATCTGGTTCCGACCACCGCCCGCGATTTCGCCAACGGTGAGATCTTCATTCGCTTCGAGGAGTCCGTCCGTGGTGCTGACTGCTTCGTGATGCAGTCCCACACCCAGCCGCTCAACAAGTGGCTGGTAGAGCAGCTCATCATGATTGATGCGCTCAAGCGCGGCTCTGCTAAGCGCATCACCGCCATCCTGCCCTTCTACCCGTACGCGCGCCAGGACAAGAAGCACCTCGGCCGCGAGCCTATCTCCGCCCGCCTAGTGGCGGACCTGCTCGCCGCTGCCGGTGCCGACCGCATCGTGTCCGTGGATCTGCACACCGACCAGATTCAGGGCTTCTTCGATGGCCCGGTCGACCACATGCACGCCATGCCGATCCTGACCGACTACATCAAGTCCAAGTACCCGATGGACAACTTGGCCGTGGTCTCCCCCGATGCCGGCCGCGTGAAGGTGGCAGAGAAGTGGGCACACGAGTTGGGCGATGCCCCACTCTCCTTCGTCCACAAGACCCGCTCTAACACCGAAGCCAACAAGACGGTGTCCAACCGCGTCGTCGGTGACGTCGAGGGCAAGGACTGCATCCTGCTCGATGACATGATTGACACCGGTGGCACCATCGCGGGCGCGGTCCGCGTACTGGAGGAGGCCGGCGCCAAGTCCGTGGTTATTGCCTGTACCCACGGTGTCTTCTCCGACCCGGCTCGCGAGCGCCTGTCCGAGTGCGGCGCTGTCGAGGTCATCACCACCGATACCCTGCCGCAGTCCACCGAGGGCTGGGACAACCTCACTGTGCTGTCCATCGCCCCGCTGCTGGCTCGCACCATCCACGAGATTTTCGAGAACGGTTCTGTGACCACGCTGTTTGAGACTCACTAGATTTGGTTCTGCGACGACGCTGCTGCTAAAATCTTGTGCGTCTCGGCGAGGGAGAAATCCGTTATCGACGCGATAGCACAAGTTAAGCAGTGAATCTTGTATTAAGCCTGCGATGACTCGTCCAAGACGTCCATCGGCAGGCTTTTGTCGTATCTACACGGTTCTTCATGAGCCCTTGCCGCACAACGATACTTTAAGGAGATTTACTTATGGCTTCTGAGCGCCCCGTATTGAAGGCTGAAGTCCGTTCTGAGTTTGGCAAGGGCTTCGCTCGCCGTCTGCGCGCTGCAGGCAAGATCCCGGGCGTTGTCTACGGCCACGCCGTCGACGTTCTGCACTTCGCCGTTGACCGCCTGGAAATGACCGCACTGGTCCGTAACCACGGCGTCAACGCCGTGTTCGAGCTGGAGCTCGAGGGCGAGCAGCACCTGGTCATGGTCAAGCACGTCGACCAGAACGTCCTGACCTTCAACATCGACCACATCGACCTGCTCTCCATTAAGCGTGGCGAGAAGGTTGAGGTCGAGGTTCCGGTTGTCCTCGAGGGCGAGCCGGCTCCGGGCCTCATGTCCATCCAGGATGCCGACGTCCTCCTGGTCGAGGCAGACGTGCTCAACATTCCGGAGGAGATCGCCGTGTCCATCGAGGGTCTCGAGGATGGCACCGTGGTCACCGCTGGCGACATCACCCTGCCGGAGGGCACCACCCTCGTGGCCGAGGAAGACACCGTCATCGTCTCCATCTCCGAGCCGCAGGTTGATGAGGAGCTCGAGGCTGCCGCTGAGGCTGCCGAGGACGGCGGCGCTGAGGCTGGCGCCGAGTCCGCAGACGAGGGCGCCGCCGAGGAGAAGGCCGACGAGGAGTAAAACTCCCCTCTCCTTATCACTCCTCATTCTCTAGCGCACCGCTGCCTGCATTCTTTCTCACTCCCTCCCCTACATACCGAGGGGGTGAGCGTGCAGGTGGCGGTGCGCTCTTGTGTCTTCACCCCAGCGGCTTAGAATGGCTGCGTGACTTCTTCTCCTTTTCTCGTCGTTGGCCTAGGAAACCCCGGGCCGAAGTACGCCGGAACTCGCCACAACATCGGCTTTGACGTGGCTGATGAACTAGCCCACGAGCTATTCGCTTCCTTTTCCGTTCACAAAAAGACAAACACGGATGTCGCCGAAGCGCGACGTGGCGATACCAAAGTGATCGTCGCCAAGCCGCGCTGCTTCATGAACTTGTCCGGCGGTCCCATCAAGGCACTCGCCCAATACTTCAATGTTCCTCATGATCACATCATCGTGATCCACGATGAATTGGAGCTCGACTTCGCCACCATCAAGCGACGCCTCGGCGGCGGGGACCACGGCCATAACGGCCTGCGCTCCACCACGAAGTCCCTGGGCACCAAGGATTATCAGCGGCTTTCAGTAGGCATCGGCCGCCCGCCCGGCCGTATGGATCCGGCCGCATTCGTGCTCAAGCCGTGGACTAAGCAGGAGGCCCACGAGATTCCCATCATCTGTGCCGATGCCGTCGATGAGATTCTTCGCGCGTTAGACTAGCCGCCATGAAGCTCGCTACTCTCCGCACCAGTTTTGGTACTTGCGCTATCCGCATCGACGGCCCCAACGTGGGCACCGAGCTGGATTATGAGGACGTCGGAGAATTGCTCGCCAGCCCCGATTGGAGCAAGGCCGCGCAGCTGTCCGGCGAGCCTGTGGTTTTCAACGATGCCGACCTAGCCCCCGTCATCCCGAACCCGGGAAAGATTATCTGCGTTGGCGTCAACTACGCCAAGCATGCCCGGGAGATGGGGCGCGAACTTCCCACACAGCCCACACTCTTCATCAAGTTCCCGGAGGCCCTGACCGGGCCCTTCGACGACGTTTATGTCCCGGCCTATGCCACGAAGAAGCTGGACTACGAAGGAGAGCTCGCCGTGGTCATGGGACGCCGCGCGCACCAGGTGAGCACGAAAGATGCGCTGGATTACGTGGCCGGCTATGCCATCATGAACGACTACACCCTGCGGGATTATCAGCGCGCCACCACGCAGTTCCACGCCGGCAAATCCTTCTACCGCACCGCCGGCTTCGGGCCGTGGTTGACCACGGCTGATGAATGGGCCCCGGGCAAGGCCGCGCGGCTCACCACGACCGTCGACGGCGACGTGCGCCAAGACGACAACACCGATGACCTCATCTTCTCCGTGGCCGAGCTCATCGCCTTCTGCTCCTCCCTCTACCCTCTCAATCCGGGCGATGTCATTGCCACCGGCACTCCGGAAGGTGTGGGCTTCGCGCGTGGTGAGGAGGCGCTGCTGGGCGACGGCTCCCGCACCCGCATCAGCATCGAAGGGCTCGGGGCAATTGAGAACACCACGCGCTTCGGTGAGCCCCCTGCTGCCGGTGGCTGCGGCGAAGGCTGCACCTGTCACGGCCGTTAACATTCAGCCATATCCAGGCTCTTCAGCGAGCACGCTCTGATTTCGATACGGTGGGACACCACATTTCCCCTGATTGACTGAGGAGGATGAGCCTCGATGACTCTTCATTCCCGTTTCACCGCCGCCGGCATCGCACTCTGCGCCAGCACCGCGCTGGTGGGGTGCTCGTCGGATAAGGAGGCCGAGCCCGCCCCGACGCCGACTCCCGCGCCGGTGGAAACCGTGACGGAAACGGCCACAGCGACGGGCACGGATGCTGGCGACGATGACCGTGATGACGACCACGACGATGATGACGCTCAGCAGCCTGCCGGCACGGCTGGTGCCGGGGCCACCGGCAACGCAGAGGGCTCCGGCATGCTCAGCGGCGATGAAGCATTTGAGAAAGCCTTAGCCCACGCCGGCGTTGATGCCCGGGCCGTCACCGAAAAGGAAGTCGACTACGACGATGGTGATGACGGCAAGGGCCCGCACTGGTAGATCGAGTTCAAGGCCAACGGCCAGGAACACGAGCTCGATGTCGACGCCGCCAGCGGCGCGGTGATGCAACACGAGGTTGACTGATCGCCAGTCTGATCCCCAGCTCCATCCCACACACATCTCTAACCCCTGCGGTTAGGCATTTCCCCAGCTAAGAGGTAAATTTAAAGGTATGAGTTCACAGTCTAAGAAGTCTGCCACCAAGCCGCCGAAGCTAGACAAGCAAGCCTATGAGGACGAGCTCAAGCGCCTCCAAGCAGAGCTCGTCGAGATGCAGCAGTGGGTCGTTGAGACCGGCGCCCGCGTGGTCATTATCATGGAAGGCCGCGACGCCGCCGGCAAGGGTTCCGCCATCAAGCGCATTACGCAGTACCTGAACCCGCGTACCTGCCGCATCGAAGCTCTGCCCAAGCCGACTGACCGTGAGGCGGGCCAGTGGTATTTCCAGCGCTACATTGAGAAGCTGCCCACCGCCGGCGAGATCGTCATCTTCGACCGTTCCTGGTACAACCGCGCCGGCGTGGAGCGTGTCATGGGCTTCTGTTCCCAGCAAGAATACGTGCGCTTCCTTCACCAGGCTCCGCTGCTGGAGCACATGCTCATCGAGGATGGCGTCATCCTTCTTAAGTACTGGTTCTCCGTTTCTGATGAGGAGCAGCTCGCACGCTTTAAGTCCCGCCGCAACGATCCGCTGCGCCGCTGGAAGCTCTCCCCCATGGACTTGCAGTCCATTACCCGTTGGGAAGACTACTCGCGTGCCAAGGATGAAATGTTCGTCCACACCGATACCCCGTCCTCCCCGTGGTACACCGTGGAATCCGAGGACAAGAAGCGCTCGCGCATCAACGTGATCAACCACATCCTCAAGATGGTTCCGTACCAGCACGTAGAGCAGGATGTTCCTGAGATCCCAGATCGCCCCGAGCTCGAGGCCGAATACGTACGCCCGCCGCGCAATGAATTTGCCTACGTACCAGATGTCGCAGCCGATTTGGAGCGCGACAAGGTCAACGGCAACGGCTCCGGCAAGAAGCAGGGAAAGAAAAAGAAGGGCAAGAAGGACAAGAAAAAGAAGTAGTACTTTCGGCATGTACTACCATGGCCGTCTATGAGCTCTTCCCGCACCGCGCGTACCTTCCTGTCCTCGGTGCATTTGGGGGACGCGCTACTCGCAGGAGTCGCGGGGCTCGTAGCGGCCTTTTATTGTGCCTTGGCGTTTTCCTCTTCCGGAACGGTGGAAGTACTCGAGGCTCTCTTGTCGCTGCTGTTCATACCGTTCTTCCTCGTGTGGCGCTCGAGGCCAATCGTGAGCGCAACAGGATTCCTAGTTCTGCTCCTGGCCTGGGCTGTCATATGGATGAACCAGCTCCCCACCAATAGCGGCCTCACCCCGTGGGCGCTGACCGCCCCCATGGCCGTGTACACCACCTCGCGGTACATCACCCAGAAGCTGGTTCCGCGGGTGGTCCTCCTCATCACCGCACTCGGTACCTTTATCTCCCCCTTCATGTGGCGCATCGACACTGAGACTTACCTTCTGCGCTATGAGGTAGACACACCCTTCCTTGCCATGGTGGTGGCCCATTGGGCAGTGCTGGGCAGCACGTATTTCATCGCTGCCCGGTATTTTGACCGTGATCGCCAACGGGAGATACTAGCCCGCGAGCGCTTCCACCAGGCACAAGAAGAAGAACGCCTCCTCATTGCACGGGAACTGCACGATGTCCTTGCCCATTCCCTCACCCTGATTAAGGTTCAGGCTAATGCAGGCATCATTGCAGCGACTGCGGACTCCGGCGCGGCTGAAGAAGCACTTCTTTCGATCCGCGATAATGCGGATACCGCCCTGCGCGAGGTTCGCGGAATCGTCGCTGCCTTGCGCTCACCCCGACCCACGGCTCTGGAGCCTGCTCAACAACTTGAGCACATCGAAGGAATCCTCGAAGGCTTCCGCGCTGCTGGGCTGAAAGTCGACGCAAACCTCCCAGCTGAATACGCCGTGCCGTCGTTGGTGCAGATGGCATTGGTGCGCATTACCACGGAGGGCTTGACGAATGCTCTGCGCCATCAGGGCGTCGGCACGCATGTCGTGGTTGAGCTTGTACTTGATGACGCCGCCGCGCTCACCCTCACCTCCACCAATCCTCATCCCACGCCAAGCAACGTCGCGGGCAGCGGCGTGGGCTTAGTCGGAGTGGCGGAACGAGCTCGTTCGCTTGGCGGTCGCCTCGACTATTCCGGCGATGCTCATTCCTTTTCCTTGCACGCACAGATACCGATGAAGGAGACCAAGGATGCCACACAGCAGATCTAGAATCCGCGTCTTATTGGCCGATGATCAAGCAATGCTGCTCTCAGCGTTGTCTACCATCCTCACTGCGCAAGAAGACATCGAGGTCGCGGCAACCGCTGCCACTGGGGCGGACGCCGTGACAGCAGCACTAAGCCACCACATTGATGTGGCTATCCTCGACATTCGCATGCCCGGCATGGACGGCATCGGAGCGGCTCAAGCCATACTCGAGCGCAAGCCCGAGTGCCGCATCATCATGCTCACCACATTCAATGATGAAGAACTCGTGGCGCGGTCCATCTCCGCTGGCGCCCACGGCTTCCTGCTGAAGGATGCCGACCCAGAGGTTCTTGTGACCGCCGTTCGCAACGTGGCGCAAGGAGAATCGGTGCTGGCCGCCGGGGTAACCGGCCCAGTGCTGGAGGCTTATCGCTCGGCGCTGACGCGCGAAAACCTCAGCGCCCAGGAACGCCAAGGACTCAGTCTTGTAACACGCCGCGAGATGGAAGTGCTTTCGCTCATCGCGCGTGGTGCTACAAATGCGGAGATAGCCGCCGACATGGTCATCGCAGAAACCACGGTGAAAACTCACGTCTCCGCGCTCATGTCTAAACTCGCCGCACGTGACCGAGTGGCCCTCGTTCTCTTAGCGCAGCGTGCTGGGGTTGCCTAAGCTCCTACCACGGTAGGAGGTCTGCTCGCTGAAGACCATCATGCAGGCGGATTCCTTTATGATGAGCCCCGGCGATACTGCATTTTATGAATTGCGATATCTCTTTTGAGCACATCTCGAAGTCTTTTGGTCGGCAACGAGTCCTCGATGATGTTTCCTTCCGCATCTCCCCGGGCCGCGTGCATGCGCTCCTCGGGCGCAACGGGGCAGGAAAATCGACGCTCTTTTCCATCCTCTTAGGTCTCCTGCCGCCTGACTCAGGCTCCATCAACGTGGCGGGCCAACCTTGGAACCGCAATGTGCTTCGCCGCATTGGTGCCTCAGTGAACGGGCCAGCCTTTTATGGCCATCTTTCTGCCTCGGCGAATCTTCGCGTTCACGCTCGACTTCTGGGCCTTCCTGATTCCGAGATTGACCGGGTTCTCTCCATCGCTGGGCTCAACGGCGTTGGCTCCAAGAAGGCGAAATCCTTTTCCACTGGTATGAAGGCCCGCCTGGCGTTAGCACAAGCTCTCCTCGGCGATCCAGAGGTACTTGTTCTTGATGAGCCCCAGAATGGCCTCGATCCCCAAGGCATCAAGGAATTGCGAGAGCTACTACAACAACTAGCCGCAGCTGGGCACACCGTTATCGTCAGCTCCCACCAACTTGGAGAGGTCCTGCACCTTGCCCATGACATCACCGTCTTGGCCGAGGGCACGATTCGCTATTCCGGTTCCCTGCACGAGCTAGCTCCACGTGGTCAGTTGGAGGAGGAATTCTTCCGACTTACCTCACCTGGCCACCCCTCCCAAGCGCCTACCAACCGGGGAGGAGAGTCACGTGCCTAAGCACACTACTGATCCTCGCCCGAGTTACCTTTCAGCAGAACTACTGCGCAGCCGTGGAAGCACCTTACAGTGGTTGCCTTTACTTGCTCTACCGCTGGTCATCATGACGGTGATCTTTTCATCTATGGCATCGGTGCACAGTGATGCCACAGGCGTCTTGGCTTGGCAATCCTTATTTGTTACCGGCATGTACGCCCCACTTGTTGCGCTATTCGCTGCGGTCCCAGAACACCGTGAGGCCGTTACCCGCAGCGGCGGGACGCAGTGGAGAAACCTCAACCCGCGTCGGGAGAACGCTGTCCGGCTTCTCGGCGTCATTGCCAGCATTGCGCTCTTCCACATGCTGAACTTTGGTGGTTCCTGGCTCGCTGTCGCCATCCAGGGGCGCGAGAACCACGAGCTTATCCTCGTCGCCGGGCTTTATTCTTTCCTTGGTGCACTTGGCATTGCCGGGCTTTCCGCTGCCTGTGCCCGCCGACTGGGCTTCGCCTTTACACTGGTTGCTGCGGCCTTGTGGCAAATGCTCAGCATCCTTCCGAGCACTGTTGAATCAGGCAAGTGGTGGGCCTTTCCCCCAGCATGGCCGCAACGACTGCTTTTACGCGCATTGCGTATTCACCAGAACTCGGTGCCTCTTGAACCACACGACCCACTTCTAAGCAGCAGTCCACTACCGGCTTTCATATTGTGCGTCATCCTCGCCGTGCTCGGAGCATTAGCCGCAGTCTACACGCCGCGACGATACCAGCCAATGTTCTCGCTGCGACACCGTTTCACGCGTTCTACAAAAGCCCAGGCTGACGCCGACGTGGCTGATACCACCGTGGAAAAAGCCCAAGTATGGCAGCCTACGAACCACCCACGTGCGGCGGCACAGTCCTCGCTGTGGTCTACGCTGCTAGGACTCCACCGTGCAGCTTTTAGCCCAGCGGTGTTCTCTTGCCTGATGCTCAGCATTCTGGCGCTAGGCTTTGTCGCCCTGCTCTATCCCGCTAACTACGTCGAAGGTTTCTTTTACTTCTTTCTGCTGCCGGTCGGCGCAGGTATTTTGCCTGTCCTCGTATGGCCGCGCATGTCAGATTCGTGGCCGCTGGTGTATATGGAAACACGGTTCGGCACATCCGGAATCCTCATGTGGTTTTTGTCCGTCATCGTGGCGGTTTGCGCTGCCGCATGCCTGACCAGTGCACTCGCAGGTGGCGATATCGCTGCCCAGCTTCTGGCTTTCCCCCTGGCGGTTGGGGTGGGCTTTGTCATCGCGGCCGTATCACTCATACTGGTGATTCGCCTCGGCATCGTGAGTGCTATCGCCCTCACAATCGTAGGGACGATCGTCTCCATCACGTTAGGCGGCGATGTCTTGGCAGAAACCGGCCTATGGATCCTTGCCTTCCCCGCCTGGCCTTTGGTTGCGCACTCACCTTTGCGCTATGCCGTCGCTGTGATGTTGGCCGCAGTGCTCGGTGTGGCTGCAACATTGCGCGCACGGCATTTACTCCATACTCGAGCGCTATCTTCCCGCTAAACCGACCAATCTGACGAAAGTCGCCCGGATTTTTCAATCTCAGCCCCTACTTTTGGCAAATCGGGCAGTTGCGTGTTTGAAACATCCTGGCAAAGCTAGGTCGCAAACCAGAGCAGGCCCTCAAAACAGCAACACCGCCCGCGCCATGCAGCGCGGGCGGTGTTCTTGTTCTAGCTCTTAGAGTTCAGAGACGTCAACGCGCTTCGGGTAGACCACCGGGCGGGCACCGGCCATGTCCTCGACGATGCGGATGACCTGGTTGGAGTAGCCGAACTCATTGTCGTACCACACGTAAAGCACGAGGTGCTTGCCGGAGGAGATGGTGGCGAGACCATCGACCACACCGGCGTGGGTGGAACCAACGAAGTCAGAGGACACAACTTCCGGAGAAGCGATGTAGGAGATCTGCTGGCGCAAGTCAGAGTGCAGGGACACGTTGCGCAGGAAGTCATTGACCTCGTCGCGGTCAGCTTCCTTCTCCAGCTCGAGGTTGAGCACAGCCATGGACACGTCCGGGGTGGGAACGCGGATGGCGTTACCGGTGAGCTTGCCCTCGAACTCCGGCAGAGCCTTGGACACGGCCTTGGCTGCACCGGTTTCCGTGAGCACCATGTTCAGGCCAGCTGCGCGACCGCGGCGGTCACCCTTGTGGAAGTTATCGATGAGGTTCTGGTCGTTGGTGAAGGAGTGTGCGGTCTCCACATGGCCATGAACCACGCCGTAGCGGTCGTTGATGACCTTGAGCACCGGGGTGATGCCGTTGGTGGTGCAGGATGCGGCGGAGAGGATCTGGTCGGAGTCCTCGATGTCGCCGTGGTTGATGCCGTAGACAATGTTCTTCAGATCGCCCTTGCCCGGAGCGGTGAGCAGCACGCGAGCCACACCCTTGGACTGCAGGTGCTGGGACAGTCCCTCACGGTCGCGCCACACACCGGTGTTGTCGACGACGATGGCGTTGTCGATGCCGTACTTGGTGTAGTCAATGTCCGCCGGGTCATTGGCATAAACCATCTGAATCTTGGTGCCGTTGGCCCAGATGACCTCGTTCTCCTCGTCAACAGCGATGGTGCCATTGAAGGCACCGTGGACGGAGTCACGGCGCAGGAGGGAGGCGCGCTTGAAGATGTCAATGTCACCCTTCTTGCGCACGACGATAGCGCGCAGGCGCACGCCGCCGTAGGCAGCCTCGCGGGCGATGAGGATGCGAGCCAAGAGGCGGCCGATGCGACCGAAGCCGTAGAGAACGACGTCGGTGGACTCCTTATCCACACCGGCGCCGACGAGATCCACGAGGGTCTCCTCGAGGTAGTTGCGCAGGTTATCGGAGCCGGACTCTTCGAAGCCGGTAGCCAGGCGGCCAAGGTCAATGGAAGCGGTGCCCAGGTTCATCGAGCACAGTTCCTTCACAATCGGCAGGGTCTCTGCGGTGGAAAGCTCGCGCTCAGCAATGCGGCGGGCGTAGCGGTGCGCCTTGATGATGTCGATGTCGGTCACGCCGATGAGCAGGCGGCCGTAGATAGAGGTGACAACGTTATTGTTGCGGTGCAGCTGGTGGATGAGCGGGATCATCTCTTGGGCCAGCTCCAGGCGCTCGTTCCAATCCTCGTGCCCAATGTGCGCGTTCGAAGTCACGTGCTTTGTATCCTTTACTCGTCAAAAAGGGTGTAAAACTCTGTCCATCCGTAAATATTAACCGTTATTCATGCCCGTTTGGGTGTAGTTGAGCGAGGATCTCCGCCACACTACCCCCGCCAAGTTTCATTACATCGACACCTACGAGGCAATAGTCCACGTCCGCGTCAAGCTGGGCGCGACGAGGTTTCAGTAGCGCGTTGAGGTAGGGGTAGACCAAAGGCAGGTCCGGGTGTGCCCGCGTGTAGGCGGTCTCCAGCCCGCGGGCGTAGCGCCCAGAGAACGCGCGGGTGGACACCGTCTGGCCACCGCGACGCAGAAGGCCACGGTTGTGTTCACTCGTTCCCGCCTCCTCGGAGAGCAGGAAGGCGGAACCACAGCTGACTGCTTTTACCCCCGGCCAGGCCAGGGCCGTGGCAACATCTTCCGCCGTGCGCAGACCACCCGCGGCAATGAGCGGAAGGTCCGTGACCTGGTGGACCGCCGCGACGAGTTCCTCGAGAGGGCGCTGATCGGGTTCCGCACTCGGGTCCCACACACCACGGTGCCCGCCAGCTTCAGGGCCCTGCACGCACAACACATCGATGCCGCGGGCGGCCGCGGCCTGCGCCTCCTCGGGGTTGGTGACCGTGGTCCACGCCTCTGCCCCAGCGTCATGGATGCGCGCGACCTCGTCCTCGCTAAAGACGCCGAACATCGACCAGAGCACTGCTGCCTCACCCTCCAGCGCGGCGTCGAGCTTGTCCTGCCAGCCGAAGTTGAGGGAGACGTCGCCAAGCACGGCGCCCTCTTCGGCGGCGAGGGACCGTGCAGCCGCGAGTTCCGTTTCGGTCAGCGCGCGCTGCGGGTGAAAGATATTGACCCCGAAGCGCGTACCGGCACACGCAGCGATGGCCTCCCGCGCGGCGTCGACGGAGCACGTCCCCAGCCCCAGCGCGCTGAAGGAACCAGCGGCGTCGGCGGCGGCGACTAACTCAGGCGTGGTGGGCCCGCCCGCCATCGGGGCAGGTAGGACAGGGCAAGTGATAGTCTCAAGAAGTTGACTCATGGTTACCCAGCCTAAAGAAAACCATCAAGGGAGTAGTTGTGTCTGCCATCCGTGACTTTTTCACCCGCCGCTTTGGCCGCGCCGGCGAAGCACCGAATAAGAAAACACAGAAGGCCGCCGCCTCCGGACTTAATCCCTCGGATTTAAGCGCCGAGTGGCTCATCGTGGGTTTGGGTAATCCCGGCGCGAAATACGCCGCGACCCGCCACAATGTGGGGTACATGGCCGTGGATGATCTCCTCGCCGAATCTGGTGACATGCTCGAGCCTGTCACCGGACACCAACTCAGCGCGGCGCAGCTCGAGCTCGGAGGCACGAAGGTCGTAGCGCTGCGCTCACACACCTACATGAACCTCTCTGGCGATCCCATCGCCCCGTTGGCCACGCTGCTGGGCGTTGCGGCAGAGAACATCATCGTCATCCACGATGAGCTCGACCTGCCCGCCGGCAAGGTGCGTATTAAGAAGGGCGGCAACGAAAACGGCCACAACGGCCTTAAGTCACTGAGCGAGCGCTTGGGCACGCGCGATTACCTGCGCGTGCGCATCGGTATCGGGCGCCCACCCAAGGGTGGTTCCATCCCGGATTGGGTGCTCGCGCCTGTCGACGCCAGCGCTGAGCTCGATTCCACCATCGCCACCGCCGCCGAGGCCGCCCGCCTCATCGTGACAGAGGGACTCAGCAAGGCCCAGCAGGAGATCCATTCCCGGGCGAAATAAACCCCGGCGCAGCGGCGCTCAACGCCCTACACTGTCCAAGTATGAGCCGCGCGAGCAAGAACCTGCCTTCTAGTCATGACCCTCGAACAATTGTCATTACCGGTGCTTCGAGCGGGGTGGGCGCGGCCGCTGCCCGCATCCTTCACCAGCGCCGCCCGCAGGATTCGCTCGTGCTCGTGGGCCGGAACCCGGAAAAGACGCAGGCCGTAGCCGAAGAAATTGGTGCGGCCTTTCACGTGGCCAACTACGAGTCTTTGGGCCAAGTTCGCCGTCTCGCGGAAGAGCTAAGCCAGTACCCACAGATTGATGCCTTGGGCAATAACGCCGGCGGCATGTTCGACGGCCCCTTCGCCACCGCCGATGGCTTCGAGCGCACCTGGCAGATCAACGTCGTGGCTCCTTTTCTTCTGACCTCTTTATTGCGCGATACCCTGCGGGCCAGCGATGCCACCGTGGTGCAGACCGCCTCTTTGGCCAACGTCCTGTATTCCGCTTTCGATCCCGGTGACCCAAACACCTTTGAAAAATTCACCGCGGAGCGCGCTTACGGCAACGCCAAGTTGGGCGATATTCTTCTGACCCGCTACCTCGACTCGCATGGTCTGACCTCCGTGGCCTTCCACCCGGGCATTTTGAATACTGGCTTCGGGCATAACTCAACGAGTAGGACAAGCAAGCTCTATTCGACCACTGCGGCTCAATACGTCTTAGGCAAGGCGGACAAGGGCGGGGAGAACTTGGCCTACTTCCTCAGCGGCACCCCAGGCATCCATTTCGAATCCGGCGAGTACTACAACCAGAAGCGCAAGCCAGGCCTGCAGCGGCCGATTGCGAAGAAGCTCTCCGTGGCCCGGCGCGTCTTTGATGATCTGGGCCGCCAGCTCAATGTGGAGTGGTAGCAGCCAGCGGCTAAACTAGCCCGCATGAGTATTGCCTCCGAAGCTTCCCGCCGCCGCACATTCGCCGTCATCGCCCACCCGGATGCTGGTAAGTCCACGCTGACGGAGGCGCTGGCGCTGCACGCGCACGTCATCAACGAAGCCGGCGCGGTGCACGGCAAGGGCAACCGCAAGTCCACGGTCTCTGACTGGATGGAGATGGAGAAGGAGCGCGGCATTTCCGTGGCCTCCTCCGCGCTGCAGTTCGAGTACGCGCCCGAGGGCCACGAGGGCGAGCCCTACATGATCAACCTGGTGGACACCCCGGGCCACGCGGACTTCTCGGAGGATACCTACCGCGTGCTCACGGCGGTGGACGCTGCCGTCATGCTTATCGACGCCGCCAAGGGCCTCGAGCCGCAGACCCTCAAGCTCTTCCGCGTGTGTAAGGCCCGCGGCCTGCCGATCGTCACGGTGATAAACAAGTGGGACCGCGTGGGACGGGAACCGCTGGAGCTTGTCGACGAAATCGTCAACGAAATCCAGCTGCAGCCCACCCCGCTGTACTGGCCGGTAGGTATCGCCGGCGACTTCCGCGGCTTGGCCCACATCAACGATGACGGCGAGGCCGATGAGTACGTGCACTTCCTGCGCACCGCCGGTGGTTCCACCATCGCCCCGGAGGAGCACTACGCGCCTGAGGATGCAGCCGCGAAAGAAGAGGACGCTTGGGAGACGGCCGTGGAGGAAGCAGAGCTGCTGGCTGCCGATGGCGCCCTGCACGACCAGGAGCTCTTCGAGCAATGCGTGACCTCCCCGCTCATCTTCGCCTCTGCGATGCTGAACTTCGGCGTGCACCAGATTCTGGATACGCTGTGCGCCATCGCCCCGGCTCCGCGCTCCCGCGATTCGGATCCGCAGGCCATTGAAGCGGCCACCTCCGCCATCGACGAGGTACGTGAGGTTACTGACGACTTTGCGGGCGTCATCTTCAAGGTGCAGGCGGGCATGGACCGCAAGCACCGCGATAACTTGGCCTTTATGCGCGTGGTCTCCGGTGAGTTTGAGCGCGGCATGCAGGTCAACCACGCCCAATCCGGCCGCAGCTTCTCCACCAAGTATGCGCTGACGGTCTTCGGCCGCACGCGTGACACCGTGGACACGGCTTACCCGGGTGACATCGTGGGCTTGGTCAACGCCGGTTCCTTGGCTCCCGGTGACACGATTTACACAGGCAAGAAGGTACAGTTCAAGCCCATGCCGCAGTTCGCGCCGGAGTCCTTCCGCATCCTACGCGCGAAGTCTTTGGGTGATTACAAGGCATTCCGCAAGGGCTTGGACCAGCTGGCTGCGGAGGGCGTGGTCCAGATTCTGCGCAACGATACGCGTGGCGATGCCGCCCCAGTCATGGCCGCGGTGGGCCCCATGCAGTTCGAGGTCATGCAGGCTCGCATGGAGGTCGAGTACAACGTGGAGACCATCACCGAGCCCATCCCCTACTCCGTGGCGCGCCGCACCGACGCCGAATCCGCGCCCGAGTTGGGCCGCCAGCGCGGCGTGGAGATCTTCACCCGCACCGACGGCGAGCTCATCGCGCTCTTTGGTGATAAGTGGAAGCTGGCCTTCATTGAGAAGGAGCACCCGGAGCTGACCATCGAAACCCTCGTGGCGGATTAGGCACAGCGTTTCCCTTAACTGCTGAGGAATTCCTTCCACGCCGGCCATTCCGCATAGGTCTGCGCGCGCCCGGCTTCATAGTTCGCGCGCAGCTTAGTCACCGAGCGCTCGGTCGAAGCCACCTGCATATCCTCTGGGAAGAAAAGCTGTGCACGCCCCTCCTTTTCCAGCTCCAGAAGCCGCTCCTTGGAGGCGTTGTACCGGGGCGGCCGGGCAATCATTGACTCCGCCACGGCAGGGTACTTTCGGAAGATTCGTCGCAGCGCCGCGGGCCGCCCTACCTCAGGCCGCACGTAGCCACGCGGTTTCGAGCCAAGGAACAAGAACTTTTCAAAGCCGGCCTTCTCCGCCTGCTCGATGAGGATGCCACCGGATTCCCCCATCGCACCGTCGACGTACGGTGCGCCATCGATAACACGCATCGGCATGATCAGCGGCAACGTCGAAGACGCGCGAACGCGCACCATCAGGTCCTCTTGTGTCTTTATGTCATTGCGCCCCCAGTACACGCTCTCCCCGGTATCGGCGCGCGCGGCGGAAATACACATCTGCGCCGGGTTGGCCTGAAATGCTTCCCAGTCAAAGGGCATGTCCTGATCGGCGGCCTTCTCATAGATGAACTCCGCATTGAAGTAGCCGCTACCGCGCAGCAGCGAACCCAGGCCACCGAAGCTGGGGTTCTTGGCAAAATCCACGAAGGATTCTTCCGAGCGGCTCACGTCGCGGGAGAGGAAGTTCACGGTGTGTGAAGAGCCCGCGGAAACACCTCCAACCCAGCCAAATTCCACCTCCTCCTTTAGGAGCTTGACGATGCACGCGGCGGTATAGGAATTGCGCATGCCGCCGCCTTCAATGACGAGTGCTGTATCTTTCGCGTCAATCACAGTGCCCGATGGTACCCCCGCGCTAGGATCGCGCCATGGGATTGTTTTCTGCGGTTAAGAATGCCGTCGACAAGCTTGGCGGCTCCAGCACTGTCCGTTTGGCCTCCCCGGATCCCCACGCCGTCGAGGTTTCTTTCGATCATCTTTCCCGTGCACACTGCGAGCGGTCTCATCATCCTGGTTACCTCCCCTGCCGGTGCGCAGGTGCTCAGTGAGGTGGCGCGCTCCGGCGAGCCCGCGCAGTTGCGTGGCCCTCAGACCACGGTGCATCTCTCCCCCACGACTAGAGAACAGCGTCCCGTCCACGACCCCAAGAAGGGATGGGCCATCCCGTTGTCGCTTGCAGAAAGAGAGACGCTGTCCCAACTCAACGCCGAGCCCGGCGATTATGAAATATCCGAGTCACTCGCTGTGTCCGTCGAACTCACCCCTGAAGAAAGCTAAGCCAGACATGCTCATCCTCCCCTTCCAAGGGCACACGCCCCGCATCCACCGCAGCGCCTGGATTGCACCGAATGCCACCATCATCGGTGACGTCACCATCGGGCCCGATTCTTCCGTGTTCTATGGCAGCGTGCTGCGCGGGGATGTTGGTGCCATTCGCCTTGGCGCCCGCGTCAATATCCAGGACAACTGCGTCATCCACGTCGAAACCACTGCGCCGTGTGTGCTGGAGGATGACGTCACCGTGGGCCACATGGCCATGCTCCACGGCACGCGGGTGGGCGCGGGCACGCTGGTTGGAATGAAGTCTTCTTTGCTTTCCGGCTCCACCGTGGGCACAGGCTCTCTCATCGCCGCCGGCGCGGTGGTGCTCGAGGGCCAAAACATTCCCGCCGGCGCCCTAGCCGCCGGGGTGCCCGCCAAGGTGCGCCGTGCGTTGAGCCCTGAGGAATCCGCCGCCTTCATCCCGCACGCCGCGCGCTACGTCGACATTGCTAAGAATCAGGCGCCGCTTGGCGACGCCCTCCCCCTCGACGACGTCCTCTACGACTAGCACCGCAACTGCCGTTGTTGACAAAACTCCCGAGCCCGCCGCAAAAACTGACCAGAACTTTGGCAACTAGGGCAGTTCACTTTTGAACTCTTGCCCACCAGCCGGCTCGTTATAGAAGAGCAACGAGACCCATCACCACCAGGAAGGCGGCCACTCCGTAGCCGCTCCAAAGCGCAACCGCTGCGGAGTTCTCCCGCGCCCACGCGAAGGCGCGTCCGGCCCAGGAGTCTGGCTTCGCCCGCACAAGCGCGATGAAAAGCCCGCACACCGTGGGCAAGGACAGCGCAAAGGTGGCGTAGAAGAAGAGGCCACCGTATTTAACGGTGTTGCTGAAATCCCCGGCAGCAAGGTGCATCAGCCCATAAAAGAAGGGTACGGAGGTCAAGGACTGGATAACACCCATGGCGTAGCCCACCACGACAGTCTTGGCCGAGGGCGTGCGCAGTGGGCCGAGGAGTTTCTGCACCATGTCATTGGGTTCGCCCTTGGAGCGCCAGGCCAGAAGGCCCAGCCCCAGGCCGATGACCACTAGACCCCAACCAAGCAGCGGTGATTCCAGCGCGGCGGCCACCTTGTCCTGGATACCGACGAAGACGAACATCACCACAGCAGCGGCGGTGAGCACACCGATCCAGTCACCGACGATGACGAGGGCCGCGATCTTGCGGTAGCTCCCCCGCGGAAGCATGATGCCGATGGCCACCAGGATTCCGATGAGAAGCGCGTTGACGGAATCGGCGAAGGCATTCAGCACGGCTTCAAGCATGCGGGCTAGTCTACAGGCTCTTAGAGAACATTCATCTACTGTTTACCCCGCGCGCCCCCGACGCAGGCAAGCAAACGGTATGTTCGAAAAAGTGTGCCACGTAACGCACCCCAAACTTACGCGTGTCAACATAGACTAGGCCCCTGCTGGTACAGCACGTTTTGACCCCGACCCAAGAAGTGGAGAGACAAAAATGAAGGTAGCGATTCTCGGCGGAGACGGCTTCTGCGGTTGGCCCGCTTCCCTCTATCTCTCCGACCAAGGCCACGAGGTCATCATCGTGGATAACCTCTCCCGGCGTGCCATCGATGAGGAGTTGGGCGCGGAATCCTTAACACCCATCGCCTCCATTGAGGAGCGCCTGTCCGCGTGGACCGAGGTCTCCGGCAAGACCATCGGCTTCCGTAACCTCGACGTGGCCCAGGACTACGACGGCTTGCTGGAGTTCCTGAATACCGAACGCCCGGATGCGGTGGTGCACTTCGCTGAGCAGCGCGCCGCCCCCTATTCCATGAAGAATTCGCGCACCAAACGCTACACGGTGGATAACAACACCAACGCCACCCACAACTTGCTCGCCGCCATCGTGGAATCTGAGCAAGATATCCACGTCGCCCACTTGGGCACCATGGGTGTCTACGGCTACGGCACCGCCGGTATGAAGATTCCGGAGGGCTACCTGGATGTGCAGGTGGATGCGGGCGAGAATGGCGTCGTCAAGCAGCAAATCCTCTACCCCTCCAACCCGGGCTCGGTCTACCACATGACGAAGGTCCTGGACCAGCACCTGTTTGCCTACTACGCCAAGAATGATGAGCTGCGCATCACCGACCTACACCAGGGCATCATCTGGGGCACGCACACTGAGCAGACCCAGAAGGACGAGCGCCTCATTAACCGCTTTGATTATGACGGTGACTACGGAACGGTGCTCAACCGCTTCCTCATTCAGGCCGGCATTGGTTATCCGCTGACCGTCCACGGCACCGGCGGACAGACCCGCGCCTTTATTCACATTCGTGACATGGTGCGCTGCATCGAGCTAGCCCTGCAGAATCCGCCGGCACGCGGGGAGCGCGTCAAGATCATCAACCAGATGACCGAAACCCACCGCGTGCGTGACCTGGCAGAACTACTGGCGAAGATCTCTGGTGCGGAAGTGGCTTATGTGCCGAACCCGCGCAAGGAATCCGCAGAGAATGAACTCCACGTCACCAACGACACGTTCCTCGAGCTCGGCCTGGAGCCGACCACTTTGTCGGAGGGGTTGCTCCACGAGGTGGAGGAAGTCGCGCGTAAGTACGCCGACCGTGTTGACCGCTCCAAGATTCCAGCCCAGTCGCTGTGGACGCGCCAGCAGCACGCTGGTGTTCCCGAAGCCTTGGCCAACGGCGCGGACGCTGCGGAGGCTTAAACCTTCGTGCGCATCGCTATCGTTACCGAGGTCTTCCTGCCCAAGATCGACGGCGTGGTCACCCGCCTGACGCGCACGCTGGACCAGCTGGCCGCGATGGGCCATGAGGTGCGGATTTTTGCCACAGGCAAGGCCCCTGACACCTATGCCGGCTTCGAGGTCACCCGCATCCCCAGTTTGTCGCTGTGGGTCTACCCGGAGATTAAATTCGGTTTGCCCTCGTGGAAATTCTTCAAGGAAATCCGGGATTTCGATCCCGATGTCATCCACGCGGTCAATCCCATTTGGACCGCGGCCCTCGGCGTCTTTGCCGCGCAGCGCGATGCCGTACCGCTGGTAGCCAGCTTCCACACCAATGTCCCCGAGTACGTTGAAGCGCTGGGGATTGGGTGGACTAGGCCGCTGACCGAAGCCGCGCTGAAGTATCTGCACAACCAGGCTGCGGTGAACCTGTGCACCTCCGGCCCCATGGTGGATAAGGCTCGGATGATGGGGATCCGCAACGTGCAGCTGTGGCCCAAGGCTGTTGATACGCAGACCTATCACCCCAGTCGCGCCACGGAACAGATGCGCGAGCGCCTGACCGACGGTAACCCGGATTCCCCGTTGGTGACCTATATCGGCCGCGTCTCCAAGGAGAAGGACTTGGAACGCCTCGATCACGTGATGGAACTGGTGAGGGCACAGCTTAGCGACGCCCGCCTGGCCATCGTCGGCGATGGCCCCGCCTTGGAGGAGCTCAAGTCCAACTTCGATCCTGCGCACACCGTATTCACGGGCTACCTCTCCGGCGAGGAGCTCGCCGCCGCCTTCGCCGTGGGGGATGTCTTCCTCTTCCCCTCCGCCACAGAGACCTTGGGACTCGTGGCTCTCGAGTCCTTCGCCTCTGGGGTTCCGGTCATCGGCACGAATGCCGGCGGCATCCCCTTCGTTATCGAAGAAGGCGTCACAGGACATCTCATCGAGCCCGACGCTGACGACACCGCGTGGGCCAGCGCCGCTCTCGGCCTCCTGCGTGATTCCTCCCGCCGGGCGCAGATGGGACAGGCCGCCCGCCGCGAAGCTGAAAAACATTCCTGGGTAGAATCCACCCAAGCCCTCCTTCAGGCCTACGAGGAGGCCATCGAGCACCCCTTCCGCAGGAATACAAACTAGTCAAGGAGACCCATGGATTCAGCCCAGAACCTGTACTCCGCTGGCGCCTTTATCCAAGCCGGCATCGACGCCACGTTTGCCTCACGCCTAGGCGTCGTTCGCGACGTCGAGGTGAATTTCATTCCCACCGATTCCGTATCAGCAGCCTCGGAGGAAGGGCAGCCAGACCTGGATCAGCGCGCCGTCGTGCGTTTTAGCACTGATTCCGGGGTCTATGATTTCGATGGACTGCGTCTTGCCACCATCCACAACGGGGAGCTTCGCTGGGCCACCGGCATGGCAGAGCACGCACCGCAGCCGGAATTCCACGGGCCACAACCTGACTCTGCCCTGCTGCGCGGCTTGGCACGACGGCTGGTGGGCGACCGGCCTGTTGTCCGCGTCCCACAGGGCGATGGCGAAGCATTGGTCGCCGTCGATTTCGCGGAGATTAACCCGGATCCTCGGGTGAGCATCCTGGCCGGAATTGAGCACTCAGGGGACGTCGCCGGTGGGGTCGACGAGCGCCTAGCCACCGCCGAGTTGTCCTCCTACCTGGGCATTCTGCAGAGCCACGCGGAAAATCTCGCGCTTTTCCACGGCTCCCGGATCGTAGGTCTCCCCCAGGCCCCGGGCCGCGTTGGGCTCAGCGCGCGCGAGGTGTTGGCCGACGCCCACTTCCTCGCCACCGAGCACAACTTCTTCTTGGAGGCCCGCTTCCCCAACCTGTGGGCGGACCTTGATCCTGTTACGTCGCGGACCGTGGTGAACTCCGATTACGGCTCGCTCACGGTGCCCGCGCACCTCATCGCGACGATCGACGCCTCCACGAACGCCTTCACCTGGGCCTGGGCAGATGAGCTGTCCAGCTCCATGTCCGCCCAAGCAGCGGCGAACCTGCGCCGCTTCGGATATGACCAGGCTATCCCCGAGTTGATTCGGGCCC
This sequence comes from Corynebacterium sp. HMSC074H12, assembly GCF_001813755.1. Classification (NCBI taxonomy): domain Bacteria; kingdom Bacillati; phylum Actinomycetota; class Actinomycetes; order Mycobacteriales; family Corynebacteriaceae; genus Corynebacterium; species Corynebacterium sp. HMSC074H12. The sequence goes on from NZ_KV813875.1 coordinate 84,835, forward strand.
GCGTGTCCATCACTGAGGCACGCTCTGCACGCTTGCCACAGCTGGCCATGCCAGTTCTGGGCCTGTGGACCTTGCTGCCAGTGCAGCTTCCCGACGGCCGCCAAGGCCTCGCGCTGTCCGATGCCCCCGCGTTCCACCTCCCCGCACCGACTCCGGCGGCCACGCAAGCCACCCTCAACGTTGCGGTGCCGGCAGGCGTGGACGAGCAGCGGGCGCGCGCTGCCTACCACCGGGCGCGCCCCCTATAAGTGCTCGGACAGCGCTGAGTGCGTGAGCGGCTGGGAGCGTTAGGAGTTCAGCACGGCGCGGAACTCCTCGACGTCAACCTCCTCTGTGGTGGCCGGGTTAAACGCTGCGTCCTGGGTCTTGTCCACTAGTACCGCGCGCACGCCCTCAGAAAAGTCGGGACGGCGGTACATGTGCATGCCCAGCTTGAGTTCCAAAAGGAGGGCCTCGCGAATGTCGTCGACACCGGCCTCTGCCTCATAAAGCTCGTTAGCCGCGATAATGGCAGCTGGGCACGCCCCTGCCATAAGGCGGCGGACCTCACCGGCAATGAGCGGGCGCTTGTCCAGCTCCGCGGAGATTTCCTCCCACGTTGGCAGGGCAAACGTCTCCTCCAGGTCCTTGGCCACCTGCTCCAGCGGGGCGGGCTCTTCGGGTGCGGGCAGGGCGAGGTCCTCCAGCGCGGCATCAATACCGCGCTCAATGGCGGCCTCAATCAGCTCGTGTGCATCCTTGACAACGTGGGTTGCCACGCCAGTCCACAACATGTCTGCGGCATACATGCGGTATCCACTAAGACCCCAGAACTTGGCCAAGCCCGGTGAGGCGATACCGCGGGTGCCCACCATGCGCTGGGCCGCATAGGCCACACCGACGTCGGTGACATAGCCGATGTTCATCTCCGGCATCGAGGCGAAGGCCTTTTCCGTCACCACGCGGTGCGAGCCGTGCAGGGAAATGCCCAATCCACCGCCCATGACAACACCGTCGATGACGGCGATATAGGGCTTCGGGAACTCTGCGATATCACCGTTAGTGAGGTACTCGCTGGCGAAGAAGGCATCGACCTCCTCCAGCTTGCCTTCCGCGATTCCCTCCCGCGCGTGACGCACATCGCCGCCCGCGCAAAATGCCTTAGGGCTATTGGAGTAAATCAGGACCTGCTCAATCTCATCGTCCTGCGCCCACGTTTCGAGGGAGCGGCGGATGATATCGATCATGTCCGGGGTCAACGAGTTCAGGGCCTTCGGCCGATTGAGTTCGAGGACTCCGGTATGGTTGCGGACGGAAACGAGTACTGGATCAGTCGTAGTCATGCGCACCAGTGTTCCATATCACACATGTTTCAGCCACCTGTTTTTGAGGCTGGTTTTAACATCGACCCCTGCTTCTAAACCCAACCTTCAGATTGGTGTGAATTTCTTGCTCCCACAGCTTGTTGCTCTTGACATGGACGGCACCCTCCTCGATGCCCACGGTCAGCTGCCCGCAGACTTTTCAGAGCTTGAGGAGCTCGCCACTGCCCGCGGCTGCGAGCTGGTTCCGGCCTCGGGACGCCAGCTGGCCACCCTACAAGACATGTTCCCAAAGGGTGGCACATTCATTGCCGAGAACGGCTCGGTGATTTTGCGCGGCAGCGAGATCATCGCCACCTTCCCGCTGCAGGAAGAAACCGTGCGCGCGGCGCGCGAGGCCGCAGCCTCCATCAGCGAGGCACACACCGTCGTTCTCTGTTCTCCGGAGACCGCCTACGTGGCGCGGGATGTCACGCAGGCAGCACGCGCGGAGATTTCCAAGTATTACAAGGCGGTCACGTGGGTCGACGACTTGGACGACGTCCCCAATAGCGACATCATCAAGATCGCCATCTTCTGCGAATCCGGTTCCGAGGCTCACCTCTACGAGCCGATTCGTCGCGCCGTACCGGAGGACAACGTGGCGGTATCGGGCAAGGTCTGGCTCGATGTCATGGCCCGCGGCGTGGATAAAGGCGCAGCCTTGCTCAAGCTCGCTGAACTTGCCAACGTTCCAATCACCGCCACCGTGGCCTTCGGTGACTACCTCAATGACCTCGAAATGCTGCGTGCCGCTGGGACGGCTATCGCCATGGACAACGCGCATCCGAAGCTGAAGGAAATAGCGGATATTATCGCGCCTGCCAATACCGACAATGGTGTGAGCACGGTGCTGCGCCAGCTTCTGCGCACCTAACACGCTCCCAGGAAACCTTCCCGATTCTCTGCCACCACCCGAGTAGGATTACCCCGGTTCCCTAGACCCCCGATCCCTTACGTGTGGAGTGTTCAGTGAAGAAGTTCCTGCGATCCCCTGGGCCCCGTGTCCCTCGTCGGGCCACGGACACCTCCCTTGAGCTGGACCCGGGGTCCCTCCCCAAGGCATCCGCTGTGCGCAAGGCCAAGCTGCACAAAGCCCGCGAGGCCGCCGAGGAAACCCCCTCGCCGCGCCGCCGCCCGCTCCCGCGCGCTACGCGGCCACAGCGTATTCAATCTACCCGGCCGCAGTGCGACGAACAGCCCCGTCCGGCTCAGCCTGTCGAGCGGATCGCCAAGGCCGCTTCGCAGCCCCCAGCTCAGCCCACACCCGCCGAGAGTTCCCCCGAACCACGGCCTGAGAATGAGATATCGCGCGCCTTGGCGCGGCGCTCGCAGCCCGTCGGCACACCGACGAGCAAGCAGCTCAAAACACCACGCCCCTCCCGGGAACAGCGCCAAGCCGCGCGACAGGACAACACGAAGGGCGCTGACACTCCAGCGGTGCCAAAGGAATCTGCCACCGTCACGCGCCAGCGTCGCGCGCGCCTGCGCCCGGTACCGGGCTTGGATGGGCTGCGCGGTCTCGCGGTCTTGGCGGTCGTGCTCTACCACTTCTTCGGGGATCTGCTCCCCGGCGGATACCTCGGCGTGGATATGTTCTTTGTCCTCTCCGGCTTCCTCATTACCTCGCTGCTCGTGCGCGAATTCGCCGTGAGCGGGCGCATCAGCCTCACCGACTTCTGGGTCCGGCGCTTCCGGCGTATCCTTCCGGCTGCGCTCGTCGTCTTATGCCTGTGCACGGCCCTCGTCGCCATGATTGGCGGGGACCTCGCCGTGGGGATCCGGGAACAATTCTTGGGGACCTTCTTCTTCGTCAACAACTGGACCCAGATCGCCACCAGCCAGACCTACTTTGCACCCAATGAGGTGCAAGTCTTTGCCCACTACTGGTCCCTAGCGGTTGAGGAGCAATTCTACCTCCTGTGGCCCCTACTGATGTTTGGAGCTTTTGCTCTGTCGCGGCGCCAGCCCAAGCGCCTGCCCATCGCGCTTTCTCTTGTCCTCGCCGCCGCCTCCGCTGCCGCGATGGCGCTGCTGTTCACTCCGGGCGAAGACCCCACACGTGTTTATTACGGCACCGATACCCATGCCTTCGGCCTCCTCATCGGTGCGCTGTTATCCCTTCTACTCACCTCGACGTCTAAGGAGGCAAAGGCGGACTCGTGGGCGTCGACAAGCATGGGTGCTCTCGCCGGCACCGTCGGAGCCCTCGCCCTGGTTGGTTACCTGGCGCAGCTGGTGTGGATGGGCGCGGACCTTGAGTTCACCTACCGCGGCGGCCTGGTCCTCACCAGCCTCCTCGGCGCGGCAATGATCTGGGGCGTGGTGCGTGAGACCGGACCGCTCACATGGCTCTTCCGCACCCGGGTGATGCGGTGGCTGGGCCAGCGCTCCTTCTCGCTCTACCTGTGGCATTGGCCGGTGGTGATGATCCTCCGCGAGCTGTCTGATGCCCCGGCGTGGCTGCTGGGACTACTCGCGCTTCCCGTGTCCTGCCTGTTGGCTGAGGTGACGTATCAGTTCGTGGAAAACCCCTTCCGCCGCGCCGGATATGTCGCCACGTGGCGCACCTATTGGGCTTCGCGCCCCACGGTGGCCGAGATGAAAGACGGTTTCGGCAAGGCCATGTGGCCTGCCGTGCCCGCCATGGTGATCCTCTCGGCGCTGGGCGTGGCCTATGGGCTGGTCACGTCACAGGACCAGACCGAGCTCGAGCGAGAATTGGAGCGCATGTCCCATGCCAATGAGCAGGCAGCGGCATCGGCCCCGGCAACACCAACAGAGACCAAGAAGCCTCCAGAAAAGCGCGCACTGCCTGCGGGCACGGCGATCAATGCGGTGGGTGATTCGGTCATGCTTGCTTCCTCCGAAGCCCTCAACGAGCGTTTCCCGGGGATTCTCATCGACGCGGAGGTGTCCCGCCAGTATGCCGAGGCGATTGCGGAAATCCGGCAGCTGAAGGAGTCCGGGCAGCTACGCTCCACCGTCTTTGTGGGGCTGGGCACGAACGGACCGGCGGCAGACGGCGAGATAGACGAGCTCCTCACCATTCTCGGTTCCGATCGCACGGTCATCCTCGTCGTGCCCTACGGCGAGCGCGACTGGATGGGGCAGGCGCGCGCAGAGATTATCGAGGCTGCAAAGGAGCACGACAACGTCTACGTGGCCGACTGGTGCGGCAGGGCCCAAGAGAACCCGTCGCTGCTGTACGACGACGGCGTGCACCCACAGGCCGAGGGCGCAGCGCTGTATGTGCAGGCGCTTTCCGACGCCCTCGAGCAGTACTCCCGCGGAGAAAAATCCATCACCACGGGCTGCTCGCTCTAGCCTTCGGCCGCTCTCGAATCAGCTGCTCTCCAATCAGGGCAGTGCGCTAGCAGCATTGTCCCAGCAGCACTGCCAAAGTTGACAAAGTTCTGGCCAGATCCTGCGGCGGGAGCACATGTTTTGGCAACTCGGGCAGTTGACAGGATTCGCCTCTAGGCCCGAGCACATAGAAAACGGCCGGGGATGTGCCTCCCCGGCCGTTTTCTATGTGCCGATGCTTGTGCGCTTCCGGTGTTACTGAAAGCTGCTCAATCTCCTAGACGGAAAATTCAGCCATCTTATCCCATTGCGTTTTACCTGGGATGTGAGTATTGATGATGTCCGGCGTCTCCACCAGGTACTTCGGCAGCTCCTCGCAGGAGCGCTTGAAGTGCTCAGTGTTGACGTGGTCAACGTCGGTGCCGTCCTTGTAGGACTCGAGGAGCAGGAAGCGCTGCTTGTCTTCCGGATCGCGGAACCACTTGAAGTCGATGCAGCCGGGCTCAGCCTGGCAGGCCTTGGTGTACCAGTCGATCTCGTCGAGGAAGGTCTCGGCGTACTCGGGCTTGACGTGGAACTGTACGTTGATCAAAATCATGGGCCCCACTGTAACCTTCTCCACGAAAACGTGCAGAAGGCCCCGCCAATGGCTGAACTGAGGTAGCCATATTCCAGCAGGGCCTTATAAAGAGCCTCTCGGGAGGATTATTTGTTGAAGAAGTACTCCGCCACGTAGACGTAGGTTCCGTCAAAAGCTTGGGCGACGCCGAAGCCGGTGCCATCCGTCTTGGTCACGGGCACGTCGCGGTTGAGCCAGTCCACGCGCTCCTTGGCCTCAGATTCGGTGAGCTTGTAAATGTTGCCGCTGCCCTCCTCCAGGTGGGTCAGCCCATCGCCTGCGTTGTCGTGGAAGGTGACCTTGCCAGCTGCTGCCTGGTTTGCCCACTCCTGCGCGATGTTCTTGGCGTTGGCATCCTCGTGGTGGCCCTGCTTGAGCAGGTGGGCGTGGGTAGCACCAACGAGTTCGCCGGCGACGGACGGGGTCGGCTTCTTAATGAAGCCCGGCAACTGGACATTAAACTGCTTCGCCAGGTCATAGGCCTGCGCAGGCAGCTCGATCTCTAAAGAGTTGACCTGCTCAACGGCCTGGGAAGACAGCTGGTTTACGTCCTGCAGCTGTGCGGAAGAGGAGTTAACCGGGGCGGCCTGGGCAGCGGACACCGACAGAGCAGTGGTGAGGGTAGCTGCCACGGCGGCGGTGGCGGACATGCGGGAAACACGACGGAAAGAATTCATGCCTTCCACCGTGCCACAAAAATGCTTCGGCGGAAAAAGACTTCCCGCTCATGTGGGATTTTCGATACCACTTTGTTATCACTTGCCGGTGGCTGCATGCCGACATGGAAGAATAGCCAAGGCTGGCTTTAGTATGGATTTTTTAACGAGTATCCGAAAGGTGATCACTGTTGCTGGACGTCTTAACCGGTTTCGCCATCATTTTTGTGGTTATCGGCGTGGGCTTCATCATGGCTCGGCGCGGCGTTATCGGCGAAGGTGAGGCGCGCCTGCAATTCAATCGCACGGCGTTCTGGGCGGCGACCCCAGCGCTGATCTTTTCCAGCGTGGCCACCTCTGATACTGCGGCCTTTGCCTCGCCGGTTGTCGCTGTTATCGCGATAGCTTCGGTCGCCACGATGGCCTTGTATTGGGTGCTGAGCGCGTTATTCTTCCGGCGCAGTGGAGCGGAAACCATGGCCGGCGCAGCCGCAGCCAGCTACTACAACTCTGTGAACATCGGGCTGCCGATCGCCACTTATGTCATCGGTGATGCCACTTTTGTGGTGCCCGCGCTGGTGCTGCAAATGGCAGTCCTCTCGCCCTTCATCATTGCCGGCCTCAACGCCCAGGGAACAAGCCTGCGTTCGATTTTAAGTTCCGTGGTCTCAGGGTTGACAGCCCCAGTGGTCATCGCGGCGATCGCCGGCTTCATCGTGTCCGCCGCAGGCTGGCACGTCCCCGACGTCATTATGGCTCCGCTCGAGATCCTTGGTGGTGCCTCCATCCCGATGATCCTGATGAGCTTTGGCGCCTCACTCACCGGCGACGGGCTGTTAGCCGTTGACCGCCTGCCGACGATTACCGCCACGGTTCTCAAGCTCATTGCTATGCCGGCGATTGCGCTGGCGGCCGGCTTGGCGTTGGGGCTGAGCGGCAACGAGCTCTACACAGCGCTGATCTTGGCCGCGCTTCCGACCGCACAGAACGTCTACAACTATGCCGCGACCTACCAGTCGGGAGAAACGGTGGCGCGCGATACGGTCTTCCTCACCACCTTCCTCTCGCTGCCGGCGATGCTGGGCATCGCGGCTCTCTTCGGGTAGGGCTGGGCCTACCCCTCGAGCTTCTCCCCCAACTCCAGCCATTCCATTTCTAGCTCTTCGCGCTCAGAGGCAATGGCCTTGAGCTCGGAGTCGAGCTTCGCTAGCTCACCGCTGTCCCCCTCACCTGAGGACATCTTCTCTGCAGCCACCGCCATCTTTTCGTTCAGCTTCGCCGTCTTATCGTCGAGCTTGCCCATCTTGCGCTCCAGCGCATTCATCTTCTTGGTCAGCTCGCGCTCTTCCTGGGAGCTCAACCGCTTGGCCGGGGCGGCATCCGCGCTCTGCTCGTCAGAGTTCTTGGAGGCTTCTCCTAAATCAAGGACGCCGCGGGCGGTGGCGGCCTCCATCTCCTGACGGCGGCGCAGGTATTCCTCGATTCCGCCCGGCAGGTTGGTGAGCTTGCCATCCCCAAACAGCGCATAGGTGTTATCCGCGATGCGCTCGATGAGGTAGCGGTCGTGCGAGATGACCACCAAGGTGCCCGGCCACGAGTCCAGAAGAGACTCCAGCTCCTGGAGAGTATCGATGTCGAGGTCGTTCGTGGGCTCGTCGAGAAGCAGCACGTTTGGCTCCGCCATAAGCACGCGGGTCAGCTGCAGACGGCGGCGCTCACCGCCGGAGAGGTCGCCGACCGGCGTGCGCTGGCGCTTGGCGGAAAAACCCAGGCGCTCCGCGAGCTGGGACGCGGACAGTTCCTTCTTGCCTAGGTGAACGTAGGTGGCGACGTCTTCGACGGCGTCGAGAAGCCGGCGCTCCGGATCCAGATCATCGAGCTCCTGGCGCAGCCAGCCCAGGCGCACCGTCTTGCCCTCGATGCGCTTGCCAGCGGCAAGCTCGACTTCACCAGCAAGGGCGCGCAGCAGCGTGGTCTTGCCCGAACCGTTAACACCAACGAGGCCGATGCGCTCGCCCGGCGCCAAGCGCCAGGTGAGGTGATCCACGAGCGTGCGACCGTCCGGGGTTGTGACCTTTGCGTCCTCGAGCTCAATGACGACTCGTCCCTGGCGCTGCTTGGAAAAGGCCATGAGCTCGACCTTGTCGCGCGGTGCGGGGACGTCGGCGATGAGTGCCTCGGCTGCCTCGATGCGATAGCGCGGCTTCGAGGTACGCGCCGGCGCTCCGCGACGCAGCCACGCCAGCTCCTTGCGGGCCAAGTTCTGCCGGCGCTGCTCAATAGCATCGGCTTGGCGGGCGCGCTCGGCGCGGGCAAAGGTCCAGTCGTTATAGCCACCCTCGTAGGCATCGACGACACCGTCGTGCACCTCCCAGGTAGTGGTGGCCACGGTGTCGAGGAACCAGCGGTCGTGCGTGACGACGACGACCGCTAGCTTGCGCGAAAGCAGGTGGCTGGCCAGCCATTGCACACCTTCGACGTCGAGGTGGTTGGTCGGCTCATCGAGCACCACGATGTCGAGGTCTTGAACGAGTGCGGCAGCCAGGTTGACGCGGCGGCGCTCACCACCGGAGAGCGAGCCCACAGGGGTGTCTAGCCCTAGGTCAACAATGCCGAGGCCGCCGAGGACATCGCGCACCTTCGCGTTGGATGCCCACTCGAAAGTCTCCAAGCCCAACGGCTCAATGATGGCTTGGGCGATGGTGAGCGATTCTTCTAATTCAAAGCGCTGGGTCACCACCGCCATGCGCAATTCCGAGTTGTGGGACACGCGGCCCGAGTCTGGGGATTCGATACCGGTGAGAACTTCCAGCAGCGTCGTTTTGCCGCCGCCGTTGACGCCGACGATGCCGATGCGATCACCGGTTTGCACGCCGAGGGAGACCCCGTCCAGCAGGGTCTTAAGCCCAAAGGACTTGGTTACGTTTTCAAGGTTAATGAGGTTCGCCATATCGAGTGTTCATCTTAGTGCCTCGGCGCGGTTACCCCCGCACCATTACCTTTATTGCTATTGATTTTCACTTCCAATACTCTGGCGCACTATGAAAAAAGAACGTCTCGCCCTGTGCGCCGCACTTTCCGCCACGATCCTCACCATGTCCGCTTGCTCCTCCCCTGACAGCGAGGAATCCACGTCGCCCTCCAGCGCTGAAGCCTCCCACGCGCATGCCGAGCACGACGATGACCATGATGGGGAGCACAGCCATGACGGCTTCGAAGCCGCGGAAGGTGAGACTGAGGTAGCTGAGCTGCCAAACCGTATCCTTCTTTCCCACAAAAACGGCCTCACCACGCTCGACGGCGAAACCGGTGAGGTCATCGAGAGCGAAGATCTGAAAGCATTCCTCCGTCTAAGCGATGCCGGCGATAACCGCCACATCATGGTGACCAAGGGCGATAGCTTCCTCACCTTCGACACGGGGCGCATCACCAAGCCCCACGGCGACCACAAGCACTACTACGCGGCGCAGCCGCAGCTTCTCAGCGCAGCCATCGACGCACCGCACGCCGGTCACGTGGTTCACCACGACGGCTTTACCGCGCTCTTCTCCGACGGCGATGGTGTGGCACGGATTTACAAGACCGAGGACATCGGCAAGGAAGACGCCAAGCCCGTCAACACCGTCGAGACAGGCGCTGCGCACCACGGTGTGGCCGTCCCGCTGAAAGACGGCTCCGTGGTCACCACGAAGGGCACGGAAGACGAGCGCCACACCATCCAGCACCTCGACAAGTCCGGCAAGGTCCTTGCGGAAACCACTGAGTGTCCTGGCGTCCACGGCGAAGCTGCCGCCGGCAACGGTTCCCTTTTCTTCGGCTGCGAGGATGGGCCCGTCGTCTTCGACGGCACCGAATTCCACAAGATCGACGTCTCCGCTTACGCGGGCAAGGACGGATACCAGCGCTCCGGCAATTCTGCGGGTTCGGAGGAATCCAACATCATCTTGGCAGACAACAAGACCGACAAGGATGTCGACTTCGAGCGTCCCACCTCAGTGACCCTCATCAATACGGAGGACTACTCTGCCAAGAAGGTTGAACTGGGCGAATCCTATTGGTTCCGCTCGTTGGCCCGCGGTCCCCTGGGCGAGGCCTTAGTCCTCACGACCGACGGCAAGCTCAACGTCATCGACCCGGATTCCGGCGAGGTAACAAAGAAGATTGACGCTATCTCCCCGTGGAAGGAAAACGAGGAGTGGCAGCAGCCGGGTCCGATCCTCAAGGCGGCAAACGGCTATGCCTACGTCACCGATGCGAACAAGCAAGAACTGGTGGTCCTTGACCTCCTCGGTGACCAGGAGCCGCAGCGCTACAAGCTCGACTTCAAGCCCGTGGAGATGGCCGTCCTCTAAGGACCGCTACCTACAGCGCTGGCGCTAGACCAGCGTTGCTCCGGTTGCGGGGCCTGCGGTCACCAGGCCACGGGTTCCGCGGTTATCGGCGCAGACCTGGGCCACCACTTCCTGTGCGGTCTCCTCGTCCTCGCAGAGGAAGGCACAGGTAGGCCCAGACCCGGAAACGATGCCCTTGAGGGCGCCGGCGGCCTCACCGGTGTCGAGAATCTTGCGTAAGTCCGGACGCAAAGAGAGTGCTGCCGGCTGGAGGTCATTGTGCATCACCGCGGCAAGCTCGTGGGGGTTGCCGCCGACGAGGGCTTGGCCCACGGCTTCCGTGTCCAAGTGCGGTGTGCTTCCACGGCCGGCAGCGCGCAGCTCATCCAGCTTGCGGAAGACAGTGGGTGTGGACAAACCCTCCGCATTGGTGATGATTGCCCAGATATAGCGCCCGCGCGAGAGCATCGGGGTCAAGAGTTCGCCGCGCCCGCGCCCCAAGGCGGTGCCGCCCATGAGGGTAAAAGGCACGTCGGAGCCCAGTTCCGCGGCGAGTTCGTAGAGCTTCTCCATGCTGAGGGCTTCACGGCCGAATTCGGTGCTCAAAGCTTGGTTGGCCAAAAGCAAGGCGGCCGCGGCATCAGCGGAGCCACCGGCCATGCCCCCGGCGGCGGGGATGTTCTTTTCCATCGTGAGCGTGCCGGCAGCTGGCAACATGAGGTTGTGAGCCACCAGCTCTACCGCGCGCCACGCCAGATTCTCGGTTGACGCCGGCACACCCTTCGCGTGGTTGCCGGTGACCACCACGCTGCTTTCCTCGCCCCAGCGGTAGCTAATGCGGTCATGCACGTCGAGGGACTGGAAGACCGTAGCCAGCTCATGGAAACCATCCGCGCGTGCCTCCCCCACCCCCAGGTGCAGGTTGACCTTGGCGTGGGCGCGCGCCTGCCAGATCTGCGGGGAGTCGTCTCCTGTCCTACTCATGAGGCTTCCGCCAATCGGACGAAGTCCTCCACGCCCAGCTTCTCACCGCGCAGGCGCGGATCGATATCCGCCGCGCGCAGCGCTTCCTCGGCTGCTGCGGCGGAACCATAGAAACCTGCCAGGGCGGCGCGAAGTGTCTTGCGGCGTTGCGCAAAGGCGGCGTCGATCAGCGCGAACAGACGCGGGCGCAGTGACTCGTCGAAGGGGCGGGTGCAGTCGATGCGCACCAACCCTGACTCAATCTTAGGTGCCGGCCAAAACACGTTCTTGCCAATCGTGCCGGCCTGGCGAACCGGTCCATAGAAGGATGCTTTCACGCTGGGGATGCCATAGACCTTGCTGCCCGGCGCGGCGGCGAGGCGCTCAGCTACTTCCAGCTGCACCATGACCAGGACACGACGAATGGATGGATAGACCTCCAGCAGGTGGAGCAGCACCGGCACCGCCACGTTATAGGGCAAGTTAGCTACCAAGGCGGTCGGCTCCCCCAACTCCCCTGCCTCAACGGTGAGTGCGTCCTTCTCCACCACGGTGAGGCGATCCGCAAAGTTGGCTGCCCGCGCCGCCACGGTATCTGGGAGCTTGCCTGCCAGGCGCGGGTCAATCTCCACGGCCGTCACGTGCTCGACTTCACCCAGTAGTCCCAAGGTCAGCGAACCCAAACCAGGGCCGACCTCCACCACGCGGTCCTCCGGTTGCAGGTCCGCGGCAGCCACGATGCGCCGGATGGTGTTGGGATCATGCAGAAAGTTCTGGCCCAGCTTCTTTGTCGGCGTCACGTCGAGCTCAGCGGCGAGCTCGCGGATCTCCACCGGGCCCAGCAAGTGGGGTTGTGTCATGTCATCCAGACTAATACGCAGGGCGCTGAAGCTTTAGCGCAGGCCGAGCTTCGAGGTGCAGGCGGGCCATGCGCCCCAGCCCTGTGCGGCCTGAACCTTCTGGGCCACGGCGATCTGCTGCTCGCGGGAGGCCTGCCAGGCCTGCGGGGCGTACTCGGTGCCGCCAAAGGCAGCCCAGGTCGACGGGGTGAACTGCAGGCCGCCGGAGAAACCGTTACCGGTGTTGATGGACCAGTTACCGGTGGCCTCACACTGTGCCAAGGCATCCCATACGGAGCCCTCAGCAACGGCCGGTGCGGTGGACTTCGGCTTGGTACCGCGCGCGATGACTGCGGCGACGGCCTCGGTGCGCACGTCTTCCTTGATGATGTCGTTGGACTCTTCCGCACCGTTGACCTTCACAATCTTGCGGGTCACGGTGCGCGAGCCTGGGGTGCCCTCCTCGCGGACTTCCTCAGTGCCTTCTTCCAGCTCCGGGTCATCAACGTAGGTAGCTGGTGCGTCGAAGTCCTCCGTCTTCTCCTCTTCGGAGATGTCCACGCGGTCCACGGTGATGGCCGTGCCGGCCTTGACGGGAGCGTCAAGGTCCGGCGACACGCGGTCATCCTTGCCCACGGTGATACCGCGGGCTTCTAGCACGTCCTTCACGGTCTTAGCCGCAACGCTGGCGTAGGACACAGAGCCACCGTCAGAGAGCTTAATGATCTTCGGGGATACCACCTCAAGGTTCATTCCCTCAGTCAGAACCTCATCATCCTCGACGGTCTTGGAACCGGAGGTGATAGCAGCGCCTGGGACGATGCCGTCGAGGCCGCCCAGCAGGTCAGACACGGTGAGGTCAGTGGAGGACATCTTCGTCTCCACGCCATCGATGGTCACCGCAACCGGCTTGGCGGTGCGAACGGTAATCAAGTCACCATCGGAGACCTGCTCAGAAAGCGCCGGGTAGACAACGTCCTCCCCGCCAACGCTCACACCTGCGGCCTCGAGAGCCGCGTTAACATCGCCGGCGAAGGTAGCCAGCTGGGTGGTCTCACCGTTGATGTCGAGCGTGATGTCCTTCTGAGAACCGACGGCAACGACACCACCCACAGCCAACGTGCCGAGCACACCGCCGGTGGCCATGCGCAGTGGCAGGGAGCGGGAGTTGTTGATTCGCTTGATCTGCTTCTTCGGGGACATAAACCTTTACTCGTCTCTGCGTTGCTTCGTGCCCAGAGAGGTCTTTGAACTCTCCTCAGCACCTGACGTGGCGTGCGAATGCACGCCAGCCGGCAACATCAAGGCCGGACTAACTTTGGATAACGATACGGTAACAGAGCGTAACGATCGAGACGTTCTCACACGCCGCCACCACTGGCAACACACTCGTCACACCAAACACGCGCGCCACCGTTGAGCAGCACCTTTGCTTTGAGTGAAGATCATCACACTCCGAAGACCTCGGCGAAGGTTTCAGCCACCTCTGCGGCCAAGTCCTCCACTTCTTGGCCGCGCGCCTGCGCCACGCAGCGGTACGTATGACCAATCAACGAAGGTTCATTACGCGCACCACGGAAGGGCTCCGGGGTCATGTACGGCGCGTCCGTCTCAATGAGCAGCTGCCCGGCTGGCGCGAGCGCTGCGGCTTGGCGCATCTCCTCGTTGCGCTTGAACGTCACGTTGCCGGCGAAGGACAAAACGTAGCCACGCTCCAGAGCCTCCTTGGCCACATCAAGTGGCGAGGAGAAACAGTGCAGCATGACCTTCGGCGCCTCAGCGCACTCCCCCAGCACGCGCATGAGATCCTCATCGGCCTCGCGGTTGTGGATCATCAGCGTCTTGCCCACCTTCGCTGCCAACTCGGCGTGCCAGTGAAGCGCTTCCTCCTGGACGTCAAGCGGCGCAGTTCGTTCCGGCTCATGATAAATCCAGTAGGTATCCAGACCCGTTTCCCCGATGGCCACGCAGCGCGGGTCCGCAGCCATTTCGCTCAGGCGCGCACGGGCGGCCTCGTCGAGTTCATGCGCCTTGGTGGGATGAATAGCGCAGGCCGCGTACACGTTGTCGAATTCCTGCGCCGCGGCCAAAGCCTTCTCCGCCTCCGCTAGGCCATCGCCCACGGTGACGATGCGCTCAACACCTGCGGCACGGGCACGCTCAACGAGGTCGGCGTCAGCGTCGCGGCAAGAGGCGAGGTGCGTGTGGGCGTCGATAAGCTGGCTCAAACCTTCGGCGGGAACGGGCATGGGGCGTGGCTTCTTCTTAGACATGGCTGCGAGTGTAGTCTTGCGCGCATGATAATCCGTGAAGCGACGGACGCCGACGTCCCCGCAATGACCGCCACCTTAAACTGGGCCATCCGGGAGACCCACTTCATCTTTCGCAGCGAACCCGCCACAGTGGAAGAGCGCACCGAGTATCTCCACCAGCTGCGCCGCGAAGCCTGTCCTTGTTTCGTGGCTTTCGATGACGATGGCGCGTACTTGGGCTGGGCACTCTACCGCCCCTACCGCGATCCTAAGGTGTGGCTGGGCTGCTACGAGACGACGATCTACGTTGATCCCACCGCCCACGGCCGCGGGGTAGGCACGCGCTTGCTCGATGCAGTCGTTCAGCATGCCCGCGAGGCGGAGCAGGTCCATACGCTGCTGGCACTCATCGTGGCGGACAACGTCGCATCCATCAAGTTGCATGAGAAGTTCGGCTTTGCCACTGTAGGAACGTTAAAAGAAGTCAGCCGCAAAGCTGGGCGCTGGATAGACCTCACCCACTTGCAACTCATGGTTTAAGGAACATCATGCACGTACGTCCCGCAGAGCTTGCCGACGCCCCCGCAATCGCCGCCATCTATAATGCCGCCTCCGCCGCGAAGCCGGCCACCAACCTAGTCACGTGGCAGGAGTCCGTCGAGGACCGCGAAAAGTGGCTCGCACAGATGGAGGAGGAAGGTTTTCCCGTCTATGTGGCGGTGAACGATGACGAAATCATTGGCTGGGCCGCCTACTTCCAGTTTGTCACCCCAGCTATCTACTACGGCACGGCGGAGGATTCCATCTATATTGCGGAGTCCGCACGGGGCAAGGGCGTGGGCAGCGAGCTCATGGACACGCTCATGGACCACGCGAAGGAAAATGACTACGTGGAGACGATGATTACCTACATCGTGGACACCAACGAGTCCTCCATTGCCCTGCACAAGAAGTTCGGGTTCGTGGAAACCGGCCGCATGCCCAATATCCACACCAAGGACGGCGTGCGCCTCGGGCTGGTGCACCTGCAGCGCGACTTCGACCGCTCCTAAAGCGGTTTGATGGCCACTAACTCAGGGAGGCGCGTGCCAGCCGCCCCACCACCAGTGACGGCACTGCCATTGTTGCCAAAGATCTGGCCAGATCCCGCGGCGAGGCGAGAAACTTTGGCAACAACGGCGACTTCGGCTTGAGCAACTCACCCTGCGCTACGCGGTCACAGACGGCAAACGCGTTAAGCCGGCGCTGCCTGAAGCGGCACAATATCGTCCAGCTCGGCAAGAATTTTGTCCTCTGCGACATCCAAGTCGTAATGGGTCTGCAACCCCAGCCAGAACTGTGGGGACATTCCAAAAAACTTGGCAAGGCGAAGAGCCGTATCGGCGGTAATAGCCCGCTTTCCGTGGACGATTTCGTTAATACGTCGAGGCGGGACCCCTATCGAAACAGCGAGCTTGTGCTGGGTAATCCCCATTTCCTTAAGAAAATCTTCCATCAGGATTTCACCTGGGTGCACTGGGGGGAGCTTTTTAGTGGTAGTCAACGATCTCAACCTCCTCTGGCCCTAAAGCGGTCCACCGGAAGCAGATCCGCCATTGGTCATTGATACGAATACTATATTGACCCCGCCGATCGCCCTTCAACGCTTCGAGCCTATTCCCCGGAGGAATCCGAAGCTCATCTAGCCTCTGCACATAGCCCAATTGCCTCAGTTTGCGAAGAGCTACCGAGTGAATACGTGAATCTATCGAGGACACCCTCTCTCGATTCCATAAGCGCTCTGTATCCCTATCCGCGAACGACTGAATCATAAATGCACCATACCCCCCATAACGCGACACGTCAATAACGCGAGGCGTTAACTCTAACTAACGCTGCAATACAAAAGTTACCGCAACTAAGGAGGACCCCGCTAGGCAGCGAGCTCGTCATCAATGTAGACCCGCCTGGTCGCGCGCAAACCCGCCATCAGCATGCAAAGGCTGAGCACCATCAGCGCAATCAGGACGGCCGTCCAGTTACCGGTAGCGCCGCGCACAACGCCCACGAAAAGCGGCAACAGCCCCGCCAAGATGTAGCCGCCTGGCTGGACGAAACCAGAAAGGCGCGCGGTCGTCAGCGCACTCCGAGTGCGGGCGGTGAGCAGCGCCAGCGCCAGCGGGAAGCACATACCGCCGATCCCCATCAGGCAGGCCCAGGCGAGCGGGGCGACGTCGGCAGCCACAAGGACCCCACCCCACCCAGCACAGGTGCACAGCGCCAGCACAATCGGTACGGGTGTTAGGCGGTCCAGGCGAGAAATTAGCCAGGGCATGATCACGCCGCCGGCGATGTTAAAGACACCGATGACAGCAAGTGCCACACTGGCGGTATCCTCACTCACGCCCTTCTCTACCAGCATGCGCGGCAGCCAACCCATTTGGACATAGGCCATGGAGGACTGCAGCCCGAAGAAAAAGAGCATGGCCACCGCCGTGGGCGAAGTGTACATGGGCTTTGGCGCGCCGGCACCGTCGATCGCCCCGTGGGCGACGTCCTTGCCAGCCTGCGGCAGAACCACTATCCACGCCACCAGCTGCGCGATGGCGGGCAGGCACCAGATCCACAGCGCACCTTGCCACGTGCTTTGCGTCACCGCGGACAGCGGGCCAAGGGCGCTGGATACGCCCAGCATCGTGGTGTAGGTGGTCATCAACGCCACCAGCGTGCGGCCCGAACCATGTTGCTTGATCCACGCGGGAAGCAGAACGTTGGCTAGAGCGATGCCGCCGACAACGCACAGGGTCAACGCAATAAACAGCGGGAAGCTGCTCACCCACGGACGCAGCGCCAGGCCCACCACTAGGGCCAGCGTGCCGCCGGCCAAGGTACGGCTGAGCCCGCCCCGCCGAGCAATGGGCACGGCGGCCAAACCCATGGCCGCGAAGCACAGCCCCGGAAGTGCGGTAAGCAAACCCGCCTGGCCGGAGCTGATTTCAAAGAAATCTTGGATTTGACCCAGCACCGGCGCCACCGACGCGATGCCCGTCCGTAGGTTCAGCGCGGTCAGGCAGACAACAACAAAGAGTAGGACGGGCGCCAGGGAGCGCCGAAACGCCGAGCCCACGCCTTTACTTCTGAACCGGGGCCCACTCCGGGCCGGTCTCACCAAGCTCCGGGTCGAGCTTAGCCACCAGCGGCTTGGGCTTCTGCAGCGTCGTCCCCGGCGTAATGTCGACACGCTTCCACGCAGCCTGCTGCGCCGCGTAGTCACCGGTGATGATCGGGTACGGGTGGTTCTCCGGCGGGAGGTCTACGCCAACGAGTTCAACCGGCATATCATCCACCACGTCTTCAATGCGCGGCTGTGCGGCCCAGACGCCCTCACGTCCCAGGGTCTCGTGCACCTTCTGTGCGGTGAAGGGCAGGAACGGGGTCAACATTACGTTGCAGTCGGAGACCACCTGCAGTGCGGTCCACAGCACGGTGGCCAGACGCTCGCGCTGGGTTTCATCCTTGGCCAGCTTCCACGGCTCCATCGCCGCGACATAGGCATTGGCCTCGCCGACGACGTGCATGATGGCGGTCATGGCCTGCTTGAACTTGGACTGCTCGAGGAATTCCGCGGCGGTGGTGAAGGTCTCCTCCGCCAGTGCCAGGATGTCCTTGTCTGCCTGCTCCAGCGCGGCCGGGGCCGGGACCTCGCCGAAGTTCTTGTGAGCCATCGACACGGTGCGGTTGACCAGGTTGCCCCAGCCGTTGGCAAGCTCGTTGTTGATACGGCGCACGAACTCATCCCAAGTGAAGTCGGTGTCGTTGTTTTCCGGACCGGCAACGGCGATGAAGTAGCGCAGCGCATCCGGGCCAAACTCCTCGAGGAAGTCCTTGACGTAGATAACGACGCCCTTGGACGAGGAGAACTTGGAGCCGGACATGGTCAGGTATTCCGAAGACACAATCTCCGTGGGCAGGTTGAGCTCACCGTAGGTGTGCAGCTCACCGCCCTTGGAGCCCTTGCCCGCGTAGCCCAAGAGCTCTGCTGGCCAGATCTGGGAGTGAAAGGTGATGTTGTCCTTGCCTTGGAAGTAGTAGTGGCGTGCCTGCGGGTTCTGCCAGTAGTCCTTCCAAGCCTCCGGGTTGCCGGTGCGGTGGGCCCACTCGATGGAGGAAGACAGGTAACCAATCACCGCATCGAACCACACGTAGAGCTTCTTCGCGCCGTTATCCTCCCAGCCTTCGACCGGAATGGGAATGCCCCAGTCGATATCACGGGTCATGGTGCGCGGGCGCATATCCTCCAACAGGTTGAGGGAGAATTTGAGGACGTTCGGGCGCCAATCCTCGCGGCTCTTCAGCCACTCTTCGAGGACGTCCTTGACCGCAGGCAGGTCCAGCAGGAAGTGCTCGGTATCGATGAACTCCGGGGTTTCACCGTTGATCTTGGACACCGGGTTGATGAGATCTACCGGATCGAGTTGGTTGCCGCAGTTATCGCACTGGTCACCGCGCGCGCCGTCGGCGCCACACAGCGGACAGGTTCCCTCGATATAGCGGTCGGGCAAAGTGCGCCCTGTGGACGGCGAGATCGCGCCCTGGGTGGTCTCCTTAATCATGTAGCCGTTCTCGTACAGGCCCTTGAACAGCTCCTGCACCACCGCGTAGTGGTTGCGTGTGGTGGTGCGGGTAAAGAGGTCATAAGACAGGCCGAGCCCAGCCAGGTCGGTGACAATCTGGCGGTTGTAGCGATCCGCCAATTCACGAACCGTCACGCCTTCCTTATCCGCCTGCACGAGCAACGGGGTGCCATGCTCGTCAGTACCGGAAACCATGAGGACGTCGTTGCCACGCATTCGCTGGAAACGGGCGAACACGTCGGAAGGAACACCGAAACCCGCCACGTGTCCGATGTGGCGGGGTCCGTTGGCATAGGGCCAAGCAACATTAACGACAACTGTCTCAGTCATGGCCCCTACTCTATCGAACACCCCCTCACCGGCAATGCAGTGAGGGGGTGTATGAGAGAAATGCTCGCGCCAGAACTAGTTCTTGTGGCTGTGCTGGCGGCGGCGGGCCTTGTAGGCCTGTTCGCGCTGGAACTCGCGGTGCAGGCGACGCTCACGCGCCAGCTTGCGCTGGAAGGCCTGGGACTCGCGGTACTCGCGGTAAATTACGTCGTTGCTCAAGTCCTTGTAAATAGCGAACATGAGGCCGACGAGGATGAAGAGGAATGGCAGCGCCGCCACGATGGTGACGTTCTGCAGGTTTGACAGGGCATTCTCGCTCGACAGCAGCAAGGTCAGGCCGACAGCCGCAGTGAGCACACCCCATGCCGCGGACAGCCACGGCTTGGCGGTGGTAGCGCCAGACTGGGACATCGAGCCCATGACTGTCGACGCCGAGTCGGCCGACGTAATGAAGAACGTGGCAAGGAGCAGGGCGGCGACGATGCCCGCGATGAAACCACCGGGGAGGTTCTGCAGCAGGTTGAACAGCTCCTGCTCGGCAGACTCACCGGAGATGGAGTTGCCGTTCTGCTCCATGTGGATGGCGGTACCGCCGAAGATGGCAAACCACACCGTGGAGACACCAGCCGGGACGAGAAGCACACCAACGCAGAACTCGCGGACGGAACGGCCGCGCGAAATGCGGGCGAGGAACATGCCCACGAACGGCGACCAGGAAACCCACCAAGCCCAGTAGAAAATGGTCCAGGTAGATAGCCACTCGCCAGCGTTTCCGTTATCGGACTCAGCGGTACGAGCGATCATCTCGGTGAAGTTCGCCAGGTAGTTACCAATGGAGCCTGGGATCTGGTTCAAAATCGACACGGTTGGGCCGAAGACGAACACGAAGATGGCCAGCAGAGCCGCCAAGACCATATTGGTGTTAGAGAGGTACTGAATACCTTTGCCTACACCCGACATGGCCGACAGAATAAAGGCCAAGGTCAGCACGAGAACGATGCCGATGACGACGTTCTGCGTGGGGTTCTCAATAATTCCGGAGGCCTGCAGGCCTGCCTGAATCTGCATCGCGCCGAGGCCCAGCGAACAAGCGGTGCCAAAGACGGTGGCGAAGATGGCCAAGATATCAATGATCTTGCCTGCGAATCCGTCGGCGGCGCGCTGGCCAATGAGCGGCACGAAGGCCTGGCTCAACAACTGCTTGCGGCCAATACGGAAGGTGGAATAAGCGATGGCAAGCCCCACGATGGCGTACACGGCCCATGGGTGCAGGGTCCAGTGGAACATGGCCGTGGCCATTGAGGTTCCTACCTCATTCTCACCATGGCCCGGAACGCCGTTCTTAAAGTAGTTGAGCGGCTCGGAAGCACCATAGAACATCAAGCCGATGCCCATGCCGGCAGCGAACATCATCGCAATCCAAGAGGCCGTGGAGAATTCCGGTTCCTCGTTAATCTTGCCCAAACGAATGGTGCCGAACTTCGAGGCCGCAACGCAGATAACGAAAACCACAAAGATGGTCCCGAAGAGCACATAGGCCCAGCCAAAGTTGTTGACTACAAAGTTCAGCGCGCTACCGGAGAAAGAAGCAAAGCTGTCTGGTGCCGCCAAGCCCCATGCCACGATGGCAGCGATGAGCAGACCAGCAAAGCCCACAATGGTCCAGTCGATCGGCGAATCGATGCCGCCTGGGCCAAACTTCTCGTCCTCTTCCTCCTCCATTGGCGCGGGAGCCGCCTCAGGATTGAACGCCTTGTTGGTGAGCATGTCCTGGAGCTGGCTCGTGGCCGAGGCCTCCTCGAGGCGCTCGTCGACGGTGCGGTATTCCTCTACCGCGGCCGGCGAGCTCTCGCCTTGGGGCACAGCCGAAGACACCCCCGTATCCTTTACATTGTCTGCATTCGTCGAGTCTGTCATACCTCCCGACCTTGGTGCTGTCTCATCAACTAGTCAAACTAAAACGGAAACAAAAAGACTATTCACCACATGCATTTCGGGCATATAGCGTTCCTAAAGCGTCTCTCACGAGCTTCTTTGAACGACCGCTATTCCACCGCAGCTGCCGAATCTGTACCGCAACTGTGCAGCTTGCCAGCTTGTTCGGAGGCATTTCCGAGGTATGGCATCCCTACCGCGCATGCCGCGGCCACGCCGGGTCACATAACGATGCCATAACGATTGGCCCAAAAGAGACGGGCATCACCAGAATTTATTGTTAAAGCTCAGCCGCGCGCGGCGAGGTATGCATCATAGAGTTCGCGGTTGGACCACTCGGTTCCCGCTGCTGCCTGCTTGCAGGCATCCTTGGCCCGCACGCCCCGCTCAACCTCCGCACGGACCTGCTCCACGAGGGTCTCCAACGACACGGGTGCGGCATCCCCGCCCTCGATGACGACGGTGATTTCACCCCGCGCATACTCCTGCGCCCACTCGGCAAGCTCGCCCAAGGTGCCACGCTTGATTTCCTCATAGGTCTTCGTTAGCTCGCGACAGACCGCAGCGCGGCGCTCCGCGCCGAGGATCGCTGAGGCGTCGCCAAGCGTCTGCGCTAGACGGTGCGGGGATTCAAAGAAAGCAATGGCACGACGCTCCCCCACGAGGGACTCCAGCCAGGCTTTACGCGGTCCGGGTTTGCGCGGCGGGAAGGCATCGAAGAGGAAATGCCCCACCCCCAGTCCGGAAAGTGCAAGCGCAGTCGGCACCGCCGAGGGCCCCGGAAAACAGGTCACAGGCACATCCGCTTCCACCGCAGCGGTGACGATGGAGTGCCCAGGATCGGAGACCAGCGGCATGCCAGCATCCGACACCACGAGAACCGTGCCCGTCCGGGCAGCGTTGACGAGCGCGCGCGAGCGCTCCTCTTCGTTGTGGTCGAAATTGGAAACCACCTTGCCGCGGATCTCTACCCCCAGCGCCTGGGCCAGGTTACGAACGCGGCGGGTGTCCTCCGCAGCGATCACATCCGCGTGGCCCAACGCCTGCATCAATCGGGCAGAAGCATCACCGGGATTTCCCAGCGGCGTGGCGGCCAGGATGACTCCACGCGGCAGGGGTTCAAGCTGAAGACTCATACCCCCAGCATGGCACACGCACGCTAGACTCTTCCGCGTGAGTATCGCTATCCCTACTGATCGATCTGGCCACACCAGCCGCGCGCGCGTCCCCGCCGCCCGCGGCATCCATACCCGGCCAGCTCCCCCTGCTCCCCGGCACTACACCTGGACCAAGGCCGACACGATCAGCACCGCTATCATCGCTGTGCTGGCATTCATCACGCGGTTTGCAGGTCTCACCGCACCGGTCTCCGAGGGAACTCCCGTCTTCGACGAGAAGCATTACGTGCCGCAGGCATGGGACATGGTCACCAGCTGGCACAACCTCTTCCTCGGCGGCATCGAGTCCAACCCGGGCTACGGCCTGGTTGTGCACCCACCGCTGGCCAAGCAGATTGTCGCGATATCGGAGGCCATCTTCGGCTACACCCCACTGGGCTGGCGGGCCATGGCCGCGCTCTTTGGCGTGGGCACCGTGCTACTCACCATGGCGCTGGCACGCCGCTTGTCCGGTTCCTGGCAGGTGGGCTTCCTCGCCGGCCTGCTCGCCATGTGCGACGGCGTGCTGCTCGTGGCCTCCAAGTTCGGAATGCTTGATATCTTTCAGGTCTTCTTCATTGTCGCCGCCGCCTGGGCCTTGGCGCGGGATCACCAGCAGATGCGCGAGCGCCTGCACGCCGCCTTCCTGTCAGGCACGATGGGGGACTCGGACTTCGGCCCACGATTTGGCTTCCGGTGGTGGCGTTTTACTGCCGGCGTTTTCCTGGGTCTAACGCTGGCCGTGAAGTGGTCCGGCCTGTACTACATCATGTTCTTCGGTCTCATGAGCGTTTTCTCGGATCTCGCTCTGCGCCGCTTGTATGGTGTACGCCGCTACATCTTGGGCACGCTGGTACGCGATACCCCAGCAGCCCTGGCCTCACTCGTTGCGGTCCCCGTAGCCCTGTATGCGTGGTCTTGGCGCGCCTGGTTCGCCGATGAGACCGCCGTCTACCGCCACGCGAAGGTTGACGGCACGATCGAGGATGGCTCTTGGTTGCTCCACCTCCCCGAGCCTCTTGCCGGTTGGTTCTACTACCACTCCTCTGTGCTGGAGTTCCACGCCTCCTTGACCTCCTCAGGTGGCCACAGCCACCCCTGGGACTCCAAGCCATGGGCTTGGCTGGTGGCTGCACGCCCCATCCTCTACTACTCCTCCACGGACATCTCTTGCGGGGACGGCGGATCCTGCCGCAGGATGCTGTACCTCTTTGGTACCCCGGTCATTTGGTGGCTGGTCATCCCGGCGGTGCTGTGGGGACTGTGGTCCTTGCTCGTGCGACGCAACCGCGCCTTCCTCATCCCGCTCGTGGGTGCCGCGGCGGGTTTCCTGCCCTGGCTCATGGTCTTCGACCGACAGATGTACTTCTTCTACGCCACGGCGTTCATTCCGTTCGTCATCGTGCTGATCTCCCTGGCTTTGGGGCAAATGATTGGACGTGGACGGGTTCTGCAATGGCGCTGGCTCACGGAGCTTTTTGGGGCCGCGATGCCGCTGGGCACCTTCCTTACCGTATGCTACGCCGCGCTCGTCGTGGCAATGTTTGCCTACTTCTCCCCGATTCTCTACGGCTACCTCATCCCGGATTCTTGGTATCACTCCATGATGTGGCTACCGTCCTGGACCTAAGCCCCTGGCCCTACCCCCTCTGGCCCAAGCCACTTAGGCTTGGGCCCTTAGACTCGGCCTCGTAGACGTGGCCTTTAAGGCTTAGCGCGGGTTAGCGGACAACGTCCTATACACGTCCCGTAGCAAGAAGCCCCGGTCGGCCGCCCACGCCCACCCCAGGCTGGCCGTTGCGAGACCGGTGCCGATGAGGATATAAACCTGCTCCGCGACAACGCTGCCCAAGGCAAAGTCGCGCATGGTAAAGCCGCACAAGAACGCGAATATCGTGCAGACCACCGGCAGCAATCCAGGCGCTGAGGCTGGGCGCCAGGCGGCAAAAACTAAACCGCTCGCCAGACCGAAGCGCAGCGCCGCAGCCTCCATCAGAAGGTGTGCGCGCTCCGGGTCGGCCCCTTCCGCGAGGGTTCCTTCACTGCCCAGGGTGGTCAAGCCGGAAGCACTGACGACGACCACGATCGCCCAGATCAGAAACGCCACGGCCAACACTCCGAGAGCTACCCGAGCCAGCGTGAGCGATGCCTGCCGCGCGCTGGAGGCCCGCTGCCACTCCGGCTCCACGCCAGCCAGGATGACTTCCGACAAGTCCTGCGGCGGCAGGCCCTCAGGCTCCACGAGGCTCAGTGAGCGAGACAAGGCCGCCGCCTTCTCCCGGAAGGCGGCACACTCCGGGCAGCCGGAGACATGCGCGTCAATGACATCGGGCGCCAGCTGCGGGGCTTCCCCATCGAGCTGCGCGGAGATCGCCGCTTGCACCTGCTCATGCGTCAGCACGGCTCAACACCCCATCCACACTCGCCCGGCCGGAGCCGAAGACAACGATCATGAGCAGCGACACGATGAGAACCAGCGGGTACTCGATGCCACCATCGGCGGCGAAGAGGCCATT
Source organism: Corynebacterium sp. HMSC074H12 (assembly GCF_001813755.1). Lineage (NCBI taxonomy): Bacteria > Bacillati > Actinomycetota > Actinomycetes > Mycobacteriales > Corynebacteriaceae > Corynebacterium > Corynebacterium sp. HMSC074H12. Next base: position 109,692 of record NZ_KV813875.1, read on the forward strand.
GCCCATATGCACGAAGTACAACGCACATGCCATAAGCAGCGCCAATGCCCCTGCCACAAAGGTGGTGAGCAGGCCGACTACGAGGGCCGCCCCGCCCAGCATTTCTGCGAAGGCAGCCAAGTACGCCGAGGTCTGCGGTTGCGGAACTCCCCATGCGGAGAATTGACCGGTTACCTCGTCCATGCCGCTAAAGAACATCTTGTCCACACCGTGCGCGACGAAGATAACTCCCAGCACCGCGCGGAAGATGAGCAGCGCGGCATCGCGTACGGCGGGTCTATTCATGGTTCATAGACTACCCTGGATGACCACCTCCCTCCGAAAGGACTCCCCTCCTACCATGCACATGTGGACCTCGCTGGACACTCCGCTCGGCCGTCTTCTCCTTGTCTCCTCTAAGCGGGGTTTGTCACGGGTGTGTTTCCCCGGTGAATCCCCGGATCTCAGCGGTCTGCAGCGCCTCCCCGATGGCCCTACCAGCGCCCGACACCACAGTTTTGCGGACGCTGGTGTTGCGGGAGCTAGTGTTGCGGGGGCCGACGCTCTCGTCGCCGCTGCCCAGCAGATCACCGAATACTTTGCGGGCACGCGTAGGGACTTTGAGCTGCTTCTCGACGTCCCCGCATCCCCACACACCTTCCGCGACCGCGCGCAACGTGCGCTGCGCGATATCCCATTCGGTGAGCGCTGGACCTATTCGCGCCTCGCTGCTGCCGCCGGTAGTGCGCAGGCCGCCCGCGTTGCTGGAAGCGCCTGTGCTACGAACCCGCTTCCCATCGTGGTGCCGTGCCACCGCGTCGTTCCTGCAAGCGGCAGCCTCGGTTCCTATCGTGGGGGCACAGCCGCGAAGCAGATGCTGTTGGAGCATGAGGCCACGCTCTGCGGCACGAGGCCGTGAGAGCCGTGGGAACCGATGAGCGGATTCTGCAGTCTAAAAAGGCATGACTAGTACACAGATGGCAAACGATACGAGACTTGTTTATGACTCCGCGGGGCTTGGCCGCCCCGCCTGGGCAATGACCTCCCCGCTTCTCCAGGAGTATTACGACACCGAATGGGGTATGCCCGTCCATGAGGAATCCGCCCTACTGGAACGCCTCTGCCTGGAAGGTTTCCAGGCCGGGTTGAGCTGGGAACTAGTGCTGCGCAAGCGCGAAGCCTTCCGCGCTGCCTTTGTGGGCTTTGATGCAGACCTACTGGCCAGCTTCGGGGAGGAAGAAGTCGAGCGCCTCATGAACAATGCGGGGATCATCCGCAACCGCTTGAAAATCAACGCGGTGCTTAACAACGCGAAGGCCACGGTGGCCTTGCGGGAGACAGGCGGGCTCGATGAATTCATCTGGAGCTTCCTGCCCGCTGACACGATTGCGCCGGAAAGCGAAGAGGATATTCCAAAATACACGCAAGAAGCCTTGGACATGTCCAAGGCTTTGAAGAAGGCCGGCTTCAAATTCGTCGGCCCAGTGACGTGTTTCTCCCTGATGACGGCCATCGGGATGGTTGACGCCCACCTAGTAGGCTCCCATCGCCGCGGCACATCCGGCATCTGGCCGGCCTAGGGGCCGGGTGGATTAACCAACTCGGCGGGCTGCTAGGTCATCGCGGCGCTGGCGTGGAGAAGGATGGGGACCGTCGAAGCCACCGTCGCTATCGCCCTCCGAGTAGACGGGCAGGTAGTCAAAGTCCGGGCTTTCATCATCGATTTCCAGGATGAGCGCGCCCGGGCGGCGCAGGTTGGGTGGCAGTGACTCGGCGGGGTTCTCCGCATTACGCACACCCAAACGGGCGCGGCGCAGGTGGTAGACGCGGCGGCGCAGCAGCTCCCGCTCGCGGCGCACCTGGGCGCGCAGGGCCACCAGGTAAACCATGGTCATAACGCCGGCAATACCCGCCAGCCACCACGTCCAGCTTCCCACAACAATACCCAGGCACACCGTAGCTACCACTGCTACCGCCAAGCCGATGAGCGTGCGCTGGCGGCGCTGATAACGCGTGGCGGAGGCTTCCTTTTCCTTCACCGGATCCCAACCGCCGCGGCCTAGGCGGCGCTGGGCGAAGGCCAGTTCCTCGGCGGACAACTCGGTATCGCTTCCGCCCATTTCCTCGTCCTCAGTCTCAGCAGCAACAAGGTCCCCGCCCTGCGGGACGGCGTCCGAACCTTCCTCTGCGCCTTCGACATCAGTGCTCTCCGCTTCAACCGCTGCTTCATCGGCGCTGTTCACATCCGCCGCTGCCGGTGCTTCCTTCACCGCGTCGATGGCACCCGGATACATCAGATCAACCGGCGAAGTATAGGTCTCGTCGAAGTCATAGGCATCCTCGGCCACGCCGGCGTTGGCAGGAGCCGTGAATACCTCCGCGGCATCCGCCTCAACGTTCTCAGCCTCCTGCTCCGACCCATGATCATCCTCGGCAGCGTCGTCGGAATCGTCCTCGAGCTCGAAGTCCGTCTCGGCGTCCTCAGCTTCTACGACTTCGCCATCAATCGTGTCCGCCACTACGGATTCGGCAGCGCTCTTTCCTTCGCCATCGCCCTGGAGCGACTCCGCGGTATCAGCAACCCCCTCGGCCTCAACCAGCTCATACTCGGCTTCCTCATCGCTGGCCTCCGCTGCTGCCGGGGCGTGCGGGCGGATGTCCTCCTTGCCCAGGCGCGGTTTACGGCGGCCCGGCACGGAGCCGGAATCTCCTTCGAAGAGCACGCGGGTCTCTTCAAAGGCCTCACCTGTGTGGCTCATCGGACGCTGCGAGCGCAAAAGCAACGGAGCGAGGATGAAGAGCCACAGCACGATTACGAGAATGATCGGCACGGCAGTCATCATGTGGCTGAGTCCCACTTTCAGGGGTCGACGAAAAAAGGGAATATAACTAGGCCCCTACTCTAGCTGCCCAACCCCGCCCCGTGGGCACCAACGAACCCCTAAATTACAAGGTTGTTACTCAAGTGAAAGCAGAGGTAGTTGACCTAAACAATCCCCGGTCTAACACGGGCTTAGCACCTGCTAAGCCAACAGCTAAGCCACCTGCTACGCCCCCGCGATTCGTCCCGCCGCACGGAGGCGCTCCACCGCCCCAGAGGCAAAATCCTCGCGATTAAGAGCCAAAAAGTGATGGTCCCGCCACGCGCCGTCGATATGCAGGTTGCGGCGCAGGAACCCTTCATCGCGGAACCCGTTGCTGTGCAGCACCTTGCCTGAAGCGGGGTTCTCCGGCAGATAGGTCGCCGTCACACGATGCAGCCCCACACGATAAAAGGCATGGTCCACGCCAAGAGCACAGGCAGCAGTAGCCACGCCCGCACCGTGCACCGCGGAATGCACCCAATAGCCAATCCAGCATTCGCTGACCCCTCCATGCTGGATATTTCCTAAGGTCAATTGCCCACAGAAGTGGCCATCAACCTCAATGACCAGCGGCACCACTGTCCCGGCCCGGGCCGAGTCACGCAGAAACATCAGGTGATTCCACCAAGCCGACTGGGAGTGCGCCGCATCCCACTCCGTCGGCAGCGTCGGCTCCACCGGTTTGAGGAAATCCCTATCCTCGATGCGCTGCCGTCGCCACGCCGCACCGTCCCTCCGCAACAGCGGGCGCAAACGTAGCGTCGCCCCGCGCGGGAAGACACGAGACTCCCGCAGCCGTACCGCGGGTGTAGCTTCTGGCCAGCCCGGATGATCGGGGTTGACCCCACCGGTGGCGGGAGTAGAAAAGCGCCCCGCGGCGGTACCAAAAGGATCAAGCATGACGTGTGTGCCGGCGGCTAGCTGCGCTGGGTCAGGAACAGGACGTCCACCACGTCCCCGGGACGGATCTCTGTCACTTCCTCCGGAATGCGGATCATCGCGTTCGCTTCCGAGAGCCCTGCGAGCAGGTGCGCCGGCGCACCCGCCGCACCGCCCAGTCCTTCCACCAGATAGTCGGAGGTTTCGGCATCCCGCATGAGCCGGGCGCGGATGTAGCCGCGGCGTCCCGGGCGGGATTCCATGTGGTTGAGCACGCGTGCGCGCACCACGCGGCGTTGGCCGCTGCGCTTGCCCAGGGAGAGACGGATCAGCGGGCGCACAAAGACCTCAAAGATAACCAGCGCGGACACCGGGTTCGAGGGCAGCAGGAAGGTCGGGATGCGCTCCTCCCCCAACAGACCGAAACCCTGGACCGATCCTGGGTGCATGGCTACGCGTGAGGTATCTACATCTCCCAACTCATCAAGGACCTCGCGGATTTCTTCCGAACCCGCGCCACCCACGGCACCGGAGATCACCAGCACCTCGCTGCGCGCCAAGTAGGTTTCCAAAGCCTCGCGCACGCGACGCGGCTCGCCGGCGGCGATGCCGACGCGGTGCACGTCCGCGCCGGCCTCCTTCGCGGCCGCTGCAAGCGAATAAGAGTTCACGTCGAAGACTTGACCCAGGCCGGGCTCGCGGTCGACGTCGACAAGCTCCTTGCCAAAGGACACGATGGTCACGCGCGGGCGGGGGTACGCCAGCACCTTCGAACGCCCCACTGCCGCGAGCAGGCCAATCTGCGCTGGGCCCAAGATGGTACCGGAGGATACGGCAACATCCCCGGGCTGAATATCATCGCCCACGCGGCGCACGAAGTCCCCTGAGCGCACCGGGCGGTGCGAGGTCACGCGCTTGCGGCCACGGTCGGTCCACTCGAGGGGAAGGACGGCGTCGGCAAGCGTCGGCAGAGGCGCGCCCGTGTACACGCGCACCGCTTGCTTGGGCTGCAAACGCAAAGGCTGGCGTGACCCTGCAGGAACCTCCCCCACTACAGGCAGGGAACGCTCAATCTCCGTCTCCGTGGCGGGTGCATACGCATCCTCAACGTCGTGGCGGGAGCGTGCCTTGAGGGCTTTTTCTCCCCCGACGTCCACGGCGCGCACGGCATAGCCATCAATGGCTGCTTGCGGAAACCCCGGGAGCGGCTGGTTTGCCTGCACCTCCTCCGCGCACTTGAGACCTAGGGCATTCGCGATGGCGATGCGTACCGGCTCGGGAGTCATCGCTGCATCAAGAATGAACGCCATCTGGTCATCGACCGAACGCATGTACCGCCTGCCTTTACTCTGGGGTATGTGGGGCCTAAAGGGATGGAAGTTACTGGAGTAGAGCTTAGCGCGCTAGGCGTGCGAAGGCTTAGCCCTTCAGCCCCTTTTCTTCTTCGTAGTCCTCCACAATCTTCTTGATCGCCTTGTAGAGTGCAGGACCGTACTTCTCATCACGCAGACCAAAGTCAACGTTGGCCGGGATGTACCCACCCGGGTTGCCCAGGTCGTGGCGCTTGCCCTGGTGAACTACGACGTGAACGGGGTGGCCTTCCTTAATGAGGAGTTCAATGGCATCGGTCAGCTGCAGCTCCCCGCCCTTTCCTGGCTTAATACGGCGAAGGGCATCAAAAATCTTCCTGTCGAGCAAGTAGCGCCCAGTGGCCACGAGGTTCGAAGGCGCATCGTCCGGATCCGGCTTCTCCACCATGCCCACAACCTTCTTCACGCCCGGTGCATTGGTGTCCTCGACGTCGAAGACGCCGTAGTTATAGGTCTCTTCGCGTGACACCTCGAAGGCGCACAGCACGCTGCCGCCCAGGGCGGCGCGAACCCGGGCCATCTCGCCCATGACGGTGGCCGGCAGGACAATGTCATCCGGCAGCATGACGGCGAAGAATTCTTCGTCATCCTCCAACACGGATTCCGCCAAGCCCACCGCGTGGCCCAGGCCCAGCGGTTTTTCCTGCTCCACGGAAATCGGGTGGATCAACTGAGCAGCACTCTTGACCTTGGCCACTTGCTCGTCTTTGCCGCGGGCGTCGAGGGTCTCGACGAGATCGGGGAACTCATCGAAGTGCCGCATCACTTCCTGCTTGTTCGGCGCGGTAATCACCGCAAGGCGCTGGGCGCCCACGGATGCGGCCTCTTCCGCAATGAGTTCAATACCCGGCGTATCAACGACGGGGAGCAGCTCCTTCGGTACGGTCTTGGTGGCGGGCAAGAAGCGGGTGCCCATGCCAGCAGCGGGAACAACGACCGTAGCGATCCCGGTGTGGGAATCCTCGTGTGCAATAGCCATAAGTTCCACTTTACAATGCGCCCTTCCCGCTCCCGTGCTGCGCTACGCCGTCCCGCTATGATTGACAACCATGACGACCTCCCCCAAGGACGCCTTAAGATCCTCACTCCTGAACGCTCGGCGCGAGCGCAGCGCCGAGCAGCGCGCTGATGACAACGCCGCGTGGTGCGCCGGTGTGGGTGAATTACTCACTCCTGCGATGCGTGTTGCCGCCTACCACCCCCTGGGCACAGAGCCGGGTGGCCCCGACTTCGTGGAGACCGTGTCCGCACTCTGCAAGGAGGTCTACCTTCCCATTTCAGGCAAAAACGGTGAGCTCTTGTGGACGCTGTATGGCGGGCCGGAGGCCATGCGCCCAGGGGCATTAGGGATTGCAGAGCCCGTCGGGCAGCGCCATAGCAGCGAAATCCTGGCGCACCTCGACCTCATCTTGGCGCCCGCAATGGCGGTGAGCGAGTCAGGCATGCGCCTCGGAAAAGGCGCCGGCTACTACGACCGCGCACTCACCCCGCTTCCCACTGGGAACCCGCCTGTCGTGGCTCTCGTCCACTCCAGCGAGGTCCGGGACGTCCCCTTCGAGGAACACGACCGTCCCGTCGATGGCATCCTCACCGAGCGCGGGATGCGCTGGCTTTAATCGGCCCCTTCTCAGATTCCATGCCGCCGCCTGGGAACCGCGCGGGTCGGAGCGCAGTCTAAAAAGGTATGGACTTTCTTCACGTTCTGCGCACCCCCGGGCATCGCCGCAGCGTTCTTCTGCGCCGCGTAACGGCCGCAGTCTTGCTCGTGGCCGCGGCGGCCAGCGCGCTCGCTTCTACCCGTGAGCAGCCGCGCGTGGTGGTCATGGCCCGGGACGTCGCCGCCGGGGAGACGCTGGCACTTGGCGATGTCTCCGTGGCCCGCGTCCCCTCCTCCGCTCTCCCCGCCACGGCGTTGGGGAGCAACCCGGAAGATGCGGTGGGGCGAGTTCTGGTGGCGGCGGCCAGCGCCGGCGAAATACTTACCACCACCCGGCTGCTCAGTTCGGACCTCATCGCAGACTTCGGGATGGAAGACGGCCACCTTATCCCACTCACGCTCGCCGAGCCAGACGTTGCCCGCAACCTCCATCACGGCGATACGGTCAATATTGTCGGTGCCCTCGACGGTGGTGACGACGCTTCCCTCCCCGCCCGCGGTTCAACGATTGCCCGTGGCGCACGCGTCGTGTCGGTGGGTGCCGGCGGAGAGGATGCCCGCACGCACACACTCCTCGTTGCGCTACCAGCCGAAGCAGCCGAAGCTGTGGCAGCCGCGTCACTGGCACAACCGCTCACGGTTGTCATTGTGGGCGATCGCGCCCACAGCTAGCTTGACCTGTGAGAATCGCCGCATTTATGTAAAAAGGTTGTTAGAGAATGTTGCCGTGACACGAAAACTCTGCCTACTATAGGCACATCCACTCAGGCGCTTTATGCTCTTGCAGTCTCGCGACTGCCGCGCGACCCCGCGGCACCACCTGCAGGATGGCGCACAAAAGTGGCTTTCGCTATTCCAGTATTTCCACATGCTTCGTCTTACGTTGGCGCCCCTGCGCATCTAGGGCCTCTCTCAGAGAGCATTATGGCTCTATGCCTGCTTTTCTCCGATTTTTCCGAACAGCGCGCCTACGCACAGTGCGGACTACTCAGTAGCAGACACTTAAGACACACGAAGCACCTACCCCCGTAGATAGGACAACCACCACCATGCTCAAGGGCTTTAAAGATTTCATCCTGCGCGGCAACGTCATCGAGTTGGCCGTAGCGGTCATCATCGGTGCCGCCTTCACCGCGATCGTCACCTCCATCACCGATCACATCATCCAGCCGCTGATTAACTCCCTCGGCTCCCCAGACTTTGGTGGCCTGGGCTTCGCAATTACCGATAGCCCGGAGACCTTCCTGGACTTCGGTGCAGTCATCACCGCCCTTATCAATTTCCTCATCGTTGCCGCTGTCATCTACTTCGTCATCGTTGCTCCGATCAACGCCGTCACCGAGCGCGCTAAGCGCCGCCAGGGCGTTGACCCGGAGGAGCCGGCTCCGACCACCGAGCAGCTGCTCGGCGAGATCCGCGACCTGCTCGCTGCTGAAAACGGTGGCACCACCACCAACAAGCCTGACTCCAGCATCTAAGCCAGCAGCCCCAAGCCTAAAAATCCCGCAGAACCGGCATTTCGCCGAAGTTCTGCGGGATTTTCTTTTGCCTCCGCCCGCTGCTCACGCACTACTGCGTGGTGCCAAAATGCGGCGGCATGTTCTCGCGGTAGAAGGCCTCTCCCGTGGCCTCGTCCTCGCTGTCACCACCGGGGCCGCCTGCGTCCACCTCAAAGCTCACGGTGCGCAGCTCATCGGCCCCTGCGGCGGAAGAAGAGCCAGCAGCCCCAGACATTGGCCCGTGAGGAACATCGAAGCTGCGATCGTAATTCTCGGCCGTCGACGGACGCTTCACGCGACGGCGCGCCCGCGGGGTACGCGGTGTGGAATCAGCCATTAGACGCTGGACTTCTGCAGCTGATCGACGAGGTGGTGCACCAAGGGGGTCAGCGTAGCCATGCCATCACGTACCGCCGCGCGGGAAGATGCGACGTTGACGATCACCGTTGAACCAGACACTCCCGAAATGCCGCGGGATGTGCACGCATCCACCGCACCGCATGCTTGGCCGGAGGAGCGCAGGGCCTGGGCCACGCCAGGGACCATTTGGTCCAGCACCGCGCGAGTCGCCTCTGGGGTCTTATCGCGCGGGCCAACGCCCGTGCCACCAATCGTGAGGACCAAGTCAACGCCCCCAACCACGCCGGTTTCAATCGCCTGCCGGATCTTGGACTTCTTGGAACGAACGATCACTGCGCCGTCGACGGTGAAATCAGCTTCAGCCAACAGTTCGCCCGCCAAGCGCGACGTGTCCTGCGCTGCATCATCTGGGTGGTCGGTGACGATCACGACGAGCGCGCGGCGCGGTGCTTGCACACTTTGTTCTTGTTCGCTCGCGATGAGGAAAGCGTCATCTGGTTCGGTGACATCATCGAGTTCGCGTGAGGCATCGCGCCCCAGCAACTCAGTTGCGTCGGTGTTTTCTGCCACGGAGGTTCTCCTTAAAGGTAGGGGCGGAATCTTCCGGTAGTGGTTTCTTCACAAGGTCTCAGGGTGCGGTGTTCGTGCGGCGCTCACGCACCGCCCAAGTATTTGTTAACTTACTCGCTTGCCAGAGTTACCTCTACCTTTCTCACATCTTCGCTGTCTCGGCTCCGTACCTCCAAGGTCACGGTCGCGCCGAACTCCTGGGAACGGGTTGCCGCGATGAGGGCATCAGAGCTTTCAATAAGCCGATCGTTGACGCGGGTGACCACGTCACCAGACTTGAGCCCCGCCTTATCGGCTGGGCTATCGCGTTCGACATCGACGATCTCCGCACCAAGGGTGTCGCTTTGCGCGCGGACCTTAACGCCCAAGGTTGGGTGCTTGACCTTGCCATTGTTGATGAGCTCATCGGCCATCCGCTTGGCAAAGTTGGAGGGAATAGCGAATCCCAGACCGATGGAACCGCCCTCGGAATTCGAGCCACCCGATAGCGAGGCGATCATCGAGTTCATTCCAATGATGTTGCCTTCCATGTCCACCAAGGGGCCACCGGAGTTGCCGGGGTTGACGGCGGCGTCGGTCTGGATGGCGTCGATCAGCGAGGACTCCCCACCTTCCTGCGAAGCACGGACGGGACGGTTCTTGGCCGAGACAATTCCGGAAGTCACCGTAGCGTTGAGTCCCAGCGGGGAACCGACGGCAACGACCTCTTGCCCCACCGCGGCAGCGTCCGAATCACCGAACTGCAGGAAGGGAAGCTCGTTAACGTCATCAATCTTGATGACAGCAACGTCCGTGGTCGCATCCGAGGCCACAAACGTGGCGCTATGGCGGGAACCATCATTCATGGTCACTTCCAAGCGCCCGCCTTGATCCGCGCCGGCGACGACGTGGTGATTGGTCAACACGTAGCCGTCCGGGGAAATAATCGAGCCCGAGCCCTCGGCACCGCCGGAGCGGGTAATGGAGTAAATGGATACCACTGCTGGAAGTACCTTCGATGCCACGTCCTCGACGGAGCCGTCGGCAGGCTCTTTACCGGTGCTGTTGGCCACCGGCTGGCGCTCCAAGACCTCATTGACCGTCGAGGTGGAGGACTTGTCCTTGCCCACCGTTCCGACCACCACGCCGGTAACACCGCCGGCAGCGATGAAGGCTACGAGCATCATGGACAGCGCGGTGCCCAGGCCGACCTTGCGCTTGGCCTTAGGCTCATCGCTCGGTTCCACGACCCGTACGCCTGCCCCCTCTTGGCCGCCGAAGAACTGGTTCTGATTACCAGCATGCGCCGCAGTGTAGCGCTGACCGGCATAAGGCTGTGTTCCCTCCTGCGAGTGCTGCCCTGCCGAAGGCTGCTGTGCTGCCAAACGCTGCTGACCTTGTTGACCGAATCCATAATTCGAACCGCCATACGGCGCCTGCGCCCCGTAAGGCGCCTGGGAAGGCTGGTTGCCAAAAGAAGAAGCCTGGGCTCCCTGCCCCGCCTGGCTTCCGTAGGGCGACTGTCCGCCTTGCCTCGATGTATCCGACCGCGGCTGATTCCAGCCATTCGATTCACTTCCCGCAGAAGGTACCTCGCCTCGCTGCTGTGATTGTCCCCGTCCGTCAAAGTTCTGCGGGCTATCCATGGGGTTATCCATGTTCGAATTCCTCATATTCATGTCAGGTAGTGTGCACCATCGCGCTGGCGCGTATCTGATACTAATCTGCCAGTGTGCTACGAGAAGCTGGACGTTTCCTGTGCGCCTTGAGCTGGGGTGATCCCTGGCACACTAGCCCTGATTGAACCACCGCTCCGCAAAGATATGGCCGCGGTCGTTGCGCTCTTTCGGTTGGCTGACCGCGGGGTCGTGTAGCTGCCCCGCTGACTGCTGCTCAGCGGAGAGTTCGGACTGGAAATCGTAGGGCAAGTCTTCCAGCCCGTCCACCAAGGCATCACCTTCGGTGGGGTGCCCGGGCAGGATAACCTCCATGCGCGTTCCGCCGTCCGCGGAATCCTTGATGGTGATCTCTCCATTGTGCCTCTCCACCACGGATTTCACGATTGCTAGGCCCAATCCTGATCCCGGCATGGCACGGGCTTCAGCAGAACGGTAGAAGCGCTCAAATACCTTGTCCCGTTCCTCCGGAGCGATGCCGGGGCCAGAATCGTCAACGCGCAGGCGCACCTTGTCAGGGGCGATTTGCCGCATGGACACGCGCACGGTCCCCGTCGGCGGGGACCACTTCGCAGCATTGTCCATAAGGTTGAGGGTGGCACGGCCCAGCGCAAAAGGATCGCCGTCGATCATCCACGGGATAAACCGCACGCGGAAGTCCACGTCAGGACGGCGGCGCTTGGCGCGGTTGAGCGAATTCTCCAACACTTCGTGCAGCTCAACGGGCTCCGGCTCCTTCTCAGTGGCGTCCTCGCGCGCTAGGTCAACCAAGTCACCGATCAGGGTGGCCAATTCCGACATCTGCGCCATTACGTCATCTTCGAGGTCGCGCCGGTCTTCCTCACTGATGCCAAACCCGCCACCGGACTTATTGAGCATCATGAGAAGCTCAATGTTCGTCCGCATGGACGTCAGCGGGGTCTTAAGCTCGTGGCCGGCATCAGCCACAAACTGTGATTGCTGCACGCGCGCGTGCTGCAGGGCGGAAAGCATTCGGTTAAAGGACACAGTAAGTTGTGCCATTTCATCGTTGCTCTCCACGGCAATCGGCCGCAGGTCATTGGTCTGCGTCACGTAATCAGCAGCCCGCTTGAGGCGAGCGATCGGCTCCATGCCGGTCTTGGACACCACCATTCCCGCGAAGACGGAAAGCAGCACGCCAAAGGCCACGATAATCAGCAGCGCGGAGCCCACCGCGGACACAATCTCCTCCGTGGGACCAAGGTCCTTGGCCAGGACTACCGTGGCGCCACCTTCCTGGGACTTGGCCAGCACGCGCTCACCACCCAGGGTGCGGATGGAGCTTTCCATGGTGTCCCCGTCCGGTTTAAAGTCCCCACCCACCGGCAAGGCGTCACCATAGGAAAAGGTAGCTGCTGGCGGAGAGATAGAGACCCGAGTCGAAGGATTGTAGAGCTTAAAAGAAGCGATCTCCTGATCGATATTCTCCACGAAGCGCGGATCCTGTGCCTGCTCCATCAGCACGTCCGCTTGCTGCATGATTTGCTTGTCGACGCTCGCCGTCATCGACGCCGCAACCAACCAGTAGGTCACCAACGTCATCACTGCCACCGAGACAGCGACAACGACACCAGTAACCAAAGAAAGGCGCCACCGAAGCGGCGCCCGCGAAGCCCAGCCGCGACGACCTGACAGGCCCAACCACGCCGTGGAATCTAGGTCTTCAGAAGGCACCGCGTCGGGCGCGGGCCTCCGCAAAATCACGCGATAGCCTCCCTCATGACATAGCCGACGCCACGCACGGTGTGGATAAGTCGCGGCTCGCCATCTTCTTCGGTCTTCTTACGCAGGTAGCCGATGTACACCTCGAGAGCGTTGCCTGAGGTAGGGAAATCATAGCCCCATACTTCTTCCAGGATGGTGTTGCGGGAGAGCACCTTGCGCGGGTTCTCCATGAGCAAGCGCAACAAGGCGAATTCGGTGCGCGTCAGGGAAATCTGACGGTCGCCACGAGTGACTTCACGCGTATCGGCATCGAGCTTGAGGTCCTCAAAACTCAGCTGGGTTTCAACGGGCTGCTGCTTGCTGATCGACTCCGCAGCAGCACGACGGACCAGGGAACGAACACGAGCCAAAAGCTCTTCAAGAGCGAAAGGCTTGGGCAGGTAATCGTCGGCACCCGCATCGAGCCCTGCAACGCGGTCAGACACGCCATCACGAGCCGTGAGCACGAGGATTGGACGGTCCCAACCCTCACTGCGCAAGGTTCGGCAGACTTCCAAGCCGTCCATGTTCGGCATCATCACATCGAGGATGAGCAGTCCTGGGTTCTCCCTGTGGACCATCTCGACAGCCTCTACGCCATCGGCGGCCAACATTACGTCGTAGCCATTAAACTTCAAGGAGCGGCGAAGCGATTCGCGTACGGCCTGCTCGTCATCCACGACAAGAATCTTCATGTTTCCAATTATGTCCTATCTAAGGCGCATTCACGAAGTGGGCCTAGTTCTTTCGCCCCCTTAAATCACCCCTTAAGATTTTATTCACCCCACTACCCGTGGCATCAGCGAACGCCCAGACAAGAAAGGCACCGCAGCCGAGCACTGCAGCCTCGAGAATGAGTCACTGCAGCGGGCAACTAGGCCAACACAAATGCCCCGAGGGATTCACTCAGAAAGGGTGAATCCCTCGGGGCAGAATTCGCAGCCTTGAGGCTTAGAAAGCCTTAGAACTGCTCCACGTCGACCAGGCCGAGCTTGGCGGCCTTCACCAGACGGCGCGGGATGCGCACGGTCTGGCCGTCGATGGTGACTTCCTGGAGGGCGACGTTGTCAGCCTTCCACTGGGAACGGCGAGAGTGGGTGTTCGCGCGGGACTTCTTAAACTTAGGAGTTGCCATCTTTTCCTATCCTCCTTACGCGTTCTTCTTCTTGCGGCGAGCCATTGCACCGAAGCGCTGGTTGAACTTCTCAACGCGGCCAGCGGTATCCATAACGCGCTGGGCACCGGTCCAGAACGGGTGGGACTCAGCGGTGACGTCAACGACGATGAGCGGGTACTCGTTGCCGTCTTCCCACTCAACGGTGCGATCGGAGGTAGCGGTGGACTTGGTCAGGAAGGAGTGGCCGGTACCGGCATCCTTGAAGACCACCGGGTGGTAATCCGGGTGGATATCTTTCTTCATATGTCGATTCCCTCAGGGTTGAACTACGGGTCGGTTCCTTCCGCAACACATCTCCGGCGTGGAAGGAAGTGTGAAAGGATCGTGCCCGAGTTGGGTCTCTATACTTACAAACTGTGCGGCTCGTGCCGACAACTTGACATATCCTACAGGCCACCAGCATTAAAACCGAAATCGCTCTGGCCGCCACCGCCGCGCTACGCCGGACAAAATCCACAACCACACCCGTCACCTGCCTCTTCGGCAGGAACGCGCCATAGATCAGGTATAGATCAGAGGTATCCAAACCCGCCCGCATGCCGGCGGTGATTAGGTTCTGCAGGCTGTGGCATGTAAGATTTCCCCTTGCTGTTGTCAAAGTAATCGTTTTACGCCCTCATCAACTGGTGTTCAACGGATTAAGCCTCCTGCTCAACCTCACTTTTTCGAGCGCCGCGCCTCACCGCGGAAATAGGCACTCCGTTAGTCGCTTTCGATGTGGGCGGCTAGGAGAAAGAAGACCCATGTCGGCTATTTGCCAGGTAACGGGCCGCAAGCCGGAATTCGGCAAGCAGGTCTCACACTCGCACCGCCGCACCTCGCGCCGTTGGAACCCCAACGTGCAGCGTCGTCGGTACTACCTGCCCTCTGAGGGCCGTACCATCACCCTGACCGTTTCCACCAAGGGCATGAAGATCATCGACCGCGATGGCATCGAGTCCGTCGTGGCTAAGATTCGCGCACGTGGGGAGAAGATCTAAAGATGGCACGTAATGACATCCGTCCAATCATCAAACTGAAGTCCACTGCGGGCACCGGTTACACCTACGTGACCCGTAAGAACAAGCGCAACAACCCGGATCGCATCACCTTGAAGAAGTTCGATCCGATCGTCCGCAAGCACGTCGAATTCCGCGAGGAGCGATAATTTATGGCTAAGAAGTCAAAGATCGCCAAGAACGAGCAGCGCAAGGAAATCGTCGCCCGCTACGCGGAGCGTCGCGCTGAGCTCAAGGCAATCATCAAGAACCCGAACACCCCGGACGAAGAGCGCCTCGAGGCGCAGTTCGAGCTGAACCGTCAGCCGCGCGACGCCGCCCGCGTCCGCGTCCGTAACCGCGACTCCGCTGATGGACGTCCGCGCGGTTACCTCCGCAAGTTCGGTCTGTCCCGTGTCCGTATGCGCGGCATGGCTCACCGTGGTGAGCTGCCGGGCGTTCGCAAGTCCAGCTGGTAAAGGGGTACCCATACAATGGCTGTCAAGCGTAATAACCACAAGAAGTTCCGTATGGAGCAGACCCGCCGCCCGAAGAAGAACCCGCTCAAGGCCGAGGGCATTGAGAAGGTTGACTACAAGGAGATCAAGACCCTGCGTCTGTTCATCTCCGACCGCGGCAAGATCCGCTCCCGTCGCGTCACCGGTCTGACCCCGCAGCAGCAGCGTCAGGTTGCTACTGCCGTCAAGAACGCACGCGAAATGGCTCTCCTGCCGTTCACGTCCCGCTAAACACTAGCTGGTTTCAACAGCGCACTTTTGCCGCTGTACTCGTGACTCACTAGGACAGGACAAAAGAGCTTTCAGGCCGCCGCCTCCTTCCCCACCTCGGGGTAGGCAGGCGGCGGTCGTCGTTTTCGCGGTTAGGGCGGTTGCTCTGCCGCCCCACAAATTCCCAGTGCTACATTGAAGAGCTAGAAAGCCCCTGACGGAAAGGCAACTAACACCTGATGCCGCTGCACGAATCCCTTACCGATCTCAGCGAACTAGCCGCCCACTGCCACTCCCCCGCCCATGCGCGTGGACTATTGGAAGAAGCCCAGGACCTTCTGCGCAATGCCACCGCCCACCGGGCTGACGGGGTCGAGCTTGCGGCGTGGTTTTCCCGCGTGGTCACCGATATTGTTCGCTCCCCAGGCCTTGCTAGCCCTGTGCGGCTGACAGGCGCTGCCGCCCGCGGGGATCTTCTCCCTTCACTTCCCATCACCTGGCTGGGCGCCGACGAGCAGCTGGAGCAGGTCATCATCGAGGCTGGCTTGCCCTGCGGCGCAGTCGCGGAATGCGCCTCAACTCGCGCTGATGCCGGCCTGCCGCTGGGCACCGGCGGCGAGGAGGAACTCTATGCCGAGGCTGTATCGCAGCGGCCAGCGCCCCTCAAGCTCGTGGACGGGCTGCCGGACCGCTCCGCCGAGGTGTCCATTCGCCGTTCCCTACTCGCCCCCGTTTCGGCCATAGCCCGCTGGGCAGCGCCGGCTCCTCGACCCACCCCTGACCGCCTTGCCATTGGCGTGGAGCGCGAATTGCTCACCTCGGCCGAGGCAGAAGGCCTGAGCCTGGCGTGGGGCACGGGCGTCGCGCTGGAATTGGGGCGGTGGTACGAGGGCGTCGACAAGCACAGCGTTATTCTCGAAGACCTTCCGCCATTGGACCGCACCGCCTACGGCTCGGCGTGCCGCACAGTCTCCGCTGCCGTCGAATCCATAATGATCCGGCAGGGTAATGTGGTTAGCTGAAGTCAAAGCTACGCTTTGACGAACGCCGTTCGCGGCGGGGTGTACGATTACTGACTTGCCGTCAGTTATTGCATAAGTTTTATCGAAGGGAGTCCGCCTCATGGCAGGTAGCGTTGGCAGGCCAAGGAAGAATAGCCCACGCCGCCGGGGAAACACCGCGCGCGAGGAAATCCTGGATGCCTCATCCGAGCTCTTCACCACCCAGGGCTTTGCGACAACCTCGACGCACCAGATCGCCGATGCCGTCGGTATCCGGCAGGCATCGCTGTACTATCACTTCCCTTCCAAGACGGATATCTTCCTCACCCTGCTGAATTCCACCATCGAGCCCTCACTCGAGCTCGCGGAGGAGCTCGCGGCCTCGGATGCAGCGCCGGCGCAGCGCCTGTGGTCCCTGGTCGCCGCGGAGTCCCGCCTGCTCTTGACGTCGGCGTGGAACGTGGGCCGCCTGTACCAGCTTCCGGTGGCTAACTCCCCGGAGTTCGGCGAGTACCACGAGCAGCGTGACCGCCTCAAGGATCACTTCCGCACTGCCGCCGCTGGCATTGTTGGTGATGATGACCCGCGCGTCGAGCTTCCTTTCCACATCGCGCTCTCCGTCATTGAGATGCGCCCCAACGATGGCACCGCGCCTTTCGACGCCTCGCAGCGCGTGCCGGAGCAATCCGCCATGCTTGCCGACGCCGCCCTAGCCGTCCTCGGCACCACCCCTCCCGACAACGCCGAAGCCACTACCTTGGAGCTGCTGAAGAACCGCAACGACTCCATTTCGGCAGCCGCCGCTGCCGCGGCCGACCGCAAGAAGACGACGCGCTAACGACCGTGCCGGATGGCGTAATGCGCCAAGAAGGTCTTATACGGTTTATAGGCCTTTTCGCCGTCCGCCCGAAGACTGTCCACGAGGCGATCCATCTTGTGGTTGGTTTTCTTTTCGGTCCAGTCCAGAGCCTCAGCAATCTCGCGCACCGAGGGAATATCGGCATCAGTTGAGCCCGGCTTCTTGAGGTAGCTGGCTAGCTGGCGCAGTAGCTCCTCCTGCTCATCGTTGGGCACATGGCGGGTGCGGGTGCGCTCCTCATCGAGGTCCTGCTCGCGCTTAGTCCGACGCGAGTAGTTCTTGTTTTCGACATCGATGTAGAGCTCATAAGGGCATTCCGGGGTTTCAAACGTAATTCGTGACGGGCCCGGCGGCAGGGCCGCCACCGAGCGCGGGCCGAGATCGATGCGGGAGAATCCCTTAACCCCGCGCAGCTCGATGCGCAGCGGAATGTGGCTGCCTACGTTGCAGATCATCCAGCCTTGACCGCCGTACCACAGTTGGAAAAGCTGACGGTGCAGGGTGAGGTCCCCCTCGCCGACCCGGAAGTCACCAGCGCGGCCGACGACTACTTCCTCGCCTGGTGCCATGACCAGCACGCCGCCGATCAGGTCATCGATGCGCAGCCTGGGCCCCCGGGGCGCGTCGTGCGATGGGAGTGGCTGTTGCTGGCTCATGGACACCTCCGTAGGCGGCTGGACGATTCGCGCACATCGCCTTTCGGCTCGGCGATATGCCTCAACAATGCCCTACAGTGTAGCGGCTCTCACCACAGTACTGCGGGGACAAGCCGCTTGCCCCCAGCCTGTTGGGGACTATGACACGATGGCCCATGTCACCACGAAAATGAGGATGATGACAACAACGGTGACTGTGATGATCAGAGCGTTCTGATTATCCTTTGCGGCTGACTTGGCAGCTCTAGGCTCTGCCGCTGCACGCTTGTGAACGGTAGCCCCCGGTACCGCAGGAGTCACCGGCGTGGAGGGAGATACCGTCCCGGGTGAGGCGACAGGGTTAGCGGGAGCCACAAAACCGGTCGGCATAGCCTGCTCGACAGACCCAAAGGAACCGGCAGGTCGCGGCCAGTATTGCGTCGGCTGCCCAGGGGTTTTTGCCTGCCGTGGCTGCGCGGGTTCCGTCGCCTGGTTGGTGGTGGGCTGGGAACGGGAGACGTCGTCAAGCGCGGCAATGAAATCCCGGGCGCGCGCATAGCGTTGCATGGGCACGCTATCCAGCGCCTTGTTCAGGACAGTCTGCACCTGAGTCACCACCCGTGCGGTGTCCTTCGCCAGGAACGTCGTGAAAGCATCACTAGACAAGTCCGGGATGCGCCGCTGCCCTTCCCACTCACTGCGCGGCATCGTGTCCTTAAGGTGATGCAGCGTGAGCATCTCGAATGCAATAAGCGCTAGCGAGTAGTCATCCGCGCGCGCCGACATATCGTCATCGCCATAGGCATGACCATTATTTTCCGGGGCCAGGTACTTTTCAGTGCCCACGATGTGGCCAACCTTCGTCAGACGGGATTGCCCCTCTTCGATGCTGATCCCGAAATCGCTGAGCACGGCAGGCGGCAGGCTGCCCGGGGTCTTGCGCAACAGGATATTTGCGGGCTTGATATCGCGGTGTACCCACCCGGGATGTAGCTCGTGGTGCATGTAGTCCAGCGCCGAAGCAATCGGCGTGAGGTAGTAGACCACCTCAGCCACGCTAAACCCCCGGCCTTCCTGCGCGCGTTCCCGGATGGCGTGCGCCAGGGTTCCGCCGTCGATGAACGCCATCATCATGACGTCGTCACCGCGCGGCGTGGACTCCTTGGAATAGAACTGGACCACTCCCGGGTGACTGCCAATCTTGGTCAGCGCCTTCATTTCGTTGTTGAAGCGGGCGCGGGAGGCTTCATCGCGGACATCATCCAGCAGCACCTTGACGGCAAGCTCACGAGAAAGATCCGGATCGGTGGCATGGAAGACCTGCCCCATGCCGCCTTCACCCAGCAGGTACACGTTGGTGTACCGCTTCTGCTGGGTCAGCCATTGCACGAAGTAGGAATTAGTCACCGCCCCATTGCACCATATGCACAACCAAGCATGAGGGTGCCATGTCCCATCGCCCCCAAATGGAGGGGACTTCACCGTGGTTCAGTCAGGCATGCGGGAGCCAGTTATGCTACCTGTTGTTCTCTATAGTTTTCCAAGGACCCTATGACCACCCCAGGATTTGGCACTAACCCCTACGAGCACACGAGCCCTGTGCACGGCGGGCCTCAGCAGACCCAGCCCGACCAGCGCAACCTCGTTCCGATCATCTGCGCGATCGCCATCCTTATCGCACTCCTGATTTCCGGTGCCGTGATCTGGAATCACGTCCGCTCCACCGGCCAGGAAACCCCCAGTACCGCCGAATCCTCGGAGCAAGCGCAATCCTCCGCGGAAGAAACCGCACCAGAAGACGACGAAGAAGAGGACACGGAAGGCGCGCCGAGCGAGGAAGCACCAGAGACCTCAGCCAGCCCTGGAGCTGCTGACGTCCCAGAGGGCCTAACCGCGGCCGGCTGGTCCGACTACCCGGAGGCGCGTTGCCAGCAGGGCGAGGACATGGTCTTCGCCGCCGCAGGTTCCGATCCGGTTTCGCACATCGTTATCTGCGAAAAGCAGGACTCGCTCTTCTACCGCGGCGTGTGGTCTAGCGGTGCCGCTTTCGGACCGGCCCGGGGTGAGGGCAGCTCCTATACCGCCTCCATCCTCGACCCCACCAGCGGTGAGGACACCGGTTCCGTACTCACCATCCGCGGCACGGACTATGACATCGATGGCGAGGCCGGGACCTTCGAGGATTACTGGCCGCGCTAGGGGTCCTTAGACCGCGCCTTGCTGACAACCTGCATCGGGCCATTCCACCTCGGCGGCGGCGAGTTGCTTGACTAGGCGCGTGAGCATCTGTTGGGCTTCTCCGTAGTCCCCGGATTCGGCCTTGGCATAGATGGCCACCGCCACCGTGTGCCCGCCCAGTGAGACAAGCCCCATCTGGCGGGCTTCATAGGCCCCGTCCTCGGCTGGACCCCAGCCGCCCTTCATGACTGATCCTTCGAGGGTGCCCAGCCCATACTGCTGTGCGGGATCGGGCTGTCCCATGGCTGCCAGAACGGGGTCAGTGCCCTGCTGACATCCCAGGGCGGCGACAAACTCTGCTTGCTCGGCTACCGGCCACTGCGTTTGGCCAAATGCACTAAAGCCGGGGCGCGGTGGCGTGGCGGGGACAGTAGCCGTGCCGATGATCTCCTGGGTTGCCTGCGCGGCGTGCTCTCCCCCGCCGAGTGCCTCCCAGAGGGAATCGGCCGCGGCATTA
The DNA here is from genome assembly GCF_001813755.1 of Corynebacterium sp. HMSC074H12. NCBI lineage: Bacteria > Bacillati > Actinomycetota > Actinomycetes > Mycobacteriales > Corynebacteriaceae > Corynebacterium > Corynebacterium sp. HMSC074H12. The sequence goes on from NZ_KV813875.1 coordinate 130,322, forward strand.
TCGGAAAAGGTAATCGCCCGCGACACGGTCTCCGGATCGGCCACGCCGGCGCGCTCGGCGGCAATGGCCAGCGGCACCTTCGCTGTGGACCATGCGGACTGCGGGTCTGTGATGCCTGCTGCGGCGACGGTATCTGCGCCGGCCACCGCGATTCCGGTCCCCGGGTTGTCGGCAGCGATGGCTTCGAGGGCTTCGTGGATGTCGGAGGCCTCAATCACGGGTGGCTCCTTTTCGGGGGTGGACTCAGGCAGGGTGGGCTGGGGGCTGCTCGCTGCCGTGGGTTGCTCCGGCGCGGAGACATCGCCGATGGTGCAGGCGCTTAGCGACGCCACCGCAATCCCCGCGATCACCACTCGTGCTGCTGCATGTTTCATCATTGACCGCCTGCGTATTAGAGGATGTACACAACCGCATTGTTGCCACCTTTGCAGGTGACAAATTCACCGTTATCGGAGCAATCCATTGTGTAGTTCTGCTTGGTGGTTGGGCTGAAGGCCTCAATCGTGGCGTCGTACTCATGGGTATCCACCCAGTGCTTGACGTACTCGTCGCGCACAGCGTTGGCGAATGGTTCCGACGTCACCTCAGTGCCGCGGTAGACGCTGTTGAAGTTGCCGCCGGGCTCATTATTCCGCGCGGCGTCGTTCGCCGGAATCGCCCCCGCAGGCAAGTCGGGGTGCTCCGGGCGTTTCTGTGAGGCGGAGCTCGTCGTAGTTTCCTCCGTGGTCTTTTTTGCCTCATCCGCCGCAGAAACCGTCTCTTGGGTGTCGTCGTTGTCCTCGGTGAGCTGCGCCGCGGTGGTCAGGGGTGCATCAGCCTGAGTTCCCGTGCCGCTATTTTTAAAGAAGATAAGGTAGGCCAGCGCGGCGATGACGAGCAGCACCGCCAGGATCAGCACGGCGATGAGCACATACTTTCCGCCGTTGCCGGAACCACGGTGTGCCGGCGCGCTCTCCGGGTAGGCAGTGGAATAGGCAACCGGTTGTTGTTCGTACTGGCCGCCGCCCTGCGCTGCTGACTGGGGCGGGAATTGCTGGGTGGGAAACTGCTGCTGGGCGTAGTTGCCTTGCGCTCCGGATTGGGCGAAGGGGTTGGAGTAGTTGCGCTCACCTTCCTGCGGGAAGGCGGGAGGGTGCACGGGGCGTTCCTGGGTGGGCGGGGCCTCAAAATCCACAGTGTCCGGGTGAGTTTCCTTGCGGGAAGGCTGTGGCTGGCCACCATTTCCTTGCGGGTGCTGGGAGCCGAATCCGTGGTTGCGATCTGAATCAGTCACCGGGGCCTCCGTAGATCTAGACATGTCAAGTGCGCCCTGTGGGCACGTTTCTATCTTTACTATCTTTACACAGCCGCACTGGTGACGGTGGCGTTCGAACGTGGCGGGGAGTACTCCCACGGGAGTGTCCCTCACACCACACAGACGGTGTCACAGAGTTTAGATTGTTAGAGGTACCTCTTTGCTCCACCTTCCTGCGCACGGAAAGGCTGTTATTCTCCCGCCATGACTTTTCCTACCGGCCCTTCGGGCACGCCGCCGCATAACTCCGGCCCTTCCGGCTTCGGTTCCCCCGGGTTTGGCCGCCCCGGCGGTTCTCCCGTTCCACCCGGCCAGCCACAGGCTCGCCCGGGTGGCTTTGGCAACACACCGCCGTTTGGTGGGCAGCCCACTGGCACCCCGGCGCAGCCTTCCTTCGGTGGTGGCGCGCCCACGCCACCGCCCCAACCCCAGCCGCCCCAGTACTCCGCGCCTGCTCCTCCACAAGGCAAGGGGCGCTTCAGCGGCGCTATTGCGGCGCTGATTTCCCTATTCATCGTGCTGACCGTGGTCCTCGGGGTGGGCGCGTGGTTTATCTGGGGCCGCGAGTCCACCGACGATGCGCAGGCCGGTGGCTCCCCTGAGCCGACGACGACCGCCTCGCTCGCGGGAGCTCCAATCACCACGGCCGGGCGTATCGATACCGACTTGGAAGCAGGCGGCGTAGTCATTGCCCGCACGTTCTTCCCGGATTCCTATGTCTCGCAGTCCGGCAGCACCAACATCGCTGACGTGCAGCTGAGCGAAGGACACAGCCAACTTATCGCTGTCTTTGGATTTAGCGATGACCGCGCAAATACGAACGTTGCCAGTGCCACCGTTACCGTCAACGGCGCTGACGGTGCTGAGCTGGCCTCCTTCGAGGTTCCAGCAGAGGAAGCTCTCGAAATGCCCATCAACATCGCAGATCACCAGGATCTGCGCTTTACTTTTACGTATAAGGACGCCAGCGGCAATCCCGCGGACAACACTGGCTTCGCGGTGGCTTCGCTCCACGCGCAGTAGCGCGCACCGCCGGGTCATCACGCCGTGGCGCCGAAGCTGCCCTTGTTGCCAAAGTTATTGCCTCTGACCGCGTGGCGGCGCATAACTTCGTCGTTTAGGGCAGTTGTTGTCCTCGAGGGAAAAGCTTCCGTGCATGCGAAAGCCGCCTCCCCTTCCCGCGCAGTGGTGCGCAGGAATGAAGGAAGCGGCTGTGTGCTGCCCATGGCAGCGCCTTTGCCAGGCTTAGTGGAAGAAGTGGCGAGTGCCGGTGAAGTACATGGTCACGCCAGCCTTCTTGGCGGCCTCGATGACCTCTTCATCGCGGATGGAGCCGCCCGGCTGAACCACGGCCTTGACGCCGGCGTCGAGGAGAACCTCCAGGCCATCGGCAAACGGGAAGAAAGCATCGGAAGCAGCGAAGGAGCCCTCGGTGCGGTTGGCACCGTCGGCCAGCGTGTTAGCACGCTCCACCGCGAGCTTGGCGGAATCGACGCGGTTGACCTGGCCCATGCCCACGCCCACGGTGGCGTTGTCCTTGGCCAGCAAGATGGCGTTGGACTTCACCGCACGAACGGCGCGCCAAGCGAACTCCAGCTGCGCCAGGTCGGACTCATTCAGAGCCTCACCAGCAGCCAGGGTCCAGTTGGCCGGGTTATCGCCCTCTGCCTGGTAGGTATCCGGCTCCTGGGTGAGCATGCCGCCGGAGATGAACTTAACTTCCTCCTTGGGCGCTTCATGCTCTGCCTGCAGCACGCGCAGGTTCTTCTTAGCCTTGAGAACCTCGATGGCGCCTTCCTCGTAGGACGGAGCCACAATAACCTCGGTGAAAATCTCCTTGACCTGCTCGGCCATCTCCACAGTGACCTCGCGGTTCACAGCGATGACTCCGCCGAAGGCGGACATCGGATCGCAGGCGTGGGCCGCGCGGTGAGCAGCCGCGATGGACTCCTCAGACACCGCGATGCCGCACGGGTTGGCGTGCTTGATGATGGCCACGCACGGGCGCTCGTGATCCCAGGCGGCGCGCCAGGCGGCGTCGGCATCCTGGTAGTTGTTGTAGCTCATCTCCTTGCCGTTGAACTGCTTCGCGTTAGCCAAACCAGTGGTACCGATGCGGGTCACGGTTGCCTTCTGGTGAGAGTTCTCGCCGTAGCGCAGCGGGGTGGTCTCCTCGCCCTCGCTGAGCTGATCGACGAACCATGCGGACACCGCGGCGTCGTAATCAGCGGTGTGCAGGAAGGCATCGCGGGCCAGACCACGGCGCTGCTCCAGGGTAAAGCCGCCGTTGGCCACCGCGTCAGCCACCTCACCGTAGCGAGCCGGATCCACAACCACAGCAACAGACGGGTGGTTCTTGGCAGCCGCGCGCACCATGGACGGTCCACCGATATCGATCTGTTCCACGCAGCCATCAAAGTCAGCGCCGGAAGCCACGGTCTCACGGAAGGGGTACAGATTCACCACGACGAGCTGGAACGGATCCACCTCCAGCTCCTCCAGCTGCTTCAGGTGGTCCTCCTTGCGGGTATCCGCCAAGATCCCCGCGTGCACGCGCGGGTGCAAAGTCTTGACTCGACCCTCGAGGCATTCCGGGAAGCCGGTGAGCTTCTCGACGGGCGTGACCTCAATGCCCAAGTCCGCGATCTTCTTCGCGGTGGAACCGGTGGAAACGATCTCCACGCCGGCCTTATCCAGGGACCGGGCAAGGTCCTCCAAACCGGTCTTGTCGTACACGCTGATGAGTGCGCGCTTGATGTTCTTACGATCTTCGCTCATGGTACGGGGACTTAAGCCTTCCTTGCGGTAATGAGAGGTAGTTAGAGCTGAACACTGAGTTCCTCGCCCTTCACGCGCGTGGCGCGAAGGACGGCAACGATGAGTTCTCTTTCGACCACTTTGATGCGCTCGTGCAAGCTGGCCTCATCATCCCCCGGCAAGACCCGCACGGGCTCTTGGGCAATGATGGCACCGGTATCGACGCCGGCATCTACGAAGTGGACGGTCGAGCCTGTGACCTTGGCGCCATAAGCCAGCGCATCGCGCACGCCGTGCGCGCCTTTGAAAGCGGGCAAGAGCGCGGGGTGGGTATTGATGGTGCGACCTTCGAAGCGATCCAGAAAATCCTTCCCCAGGATCTTCATAAACCCTGCAGAAACAACAACGTCTGGTTGCGCAGAATCCACTGCGGCAACCAGACGCTTATTCCATTCGGCGCGGTTAGCACCCATCTCTACGACCTCGGTGGCGATTCCCGCCGCCTGCGCGCGCTCGATGCCTTGGCAGGGCACGTCCGCGACGACCTTCACGACGCCATAGCGCTCATCCTGGCCATCGAGGATGGCCTGGAGCAAGGAACCGGTTCCAGAAACAAGAACCACGACGTTAAGGCGGGCAGAAGCAGCGGGCTGGTGCGGTGTAGTCACGCGCTACAGCCTAGCCGCTGCCGCCCTGAACCGGGGAATTTTACTCCTTAGAGGGGGCCTCGTCCTCTGCCTCAGACACGTCTTCTTCCTCTGGTTCTGCATCCTCGACTGGTTGCTCGTCGTCCCCCTCGGCCTCGGTCTCCGGCTCGCTGTCCTCTTCCACGTCATCCTCGGGTTCAGGCTCGGTCTCGGTCGTAGGCTCTGCGGCAACGGCTGTGTCGGGGGCGTCGTCAAGCAAAGCAGAAACCGGCACAGCATTCGCCGTGATGACCGGTGCTTGCACGGCCTCTTCAGTCTCTGTGGGCGCTTCAGGGGCAGCCTCCGGGGCAGCCGCGCGGCGCGCACGCCACGCCGTCACTGCCTGCGCCGTTGCGAATGCACACCCCACGACTAGGCACCATAGACAGCTCAGGCCCACCGCGGTCCATATCTCGGGACCGGTGTAGCCGTACACCCCCAGCGTGCCGGACACGCCGTACACAGCCACGAGAGCGGCTACCGCACCGGTAACGGTAGCCACGAGCGCAACCTGGAAGGAGACCAGGGCGCGGCGACGGTAAAACGCCACCACTGCCGCAACGGCGGGAACAATCAGCAGGACAGCAGCCCAGGAACTAATCGACGGTGGAACTGCGGCAGCCAACGGCAGCGGTGGAAGCGGAACCACGTGGCCGCTAAAGAGGCTCACGCTGGTGCCTTCACCGATGTGCAGCTCCGAACCGCTCAGGACCGCTCCCGCAGCAACGGCAGCGTTCGGGAGGTAGAGAACGCTCAGCAGGAAAAGCCCGGCGGTTCCCAGTGCATTAAGGACTGGATACTCGGCGAGCATCTCTGATTGACGCGACCAACCGACTCCCCACAAGACCACCACGAGAATGAAACCAGCGGCAAAAAGGTATCCGAGGTAGCTCAAGCCTATCTGGGCGGCATCGACGAACACGCGGGGGACCCCGCTGCGCTTGGCCAGGGCCTTCCACAGGCGTGGGCCCATTCCACCAATGAGGGCGACCGCATGCAATAACAACATGCGGGGAAGCACACGGTACAGCTCCGGAGGGGAAACATCGTAGACCTTGCCAGCGTCCCACAGCATCAGCCATGCGATGACAGTAAGGGCTAAGGGAACCAGCAACACGCACACGCTCAAAACGATGAGGTCGTTAATGCTCGCCTTATCCTTAACCGCCGCCCGCACGCGCCGCCCCACCAGCCAGGCTAGGAGCAGCGCAGGCAGAACCGGGATAAAGCCCACGTCAATACCGCCCGCGCGAATAGGCGCAAGGTTAAAGACCATCCATGCTTCCCCGACGATGGTGGGCAGCCATGCCGACGGGGAACTTGTCAGAAGCAGTGCCGCGATAGCGACCACGAGAATGCCCAGCACGACGACGAGGTTCGGAACGCCAACGACGATGAGCATGCGGCGGATACGCCCGCGGAGCGTGGTCGGGGCCTGCGCGCGGCGGGCGCGAGCCTTGTCGGACTCGACCCCTTTGATGCGCTGCGCTGGATCTCGACGATCTCTGCGGTGCCCGCGCTCAGAGTGCTCAGCACTATCACCGCGCCCACGCACGTGCGCGCGTGGGCGCGCTGACGATCTGGACTGGGGACTCGTGTTCTTATTCATCGGCGTCCACTTTGCCACGGCCCCCTCCCCCACCGGGGGTGGCGCGGCGAGGTAAGCGCTAAATGGTGCGGGACACCCCCGAAGGAAAACTTCACGAGTGCGCACTACTCATGCCGACCACGGAAAGCCCCGGCGACTCCACGGAGATTGATTCACTTCATTCACAGGAATCAGCTGTCGTTTCATTATGTGCGGCTCTTCCCAGATATCCAGAAGAAAAACCGCAATCTGGCTTGCTCTGCATTCGCCGAGACGCTACTGTTACATCTCGTTGGTAACAGGAAGGTCACAATCGGATAACCACCCAGATTGAAACGTAACGTTTGCTCTGGGCGGGCGATAGTGAATTGAGGACGGAAGAAGAGTTCATGCGAAGCAAGACTCAGCGAAGCGTAGGACGCCACCGCAAAATCACCACCGCACAGACCGCGAAGGGACGTCTGGCAGTGATGACTGTTGCGGCAGGCGCTGTATCCACCGCAGGCGTTGGCGGCGCAGCAGCAGGTACTATCCAATCCGCTGGCGCCGGGGAAACCAAGGCACAGTCCGTCGACTACACCCTGCAGGCAGATACCGATCCGCTGAAGAACGCGCAGGCTGCCGTCGAAGACGCAGCCCCGCAGATCCTCGCCATCGCCGAGTCCAAGCCGGTCGCCGACCTAGCTACGCAGCTCGATAAGGCCATCCAGGCCGCCGATGCCCGCGCCGCCGCCGATGAAGCGAACCGCGCGCCGACCATCGCCCGCCCGGCAGAGGGCACTTTCACCTCCGGCTTCGGCCCCCGCTGGGGCTCCTTCCACTCCGGCATTGACATCGCAAATGCCGTGGGCACCCCCATCCTCGCCGTTATGGGCGGCACCGTCATCGACTCCGGTCCGGCCTCCGGCTACGGCCAGTGGATCCGCATCAAGCACGATGATGGCTCCATGAGCGTCTACGGCCACATGCAGACCCTCGACGTCGCCGTGGGCGAGCGCGTCCACGCTGGCCAGAAGATCGCCGGCATGGGCTCCCTGGGCTTTTCCACCGGTTCTCACCTGCACTTCGAAATTCACCCCACCGGCGAGGGCGCCGTGGACCCGATTCCGTGGCTCGCAGAGCGCGGCATCAACATCAGCTAAGCCACGCTTTTAAATCCTTCCTCCAGCGCTAAGGCGGTATAGGGCACTGTTGCCCTATACCGCCTTGTGCATTCCCCCACCTTCCACCCCCGCCTGCCCCAACCGTTGACCGGACAGAAGGTTACCCAGTAACTTACTGGGTATGTACCGAAAGATTTCCTCCCTTGCCCTCCGCCAAGGAGGTGACCATGTCCGTCAAACATTCCGTGCTTGCGCTGCTGAGTGAAGAGCCCGCTACTGCCAGCCACATCAAAAACCGCTTTGCTGAGACCTTCGACAACCTCTGGCCGCTCAACATGGGCCAAGTCGCCCAAACGTTGAGCCGTTTGGAGCGCGATGGTCTCATCGCCACCGACGGTGAGCTCACCGGCCCCACGGGGCGGCGCGCCACCAGCTATGCCATCACCCCCGCCGGCCGCGAAGAACTCTCACAGTGGTGGATGTCCACCTTGCACAACGACGCCATCGAGCGCGATGAGCTCGTGCTCAAAGTATCGCTTGCAGCGCGACGCTCCGACGTCGACGTCATTGCCGTCCTCGACGCCCAGCGGTTTGCCACCGTCCGCCAACTGCGTGAGCTCAACCGCCAAGCCTCGGAACTGCCTGCAGAGCGCAGCGCCCAGCGCTTGGCTGTTGAGCGCCAAATCTTCGACCTGGAATCTCTCTCACGCTGGCTCGACCGCGTGGAATCCCTAACCAACCCAACCACCACCGAGGAGGCCCCGCGATGACCCCCAACTCCGTGCCCACGACCCAGCACATGCCGTTTCCTCTCGAGCTCGAAAACATTACCTGCGTCTTCGGCAGCGGTGCCCGCCAGGTCACCGCCTTGGATTCCGTGAACTTGCAACTGCAGCCGGGCGAACTGGTAGCCGTCATGGGCCCTTCTGGTTCCGGTAAGTCCACGCTGCTCAACGTTGCGGGCCTGCTGCAGCCGCCAACATCAGGGCGCGTGCTTCTCGACGGCGCCGATGCCTCCCAGCTCTCCAAGGCCAAGGCAGCTATCGCTCGCCGCCGACACCTTGGTTTGGTATTTCAGCACTTCAACCTAGTGTCTTCCCTCACCGTCGGTGAGAATGTGTCCCTCCCTCTTGAGCTAGACGGACTTTCGCCTGCGCAGTGCCGCGAGGCCGCTGAGGAAGCTCTCAGTGAGGTCGGCCTCGACGGCACCATCGACCGCTTCCCGGAAGAAATCTCCGGTGGCCAAGCCCAGCGCGTGGCCATTGCCCGCGCGCTCATCGGGCCACGCAAGGTGCTGCTTGCGGATGAGCCCACCGGCGCCTTGGATACCTCGACGGGCGAAGAGATCATGAAGGTCCTGCGCGCACGCATCGACGCCGGTGCCTCCGGCATTTTGGTTACCCACGAGCCGCGTTTCGCGGGCTGGGCCGACCGTGTCGTCATGGTTCGCGACGGGCGTTTGACCGGCGAGGAGGTGCATTAGTATGTCCGGCATTAATGCCGCCACCCGCCCGACGAGGCGCGACCTGTGGCGTCACCCGTGGCGCACGCTAGCCGCCGTTTTGCTCATCGCACTGCCAGTGGCACTCGTGATTGGAATGGCGCTCTTTGATAATTCCTCCGGTCGGCTCTCCGCGGCCTTGAGCTCACCCGAGCGGCAGATCAGCGCCGAGCGCTCGGACATTAGCAACGAAGACGTACCACGCTTGGCTGCCGAGGTGCTTCCTGAGGGCCTCAGCGTCAGCCCGGTCACCACTTTTTCTAGCACGTCACTAATCCATAATGGGAAGTCAACCAACTCCTGGGTAGATCAGTTCGACGCGGAGAATCCGCCGGAGCCAGCACAGGAGGCCGTCGATAAGTTCAACCTCGGCCCCAACCAGGCAGTTCTATCGCGTTCGACCGCGCGCAAGATCGACGCCTCCGTGGGGGACGTTATCACCGTGCGCACCAACGCCCTCAGCAGTGACCACCAAGCCACAGTCGCGGCCATTGCTCCCGAAAACTATGATTTTGTCACCTCCCCCACCCTCAATGAGGCCCTCAGCGACCCTTCTTTTACAACACGCACCACCTGGGCCATCGTGGGTGATACAACGCTGACCAAGGAGGATGCCGACCGTGCCCGTGAAGCCGGGCTGGAAATCTGGGCACCGGAGCTGCGGGATACGGACCGGCCCGATTCTGAGCCGGATTCCTTTGGCGGAATCCTGAGCAGTATTCTTTTCGTGCTCTTCTTCTTTGGCCTCTACGCCATCGCCGGATTGCTCATCCTTTTCCTTCTCACGCCCGTCTTCACACTGGCTACCGGACGCAATACACGCCTGTACGCGCTGATGTCGAGCCAGGGCGCACTACCGCGCCACATCATGTTCGCGGTGATGGCTTATGGCCTACTGATGGGGCTTATCGGCGCCACCATCGGCGTGGTTGTTGGCCTGGCAGCTTCGTGGGCGTGGTGGGCAGCCCGCTACCCGGACTTTGCCGCACGCCCGCCCTTCCTAGCTATTGGCCTCGCATGGCTCGTGGCGGTGGCAGGCTGTGTCATTGTCTCCATCGTTCCCGCGTGGTTGGCGCAACGTGGTGCCCTCTCCACTGCAATCCAGGGAGCTGCTCCCGACCGCCTCTTGCGCTTCCGGCGGTGGATGGCCATCGGCCCTGCATTCCTGCTTCTGCTCGTGTTATTCAGCTTCACCCCCTGGGGACAGTACATCCCCACGGTGCTAGCCCTCTTCGGAGTCATCGCAGTTGCCGCGTCTGCCCCTGCCTTGGTCTTCCTATGCTCCCTGCTGTCTCGCCGCGGCCCACTCGCGTTGCGTCTGGCTGGACGCGGCCTGACTCGGCGCAGCATGCACGCCTTACCGACGTCCATCGCTCTCGTGTCAGTCGCCTTCGTCGCCTCCCTGTTTGGCGTGGGCATCATGACGGATAGCGCAAAGACCACCGCTGAGGAAAAACTCGTCATGCCGCCCACTACTGCGCTGATTGAGGAGACGACCTTTGACCAACCAGCGCAGGTTTCTACGCCAGAAGAACGCGCGGCGACGGAGGCGATCCTGCAGACCACCACTGCCCGCACGTACCCCTTCTATGTGTTCCCCTCGTGGACGACGTCTTTCAGCCTTCCGGAGGATGACACTTTTTACGAGCTCACCACCGAGTTTGATTACCAGTGCGAGCAGGTCGATTTCAGCAAGCCGGTTGAGAGGGCTGTGTTCGTGGATAATCAGGGGCGGCGCACCGATGATTCCGAAGAGGCTCGCCAGGAGTGTGCGCACGAGTTGATGACGTCATTTCCTTATAACCCGTTGATCTATCAAAGCAGGATGGTTCAAACCGATTCTTCCCAGCTTGAGCTCTGGCAGTTCGACTCGGAGGAGGAACGACGCGCAGCGGCACAGACGTTGGATGCCGGCGGCATCGTGCTTCCCCACAGCAGCCACGTCGGCAATAACACACGCGGCACGGTGACCGTAAAAACCTATAACGGCATTGACAGCCCAGAACCGAGCGGGACACAGGACGCGGATCTGCCGGTTGTGGAGGCCCTGCCTACCGCGGCCCGCGATGTGGTCTTGATTAGCCAGCAGGCAGCAGAGAAGCTGAACATGGAGCCCTTCTACGTGGGCCAAGCCCTCGCGTTCGACGAACCACCGAGCGAGCCAGAGCGCGAAGAGCTGCGAGACCTGACAGCAAGCGCTTCGCAGTCGCAATACTCGCTAAGCTTCGCAGTCTCTACTCCCGAGAACTTCCGCTACTACCTGGGCCTCGGAATGGGGATCGTCTGCCTCATCGTGCTGGCGCTCATCATTGCCAACGCTGCAAGCAGCATGCGCCAGGAAAGCACCGTGCTGCAATCCATCGGCGCCCACCCTTCGCTGATGTCCAAGGTGGCAGCATGGCAGACGTGGATGCTAGCTACCGCAAGCATGCTCTTTGGTGTGGTCGCCGGACACCTCGGCACATACTTCTTTGCCGATAGCTCCGGATACACCTTCTCGACGCCGCTCCATGGCCTGCGCCCGCAGGACTACTTCACCCCGGATTGGTGGCAATTCCTCGCTGTGCTCGTCGTGCCGCTGTTGGCTGCCGCCCTCGCGGCTGCGATCAACCGCAGCGACAAGACGGCCCCACTCACCGCGCGGGATCGCAGCGAATCGCGTTCCCTAACTTAAAAGCGCTGACCTAGTAGCAGCGCCCACAACCCCAGCGCTCTTGGCTGAAAGATTGGCCGAGAGCGCTGCACTTTTCACCCCCCAAATCTCACCCCCATTCTTTAAACCTCTACTTTACCCCTGTAACAATTTTCACTTCTTTCACATGCGCAACACGCTGGGCTGTTCGATAGTTTTTCGAACAATCCCTGGATTTACCTGCATTTTTAAGCGTTGCGCAGGGTGGCCCCGCGGGATAGTTTGTATCTCGTTGCCACACAGCCTCAGCACTCGGTTGCAACCGCACCGGCGTGTCGCGGGCTTTAAGGCGCACTGCGGCTGATACGGCCGCTTCCCTATTGCTCACAGGCTTCCGCCGCATACCCAGCGGGCCACAGCAGGACTTAAGGACGTGAAGTTATGAAGCGCACGCTCAGCGCACTCGCCGCCGTGGCGGTCAGCACCGCCACCGTGACGACCCCAGCGTTCGCCGCCGAACCGGCAGCAAGCGTGGACGTCTCCGACGGGTCCTCCAAGGACCCGTCCGCTGCCGACGTCGAAGTCAAGGAAGAATCCAAGGCCGACCTCTTCAAAGCCGTCTCGGGGCTGCTCATCTCGACAGCCGGTGCCCTCAACGGGGCATCCGTCCCAGAGGTCAACACCACGCAGGACGGCTTCGAGATCGTCCTCGATCCCTCCAGCATTCCTGGTCTCGCCGAGGCCTTCGCCCCGCAGGGCGATCACTCCGGCCTCACCCCTACTCGCGGCCAGGACGCGGACGGTAACACCGTGGTCTTTCCGACCTCCGGAACTTTCACCTCTGGATTCGGCCCGCGGTGGGGTTCCTTCCACAACGGCATCGATGTGGCAAACCCCATTGGCACCCCCATCTACGCTGTCATGGACGGCGAGGTCATTTCCTCCGGCGCTGCCCAAGGCTTTGGCAACTGGATCCGCATCCAGCACGACGATGGCACCATCACCGTCTATGGCCACATGCCCAGCGACCAGCTGCTGGTCGACGTCGGCGACCGCGTCGAGGCCGGCGACCAAATCTCCGTCATCGGCAACGAGGGCCACTCCACCGGCCCGCACCTGCACTTCGAGGTTCACCCGGGCGGCGGCGCGGCCGTCGATCCGGTGGACTGGTTCAGCGAGCGCGGCATCCTCATCTAAAGCATCAGAGCTTTTCCATCGGCACTCCGCCGATGAGCATGAGGCGAACCTTGCCCGCTGAACCGAAGTCCACGGTGACCGTCGCCCGCGCGCCGGTCCCGGAGGCCTCGATGACCGTGCCCAGCCCGTATTTCGCGTGGTTGACGCGGTCCCCCACAACTAAATTGAGATGGTTATTCTTCGGCATCGACGTTGCCGAGGCCGGCTTGCGCGAGCGCTGCGAAGGGGAAGACGCAGCGCTCCGCGAGCCATAGCCGCCTCCACGGAAGAACCCGCTATCCGAGCCAAAGGTTCGCCCGTATTGGTAGGAATCATCTCCGCCCCACGCGCCAGACAGCGAGCTGTCTGGTTCTTCACGGCGCCAGTCGATGAGGTCCTCTGGGACCTCGGCGAGGAAGCGACTGGCCGGGTTCGTCACCGGGTTACCCCAGGACGAACGAAGAATCGCGCGCGTGAGGTAGAGCTGTTCCCGAGCACGCGTAATACCCACGTAGGCAAGGCGGCGTTCTTCGCTCAGCTCCTTCGGGTCACCCAGGGAGCGCATGTGCGGGAACTGTCCGTCCTCCCAGCCAGTGAGGAAGACGACGGGGAATTCAAGGCCCTTCGCAGTGTGCAGCGTCATCAGCGTGACCACTCCGGATTCGTGGTCCGGAATCTGGTCCGCATCCGCCACGAGCGAGACCTTCTCAAGGAACGCCTGAAGCGAGCCCGGCGCGGCTTCACCTTCTGCTAGCTCGGGTGCTTCTTCTGCATCCGCACCCATGAATGCCATCTCATTAGCAGCCTCAGAGCTGAACTCGCGGGCCACCGAGACCAACTCGTTGAGGTTATCCAGGCGCGCACCATCCTGCGGATCGTTGGAGTTCTCGAGCTCCGCGCGGTAGCCGGTGGCGTCAAGAAGCGCGTTGAGCAACTCCCCCAAATCCGGCTGGCCCGTCACCTCATTGACCATGCCCGGAATCTGCGCTCGTACGCCTTCCATCATCTCGTTGAATTTGGTTACGGCATTCACTGCCCGCGTGCCGAGTCCGGCTACCTTGCCCTCCGCCGCATCACGGAGAGCAGCACCAAAGCTCACGCCAAGGTTCTCCGCGTGCAGGGCGATCTGCGCCTGCGCTTTATCACCAATAGCGCGCTTAGGCACGTTGATAATGCGGCGCAAGCTCACCGTGTCATCCGGATTATCCATGATGCGCAGGTAGGCCACCATGTCCCGGATCTCGCGGCGCTCGTAGAAGCGCGTGCCACCGACCACCTTGTACGGGATGCCCGAGCGCACGAAAATATCCTCCAACGCGCGCGAGGCATTGTTGGTACGGTACATCACCGCAATATCGGAATACGCCGTACCTTTATCCGCCAGGGAATCAATCTCCGAGGCGATATACCGTGCCTCATCGTGCTCATTATCCGCCACGTAGCCGACGATCTGTTCGCCCTGGCCGTGGGCGGTCCACAGGTTCTTCTCGCGGCGGCCCTCATTCTTCGCGATGACCGCGTTCGCCGCGTTCAGAATGGTCTGCGTCGAACGGTAGTTTTGCTCCAGCAAAATCGTGTGCGCCTGCGGGTAATCCCGCTCGAACTCCTGGATATTCCTGATGGTGGCTCCGCGGAAGGCATAAATCGACTGATCCGAATCACCCACCACGCACAGTTCCGGAGCATCCGGCGGCAGCTCGCCCCGGCCCACCAAAGCCGAGACCAATGCATACTGCGCGTGGTTGGTGTCCTGGTATTCGTCGATAAGCACGTGCTTAAAGCGGCGACGATAAAACTCCACCACCTGCGGGTGCTGATTAAAGATGCGCACTACTTCCCCGATGAGGTCATCGAAGTCCACCGCGTTCGCCGCGCGCAGGCGGCGCTGATATTCCTCGTACACGCTCGCCACGGTGAGCTCGAAAGGATTCTTCGTCCTCTCTGCCTCCGCGCGCGCCTGCTCCGGGGAGATGAGCTCGTTCTTGCGGTTGGAAATCTGATTAGCCAGAACACGCGCCGAATACTTCTTCAGATCCAGCTGCATGTCCTTCGCAATCATGGTGAGCAGCCGGCGGGCATCATCGCCGTCATAAATGGTGAAATTCGTGTTCAAGCCCGGTACGAGCTGGGCGTTATTGCGCAAGATACGCATGCAAATCGAGTGGAAGGTGGACACCCACATCCGCTCCGCGACGGGGCCAACAAGCTGGCCGACGCGCTCCTTCATCTCCGCGGCTGCCTTGTTGGTAAAGGTAATGGCGAGGATCTGCCAGGGGGCCACCCCGCGCTCCCGCATAAGGTACGCAATGCGGCGAGTCAACACTGCAGTCTTGCCCGAGCCCGCGCCGGCCACAATAAGCAGCGGCGAGCCCGAATGTTTCACGGCCTCTTCCTGCTGCGGATTTAAGCCCTCGAGCAACGGATCAGAGCCCTGACCGGAAGGGGCGTCGACGTTGCTCTCGGGCACAGGAAACAGGCCGCCGGCGGAAGAATCGGAAGACGAACGGGGGACGAAAGGAGATTTGTTATTCATAATGCTCTCCAACCTACTAGCACCACCGGACATTGCCCCTCACCGCACTTCTGGTCGACGTGAAAGCTGGTAATTCCCCTTTTCTCCCGGCGTGGTGGCACAATCTGATGTCATGAGCTCTTCACATCCTGGCAACGCAGACTCTGGCTTGAGCCCTGAGCACCAAGACCCCAACGTCGTGGACAATGGGCTCGACATTCGCATGCCGTCGGGCACCGATGACCCGCTGAGTGATGCCGAGATTCAGCGCTACCGCGAAGAGATCAACCGCCTCGACCGCGTTATTCTCGACGCTATCAAGCGCCGCACCGACATTTCGCGCACCATTGGTAAGACGCGAATGAGCTCAGGCGGCACCCGTTTGGTGCATACCCGCGAAATCGCGATCCTCAATGAGTTCCGCGACGAGCTCGGGGAGGAAGGCCCCGCCATCGCCTCCGCCCTCCTGCGCTTAGGGCGCGGCAAGCTCGGCTGATCAAACGCCGCACGGACCAGTCCCCAGCACTCGCGCCCTTAAACATACGGTGGGTTAGGCTCGCGCCATGCGCTTTTCCTCTCGCCTGGCTGCGATTCTCGCCGCGGCCACCGCTGCGTCCGTGTTATCCGCCTGCAGCACCTCTTCTTCCGCTGAGACCACCATTTCCACCACGACGCTCGATCTTCCCGCCGTCAGCGACTCCGACCGCAGGCAGGGTTCCGCAGCATCCGGAACAACGCAAGGCTTCGAGGAGCCCCTCGACGGCGATGCGCTCTGGGATAACACCACCGAAATCCCTCAAGCGGAGCGACCGGAGCCCCGACGTAACCTGATAGCTCCTGAAGCTGCCGATTACTTCATGAGCCTGGGGGTGTTGACGCCGGGTGCGCCCATCTACAACGGCACAAACGGTGGCCGGTGCTCCACCGGTCATTTCGCTGGCGATGGGCAGCGCCTCTTTATCCTCACCGCCGGGCACTGCGGGGACACGGGCGACACCTTCTATTATGAGGATCAATCCGGCAGTACGGTAGAGATAGGCCAGATGGTAAAGAAGGCCCGCAACACCAACACCGATAGCATCAACTCGGCCGACATTGCACTGATCGAAGTGTCCAACCCAGCCGCCGAAGTATCTACCGCACCGGCCTTCAATGCGCCTTTGGCCGGTTGGATGAGCCTCGAGGATGTCACGCACAAGAAGCCCACGATGTGTTTTGCCGGTTCCGCGGGAGGCGCTGCCTGCGACGATTTCATTGACCGCTTCGAAAACCAAGGACTCTTCACCTTTGGCAGCGAGAGCGTACCCGGAGATAGCGGCGGTCCTGTCTACGCTTCCATCGACGGCAAACTGTACGCGGTAGGTGTCTTGTCCTTTGGCAACTACGATGATTACACCGGCCCCGAAACTGGTGCCATGGAGATCGGAAACACGATGGAGCAATTCAACCTGAAGCTCTACTCCTAGCTCAACGCAGTACGGTCTTCTGCCTCGGCAGCGAAGGGATTTCTGGACTACGGTGGACACAGTAAGTTTCATGTCTGCTACCTGCCAGAAAGGCTTTTGCAATGGACATCACCGCTCAGCCGCAGTGGGCCGCGCTCACCTCGCTTTTTGAAAGCAAGAAGGACCTCAACCTGCGTGAGCTTTTTGCCAACTCCGCTTCCCGCGCCGAAGACTATTCTTTCGACGCCGCGGGCCTGCACGTGGATCTGTCGAAGAACCTCATCGATGAGGAAGTCCTCACCGCACTGGTGGACCTCGCCCGGGCTGCCGACGTCGAGGGGCGCCGCGACGCCATGTTCGCCGGCGAGCACCTCAACAACACCGAGGATCGCGCCGTGCTGCACACCGCGCTGCGCCTGCCGGTGGAAAAGGACTTGAGCGTCGACAGCCAGGACGTCGCTGCCGACGTCCACGAGGTGCTGGGCCGCATGCGCGACTTCGCCACTGCGCTGCGCTCCGGCAAGTGGCTTGGCCACACCGGACACACCATCAAGAAGGTGGTCAACATCGGCATCGGCGGCTCCGACTTGGGCCCGGCCATGGCCGCGAAGGCCCTGCGCTCCTACGAAGTGGCGGGCATTAGCGCGGAGTTCGTCTCCAACGTCGACCCGGCGGACCTCGCCGCGACTCTCGACGGCCTCGACGCCGGCTCCACCCTCTTCATCGTGGCCTCCAAGACCTTCACCACCCAGGAAACCCTGGCCAACGCTCACGCCGCGCGCCGCTGGTTGATTGAGCAGTTTGATGGTGACGAGTCGGCCGTCGCCAAGCACTTCGTTGCGGTCTCCACCAACGCGGAGAAGGTCGCGGAGTTCGGCATCGATCCTGAGAACATGTTTGGTTTCTGGAACTGGGTGGGCGGGCGCTACTCCGTCGATTCCGCCATCGGCCTGTCGCTGATGTGCACCATCGGCCCGCTGGACTTCATGCGCTTCCTCGAGGGCTTCCACGCCATGGATGAGCACTTCCGCACCGCGCCCCTGGAGCAGAACGTTCCGGCGCTGATGGGTCTGCTCGGGGTCTGGTACTCCAACTTCTTCGGCGCGCAGACCCATGCGGTGCTGCCCTACTCCGAGGACCTCGGACGCTTCCCGGCCTACCTGCAGCAGCTGACCATGGAGTCCAACGGCAAGTCCGTGCGCCGCGACGGCACCGCCGTGAGCGCCGGGACCGGTGAGATTTACTGGGGCGAGCCGGGCACCAACGGCCAGCACGCTTTCTTCCAGCTCATGCACCAGGGCACCAAGCTCATCCCGGCGGACTTCATCGGCTTTGCCCGCCCGAAGGAGGACTTCCCCACTGCGGACGGCACCGGTTCGATGCATGACCTGCTCATGGGCAACTTCTTCGCGCAGACCAAGGTCTTGGCCTTTGGTAAGACGGCAGAAGAGATTGCCGCTGAGGGCGTGGACGAAGCCCTCGTACCGCACAAGGTGATGCCGGGCAACCGCCCCACCACCACGATTCTGGCGGAGGAGCTCACCCCGCAGACCCTCGGCGCGCTGATCGCGCTCTACGAACACATCGTGTTCACCCAGGGCATCATCTGGGATATCAACTCCTTCGACCAGTGGGGCGTGGAGCTGGGCAAGCAGCAGGCCAACGACCTGGCACCGGCAGTCTCCGGCAAGGAGGAGGCCGCATCCGGCGACGGCTCCACCGATGCTCTCATCGGTTGGTACCGCAACCACCGCTAAGCACTGCTTGGCGACGTCCCCCGGCCGAACGGTCGGGGGTTCACCCGTTTGTAACGGGCAATCAACATGTAGGATCGCCAACGCCGCGGAGGCCCTGTGGACGTCCGCGTGAGGATTTACCTATCGGGCGGCCCCTGTGGGCTCGCCCGCGCGGCAGTTTACCCGCCGGGCGGTCCGAGTCCGCGTTGCGCAGCTTGATACGCAGCCTGGGCGGTTATCGGTTCTCCCCAGGGAGGGATGTAGTCCACATCGCCGCGTAGTCGGAAGACATATCCAGCACCTGTTGGTTTCTCTGGGTCATCGTCATTAATGCCGTTGTGATAGGCGCACAACATGGTCAGATTCGGCGGGTTGGTAGCCCCTCCTGCCTTCCACGGCACAAGGTGATGCACCTGAGCATAATCAGCGGGCTTATTGCATCCCTTCCTGGCACAGGTCGGATGTTCGGCACTGGCCATCATGCGCTGCTCAAAACCGGCTAAGCGCTTCATGCGGTGCAGCCACACCGGCCCAATCGTGGGGTGGATGAGGGTGACGTAGCCGATCTCGGCGAACTTGTAGTTCAAGAACTGCGTGCCGGTCATACGGCCGCCGTTGGTCAGCTCAAGGACGATGTCATCACCGTCGCCGGAGACAATCTTGTCGAGCTTGTCCAAGGTAACGACCACGCTGGTGAGAACAGCAGGTTTGGTTCCGCCGTGGGATTTATTGAAGAAAACGTGCCTGGAAGCGTCAAGCAGGTTGTCCTTGTTGATGGATTCCAGCACACCGCGCATCTCGGTCACGGTCATGGGGTCATCGGTAATGGTCAGCGAGTGCGGACCATCAGCGCGATAGGTCATGCGCACACCAGGTGTGGGCACGCGTTTGGGCTTGAGCTCTTTTAAGCGCTTGGCCGCCACGGCTGGGATGTTCGGTGCTGGTGTGCCGGCGAGCTTGACCCGTAGGTTCCAGGCATGCAGCTGGTTCTTCAGCTTCTTCGTGTAGGACTCAATGAGGCTCAGCGTGGCCAGATCATGGCGTTGTTCGGCGGCTCGGCTGCGGGCAGTGCGTTGCTTACCCGTGAACTTGGTAGCGCCGAAGTAGATGTGGTTCAAGCCAGCCAATTCGGCGGCATCGGCAGGTGAAGCGCCGAGTGCGCGCAAGCGTTTCTCGCCTCCTACCGCCTGCTCCACCAAAGAAATCCCCGAGTTACGGTAGGAGAAATAGGTCTCTAAATCCCCCATGCCTCAGAACACTAAAGCACCCTAGGCAACCCCGCAACCGGAGACAGAGATTTTAGAGCTTGATCATCGACTCCCAGCCAAAGGGGATGTGGTCAGAGTCCACGATCTTGCGGCCGAACGGGAAGCACGTCACTGGGATCATCTTCAGGTTGGCCAGAGCCACCGGGATGCCCACGATGGTCACGGCCTGCGCCGCTGCAGTGGTGACGTGGCCGATGGCCAGCCACAGGCCAGCGACAAGGAACCAGACAACGTTAGAGAACCGAGACATGCCACCGGTACCTTTGACCGGTTGAATGACGGAGCGCCCAAAGGGCCACAGCGCGAAATTCGCCATACGCATCGAGGCCACACCGGCAGGAATCGTCACGACGGGGATGCAGGCCAGGATGCCGAGGAGGAAGTAGCCCAGTGCGAGGACAAGGCCACCAGTTGCCAACCAGATGATGTTCAAAATGATCTTCATGCATCCCAGCCTAGCGACGCGGCTGGCAGTGCGGGCACCACCAGATGACGCGCTCTAACTCCCCTTCATCGCCGCCGGCGTCCACACCACCCAGCGTGGATTTCTCAATGAGCGTGCCGCAGCGTCGGCAGCGCTGACGGTTGCGTCCGAAGACATAGGTGGTCTCCCCTGCCCTTTTCACGCCGGTGGTCACACGTACCGGCGAGTCTCGGTTGGCCCAGATGAGGCGGCGGGAGATGGTGAGGATCTGGGGGACGTCGACAAGCGCTACCGGTGTTGCTGGATGAACGCCGGCTAGGAAGCAGATCTCGGCGCGGTATTCGTTGCCCAAGCCTGCCACGTTACGCTGGTCCAGGAGGGCCGCGCCGATGCTGCGCTCGGGGCGCAACTCGATGCGGTGTACGGCCTCCTCAAAGCCGCCTTCCGCCCATTCTGGCGCGAGGATGTCGGGGCCTAGGTGCGCCATGCGCTGCTCAAACTCGCGGGATGGAAAGACCTCGACCAGCCCTAGCCAGTGCCCCACCAGCTCAATATCACGCGGGGTGTTTTCCATCTGTAGCACCACGCGGGCGCTGTGGCCGGGCTTGCGCCAGCGGTCCCCGGCGTAGTGGATGGCCCACGTGCCTTCCATCTTGAGGTGGGTATGAAGGATGAGCTCACCCCCGAAGTCCATGAAGAAGTGCTTGCCATAGGGCCAGACCTCCTCGCACACCAGCCCGTCGAAACGCACGGTGGCATAGCGCGGCACGCGCAGGGAGGAGGAGGTTACGCGCCGGCCTTCCATGAACTGCAGCCGATTCGACAGCTGCAGTACGGAATCACCCTCGGGCACAGCAGAACCTCCTCACCAAACGGGTGCCTACTCTACCGGCGCATCCTTTCCCGCACCGAATGCCAACGCGCCCGGTTCCCACGGGGTAACCACGTGCTGGCGAGACAGGTCTTCAATCTTCTTCACACCGAGCAGCTGCAGGGTGTTCTTGAACTCCTCTGCCAACAGCTCAATGACGCGGTCGACGCCTTCCTTGCCGCCGGCCATCAGCCCGTAGAGGTAGGCCCGTCCGATGAGGACGAAGTCCGCACCCAGTGCCAGCGCAATGGCGATGTCGACGCCGGACATCACACCAGAGTCGTAGATGATCTCCACGTCCGGGCCTACCTCCGCGCGCACGGCCTCAAGGGCCTGGAGAGTGTTGACCACGCGGTCGAGCTGGCGCCCGCCGTGGGAGGACACCACGATGCCGTCGGCACCAAGGTCAATGACCTTGTGTGCATCCTCAGGGTTGACGATTCCCTTGACGAAGAGCGTGCCCTTCCACTGTTTGCGAATCCACGCGAGGTCCTCGAAGTTGAGGCCTGGGTCAAACATGGTGTTGACCAGCTCGCCTAGTGTGCCGGTGGTCGAGGTCAGGGAGGCAAAGGTGACCGGGTCCGTGGTGAGGAAGTTGAACCACCACTCGGGGCGCCACGCGGCGTCGAAGACGGTGCCGGCGGTCAGGCGCGGCGGGATGCGCATGCCGTTACGGGTATCGCGCAGACGCTGGCCCGCCACGGGCGTATCCACGGTGACCACGAGGGTGTCATAGCCGTTGGCGGCAGCGCGTTCGATGAGTTCCTGGCAGGCGGAGTGATCCTTCCACAGGTAGAGCTGGAACCAGCGGCGCCCGCTATTGCCTTGCGACGCTGCGACCTCCTCGACCGAGCGCGTGCCCATCGTGGACAAGGTGAATGGGATTCCCGCATCGCGGGCAGCCTGGCTGCCGGCGTCTTCGCCCTCGGCATGCATGAAGCGGGTAAAGCCGGTTGGCGCGATGCCGAAAGGCAGGGCCGCGGGCTCGCCGGCGATCTCGGTGCTCAAGGAGATGTCGTTCGCACCGTTGAGCACGTTGGGCATGAGGCGCACATCACGGAAGAAGTCGCGGGACTCTCGGTAGCTGACCTCGTCGCGGGCTGCACCATCGACGTAGTCGAAGGCCGCCTTCGGGGTGCGGCGCTTGGCAATCTTGCGCAGATCCCACACATCAGCGGCCTCTGCCAGGCGTGCTGCCCGGCGGTCGAGGTTGGGTGCTTCGAACCGCATGAGGTTCTTGAGCTCGGACACGTTGGGCAGTTGGCGCTTTAGCCGCATGGAAACAAGACTCCTTTTCTATTGGGCTATCAGCTTTTGAGGTTAGACCCATGAAAAGCCCGTGGGCTAAATGAAGGTGAATATCATTCAGCGGCGTCGACGGCGCGGGCGGAAACCACCTGGGCTTCCCGGCGTAGTCGATGGGCCACCAGACTCAGTGGAATCCTCCGGATCATCGAAGGACAGCTCCTCCATCGCCTCGACGGCGCGGCGCCCACCGCGACGTGCGGGACGGTAAGGTTCAGCGGAGCGCGTGGCTTCTCCAGATTTGCCGTGCTGTCCTGCACGGCCGGAAGAGGCGGTGTGGGCAGAGCCAGTAATCCGCACGCCCTTCGGGGTCAGTGCCGCGCCCAGTGCGCGCAGCTCACCGCCCAGCTTCGACTCGAAGATGGGCCGCCCGTTCGCTTTCTCAATGACCAGCTTGTTCAAGCGCCCGGCGGCCACCAGCTCGTTGAGGCCTGCAAGCACTGCGGCTAGTACCTCGGTGCGCTCGATTCCCTCGGGCAAAGCGTTGAAGAACGTGGTCAACGTCTTTCCGCCCCGGGTCAGGTGAGCCACCGGCAGTCCATCCATGAGCACCACCAAGGCACCCGCGGCGCGGGTGGGGCGGGCCGCGGATTCGCCGGCATCGGTAGTGGGCCAGGGCAGCGCCGCACCATAGGGGTTGGCAGGGTCGGTCGCGGCCAGGACATAGGCCTGCGGCTCGCGGGTTCCGGAGGGCCAGCCCGTAACATCGGGGGAATCATCCACCCCGCGCAAGCGGTCAATGACCGCAGGCGTGGAGAACTGCGCGGCACCCAGTCCTTCAATGACATAGCCGCGCATCGCCTTGCCGGATTCCTCGAAACCGGAGAGCACCTTATAAGCCAGGGCGAAACCTCCCAGGACGTCCTCGGC
This sequence comes from Corynebacterium sp. HMSC074H12, assembly GCF_001813755.1. Taxonomy (NCBI): domain Bacteria; kingdom Bacillati; phylum Actinomycetota; class Actinomycetes; order Mycobacteriales; family Corynebacteriaceae; genus Corynebacterium; species Corynebacterium sp. HMSC074H12. Next base: position 153,490 of record NZ_KV813875.1, read on the forward strand.
AACCACAGAGCCACGGGTAAGCACGCCGTAGCGGTCCAGCCAAGCCTCGCCGTGCGCGATGGAACGCGACGTTGCATCCGTCGCGGCGGGCACGGCCAACGACCACCGCCCCACCACGTCGGGCGCGGTCGGTGCGCTGGAGACGTTATGTGCTTGCGCAAAGGACGTGCGCCCCATGCGCAGGCGCGAGCGCGATGGCCGACGCCGCGCGCGATGCGCCGTACGCCCGGCGCGCCCACCTGCTGCCAGGTGGGCCCGGATAGGAGCGAAGGAATCGGGACTGACCAGACCTGCCTCCACCAGTCCCCAGAGGGCCTCGCGAACCTCCTCAGCGGTGCCGCTGAGCTGCGGTTGAATATCGGAGATGAGGTAACTGCCGCCGCCCTGTAAAGCCTCCAGCAGTTGGGTTTGCAGCATGGAAACACCAGCCTCCTCGGCGGAGACCTGCAGGGCGAGCTGCGCGGCATAGTCCGCCGGCAACAGCATGATCCAGGGGTCATTGGAGCCAGCCTTGCCCGCGCCGAGGATGAGGACCTCGCCGCTGGCGGTGAGCTCATCGAGCATCGTCGGCGAATAGTCCCCCACTCGCGCAGGCAGGATGAGGCTCTCCCAGGCCGAGGCCGGCAGGCGCACCCCGGCCAGCTGCTCAATGACGGCAAAGACGCCGTCCACCCCGCGCAGCACAGGGCGCCGGCCCACCGGGGCCACCTGCTGCCAATCCGGGAGGAAGCGCCCGAAGGCTGCAGGCGAGACCGGCTGCGTGGCCGCCCGGGCTGCCGCCAGCGAGCGCGAGCGGATGAGCTTGAGAACTTCAGACGCGCAGTATTCCTGTTCCTCCACGCCTTGCCGGTAGTGCCCCGCCAGGATGGAGTCCAGACCGTTGAGCGTCGAGTGCGCCACCGCAGCCGACAGGCCAAAGGCCTCCTGTACATCGCGCGCCACAAACGGCCCGCGCGTGCGCGCCCAACGGCTGACCAGCTGATCCACGGCATCGGTAATCGTGGCCTGCTGGGCGGGGATACCGGGTGGGACGGGGATGCCCAGGCCGTCGCGAAGCAGCGGCGCATCGAGCGCTTGGGCAATATGTTCGCGGCCGTTGATGCGCACCCGCATGATGCGCGCGCCCAGCGCATCGAGTGCGCGCAGAGGCACCGTGGCGTGCGCACCAAACTCCTCGACCGGGATGGGGCCCAGCACGCGCAGGAGGTCCGCGACCTCCTCGGTGGTGCGCGCCTGGCGTTCCAGGGTGGTGCGCTGTAGCTGGGCATGGACCTCGGCGATGATGGAGCCGTCGAGAAGCTCGCGCAACTCCACCGTGCCCAAAAGCTTCGCCAACAGCGCCGGGTCCAGCGCCAGTGCCGCCGCGCGCTTTTCCGCCAGGGGCGAGTCCCCCTCGTATATGAATGCGCCGGTGTAGTTGAACAGCAGCGAAGATGCGAACGGCGAAGGCTGCTCCGTGGTGACCTCCGCGATGCGAATGCGACGGTGCGCCAGCTCCCGCATGACCTCCGTCAGCGCCGGCAGGTCATAGACATCCTGCACGCACTCCCGAACGGTTTCCAGGATGATGGGGAAAGAGGGGTAGTTGCGGGCGACGTCGAGAAGCTGCTCTGCGCGCTGGCGCTGCTGCCACAAGGGCGCGCGCTTGCCCGGGTTACGCCGCGGCAGAAGCAGCGCTCGCGCCGCGCACTCCCGGAAACGAGAAGCAAAGAGCGCGGAGTTTCCCACCTGCTCGGTGACGATGTCGGCGATCTCATCGGCGTCGAAAAGAAACAGCGCGGCATCCGGGTCCGCCTCACCCTGCGGCAGGCGCAGCACGATGCCGTCATCGCCCGCCACGGCCTGGGCGTCCATACCGGTGCGCTCCGCCACGCGCTGGCCCACCGCCAGCGCCCACGCCGCATTCACCGGCCTGCCAAACGGGGTGTGCAGCAGCACGCGCCAATCCCCCAGCTCATCCGTGAATCGCTCTAGCAGCAGCGTCTTCTCATCCGGGATGAGCCCGGTGGCCTCGTTCTGCTCGTGCAGGTAGGCGGCGATGTTGCGCCGCGCGTTCTCATCGGCGCCGCGCACCACGGAGGGGTCCGAAAATGCTTCACGCCGGAATGCCCCCAGCGCCTTACCCAGCTCATAGGGCCGCCCCGCGGAGTCACCGTTCCAGAAAGGCAAACGCCCCGTGTGCCCCGGCGCGGGTGTCACCAGCACCTGGTCGCGCGTAATCTCCTCCACGCGCCAGCTCGTCGCGCCGAGGGTGAAGATATCCCCCACCCGGGTTTCATAAACCATTTCCTCATCGAGCTCACCCACGCGGCGCGGCGCGGAACCGGCCTCACCAGTTCCCACTAGGAACACCCCGAACATGCCGCGGTCCGGAATGGTGCCGCCGTTGGTCACCGCCACACGCTGTGCGCCGGGGCGCGGGGTCAGCACGCCCGTCACACGGTCATAGACCACCCGCGGTTTCAACTCCGCAAAATCCGTCGAGGGATACACACCACTCACCAGGTCCAGCACGGAGTCGAAAACCTCGCGCGCCAGGTCCTTATAAGGCCAGGCGCGGCGCACGGTGTCGTACCATGTGTCGGCCTCTAGTCCCTCACTCGTGCCCGCGCTTGCCGACGCCACCACCGCCGCCACCGTCTGCTGTGCCAAGACATCCAACGGGTTGCGCGGGGAGTGCATTTCCTCGATGAGGCCCTCCTCCATGCGGGCGACGGTGAGTGCTGATTGCACGAGATCCGCGCGGTGCTTGGGATAAAAGGATCCGTGCGAGACCGCGCCGACGGAGTGCCCGGCGCGGCCCACGCGCTGCAGGCCCGAGGCCACCGAGGGCGGCGATTCCACCTGCACCACCAGCTCCACCGCGCCCATGTCGATGCCCAGCTCCAGGGAGCTCGTGGCAACCACGGCCTTGAGCGTGCCTTCCTTGAGCATCGTCTCCGTCAGCGCGCGCTCGTCCTTGGACACCGAACCGTGGTGCGCCCGGGCGATAACGGCAGGTGCCTTCCCGGCGACGTCGACCTGTTTCATCAGTTGGGCCGGGTCGCGCCGGGTGGCTGGGCTCAAGGAATCTGGATCGTGTTCCTGGGCATAGAGCTCGTTGAGCCGGCTGGTAAGTCGCTCGGCGGTGCGGCGCGAGTTGACGAAGACAAGGGTGGAGCGCTGCTCCATGATTTCGGCGTAGAGTTCTTCCTCGATGAAGGGCCAGATGGACTTCGCTGTGGGCAGTGCAGAGTCTCCTACCCCGCCCTCTTCCTTGCGTTGCGCGTTTACGCGCAACGCGTCTTGGGGGCCTTGGGTGATGCCAAGGGGGTCGTCGACAGTCGCCTCCCCGATGGGCGAGCCCTGCTCCGGGGTGGGCAGGTCCGACATGTCCTCGACCGGCACGTGGACGTCGAGCTGCCAGCGCTTCTTGGCGGGCGGTGCGATGATGTCGACGGGACGGTCGCCGCCCAAGAAGTTGGCGACAGCACTCAGCGGGCGCACCGTGGCGGAGAGCCCAATGCGCTGAAACTCCCCGGCGATGAGCGCGAGGCGTTCCAAAGTCAGGGCCAGGTGCACTCCGCGCTTGGTGCCGGCCAGGGCGTGGATCTCATCGATGATGACAGTATCCACGGTCTTCAGAATCCCCGCCGCTTTGGAGGTAAGCATGAGGTATGCCGATTCCGGCGTGGTGATGAGGATGTCCGGGGGCTTGCGCACTTGGCGGGCACGCTCGGCTTGCGGGGTATCGCCGGAGCGGACTCCCACAGTGATATCCGGCACGTCGAGGCCTAGGCGCTCAGAGGTGCGGGCGATGCCGTTGAGCGGGGCGCGCAGATTATTCTCCACATCCACGCCCAAGGCCTTTAGTGGTGAGATATACAGCACTCTCACGCCATCATGAGCTCCCTCGCGGGAGGGCTCAGTACTCAGCGGCAGGGCGGTCTGGCCTTCGCGCTCCACCAAAGAATTCAGCGCCCACAAAAATGCCGCGAGCGTCTTACCGGAACCGGTTGGTGCTACAACCAGTGCGTTCGCGCCGCCGGAAATCGCCTCCCACGCCTGCTCTTGGACCGGGGTGGGGGCAGCAAATACGTCGGCGAACCAGCCAGCAACCTGCGGGCGGAACTTCGCCAGAACGTTTTTGGACATGCCCTACTGTATCGCGCGCGCTAATCTGGTCACTATGACCGTTGAGATTTCTGATTCCCGTCTAACCAACTCCCTCGCCGATGGCTGTGGCGAGATCCTCAAAGGCGTGCGCAACGGTGGCCTGCTGCGCGGCTTGGCGCTGGGTGATGCCGGCGATGAAGCCGCTCAGGAATGGATCGCCCGCGTCCTTGAGCAGCACCGCCCGCAGGATGGCGTCCTGTCGGAAGAGGCTGCCGATGACTTGAGCCGCTTGAAGAAGGAACGCGTCTGGATCATTGACCCGCTCGACGGCACCAAGGAGTTCGCCACCGGCCGCCAGGACTGGGCCGTTCACATCGCGCTGGTCGAAAACGGCACCCCTACCCACGCGGCAGTCGGCATGCCAGACATGGGCGTGACCTTTAAGTCTTCCGAAGTGCGCGCGGTGACCGGCCCGCTGTCCAAGAAATTCGTGGTTTCCCGCAACCGCCCGCCGAAGGTGGCGGATTACGTCGCGGAGAAGATGGGCTTTGAGACGGTCGGCGCGGGCTCCGCAGGCGCGAAGGCCATCCACGTGCTGTTGGGTGACTATGACGGTTATATCCACGCCGGCGGTCAGTACGAGTGGGACCAGGCCGCCCCGGTGGGCGTGGCCTTGGCCGCGGGCCTGCACTGCTCGCGCCTGGACGGCTCCCCCATCAAGTTCAACAATGAGGACACCTTCATTCCGGATCTTTTAATCTGCCGCCCCGAGCTAGCAGACGAGATTCTGGAGCACGCCGCCGCCTACGCGGAGGCCAACGGCGGGTACTAGGTTTCTTGTGTGGTGTTCCCCTCCTACGCAGCGCCGCTAAGTCAAAGTCCCAACTCGTCTGCAAGACGAGCAACCATTCGAGCATGAAACTCGTGGTAGTCATTTAGTGTGTCTTTGCCGAGGTAACCGAAAACCTCGGCATTAATCACGCCAATTATCTGTATCCACGCCTCAAGCGCCTTTTCCATGACGTCAGCGGGAAGTTCCACATCAAGCTCCTCAGAGGTCGCCGCAAGGTCTTGCGAGAACTGAGATGAACGCGGTTCTAGCTCTTTAACCGAGGCCTCAGTTAACAACGCGGCCAGACGCCTACTAACTTTCGTACCCGCGCCCGTTGTCTCTGAAGCAGGCGCTTCGTATCCAATGATGGGTGTGCCATAAATAAGCGCCCACCTTTGAGGAAACTCCAAGGCCCACGCCCTCATAGCAAACACAAGGCGCAGGAATCTGTCCCGCGTCTCGGTAGCCTCACCGATTCCTCGCGCGACGGCATCATCAAGTGCTTCAAACGCATCAACGATCAGCATCGTTAATAGGTGGGCCCTGTCGGGCACATAGCGGTAGATACCCGAAGAAACTATCCCCAAATCACGTGCAATTGCACGAAGATTCAAGGCTTCTGGGCCGCCTTTATCAAGCTGCTCCCGCCCTACCTCAACAATGCGCAACATCGTCTGTTCGCGAGCACGCGCTCTTGGGGTCATTGACATATAGAAACTATATCAACAAGAAAGAGAGCACTGCTCTTGAATCTGAGTAACTGCAATTATAGAATTAGAGAGCACTAGTCACTATTTAGAGCAGAGGTCACCTAATGCATTTTCTCATCACCGGGGCAGGCCCCGTGGGCCGATCACTTTCACGCGAACTCGCTAAAAGAGGGCACACATGCACAATCATGACGCGACGGCAGCCCCATTTCGCCGCCAGTAGGAACGTGCAGTTCAAGAAAGGCGATGCAACACACAGTGACGCGTACCCAGAAAAGATCGACGGAATTGCCCACTGCATCCATGCCCCATACGACGCACAAAAGTGGCGCGACCTGCTCATTCCAGCTGAAGAAACCGTGCTAGAGGTAGCCGCCCAACGGGGCATCCCCGTTGTCTTTCCCGAATCGATGTATGGGTTCGACCAGACTTACGAGGTAATTTCGCCTGATACTCCCCTCACCCGATCTCGCAATGGAAAACCCGGTGTTCGAGCGACCCTAATCGAGAACCGCTTAGCCTCCCCCTCGCGCACTACCTCGGTAATCGCGGCCGATCTGTACGGACCAGATGCCGGCCCCGGATGCGTCTACCATCAGCTCATCATTGGGAAGAAGCGTCCCCTTGCTCTTTTTAACGCACACGCTAAACACTCGGTCACGTATCTTCCAGACTTTGCACGAGCGTTGGCAGACGCACTTTTAGATGATTCGACACCCCCAATAATTTCCACACCTTGCGCTCCCGCTCTGACTCAAGCTGAGTTTGCTCGACGTGCCGGATGCCAACACTCCCCCATCACTATTCACCCATGGATGCTGAAAGTAGCTGGCGTTGCCAGCACGGGCCTCCGAGGACTGAAAGAAATGAGATACCTGTGGGACCGTCCCTCAATTCTTACCGGCGCCACGTCCTCATGGCAGGCGACCCCAACCGACGAGGCTCTAGAGGTTATTTATCAAGCCCAGCTGTCGAAATAACAAATCTCATCACCAGTACCCCTACCGCTCTACCTAAGATTTCTCCAACGTTCTACACTTGGACATCATGAGTGACACTCCCACCGCTTCTTCAGCCCTCACAACACCATATGAGGACCTCCTGCGCCGCGTCCTGGAAGAAGGCGCTCCCAAAGGCGACCGCACTGGTACCGGTACCCTCTCCCTGTTCGGTGCCCAACTTCGTTATAACTTGGCGGAGTCTTTTCCCCTGCTGACCACCAAGAAGGTCTACTTCCACGGCGTGATTGGTGAGCTGCTGTGGTTCTTGCGCGGCGAATCCAACGTGACGTGGCTGCAGGAGAACAAGGTCCGCATCTGGAACGAGTGGGCCGATGAGGACGGTGAGTTGGGCCCTGTCTACGGCGTGCAATGGCGCTCCTGGCCCACGCCGGATGGCCAGCACATCGACCAAATTCAGGCCGCCCTGGACACGCTCAAGAACAACCCGGATTCCCGCCGCAACCTGGTCTCCGCGTGGAATGTCTCTGAGCTGGACAAGATGGCGCTCATGCCCTGCCACCTGCTGTTCCAGCTCTACGTCGCTGACGGTGCACTCTCCATGCAGGTCTACCAACGCTCCGCGGACATGTTCTTGGGCGTTCCTTTCAACTTGGCCTCCTATGCCGCGCTGACCCACATGTTTGCACAGCAAGCAGGCCTGAAGGTGGGCGAGCTCATCTGGACCGGCGGCGATTGCCACATCTACAACGACCACATCGAACAGGTCAAGGAGCAGCTTTCTCGCGAGCCCCGTGCATACCCGCAGCTCAAGCTCCACAAGGCGCAGGACATGTTCTCCTATGACTTCGATGATTTTGAGGTCATCGGCTACGACCCTCACCCCACCATCAAGGCGCAGGTGTCCGTTTAATGCTGGGCGCAATCTGGGCCCAGTCCCTTGACGGCATCATTGGTGACGGCGTGGTCATGCCCTGGCACGTGCCGGAGGATCTCAAGCACTTCAAGGAAGTGACCATGGGCGCGCCCGTCATCATGGGCCGCAAGACATGGGAATCCCTCAACCCCAAGTTCCGCCCGCTGCCGGGCCGGGAGAACATCGTGCTGTCCAGCCGCGAGCCCGACGAGTGGTCTGCGGGCGCCACCGTGGTGGATAGCATCGACGCCGCACTCGAAACCGCGCCCGGCGACGCCTGGATCATCGGCGGTGGCCAACTTTATAGCTCCGCCCTCGACCGCGTGGATACAATCGAGCTCACCCTCATGGGTGTACAAGTCGGCGATGCCTACGGCGCAGATGCCGTACTCGCCCCGAGCGTTCCGGAAGAATTCAGCCTATCTGCCGATAGTGACTGGCTGACCTCCGAATCAGGCCACCTCACCATTCCCGGCCAGCCCCCGAGCGAGCTGCCCATGAAATACCGATTCCTCACCTACGACAGAAAGGCTGCTGCATAATGGCAACTACCCCCGAAACCACTGAGCACGTCACCATCTTCTTCGCTGACTGGTGCCCGTTCTGTGTAAAGCTGATCAAAAACCTGGACCGCACCGAAACCCCATATGAGCTCGTCGATGTCGAAGGTGAGAACACCGACGACATCAACGCCTGGATTGAATCCGTCAACGACGGCAATCGCATCGTTCCAACCGTCCTCTACTCCGACGGCACTCACGCCACCAACCCTTCCGCCAGCGAGGTTCGCGCCAAGTACGCGGAGCTGGCCGGCGAGTAGACCCAAGGCGACGCATTTACCGCCGCCTAAAGCAGGGCTGCTAATCTTACTTAGGTGCGCAACGCACCCCCGCCCCAGTAGCTCAGGGGATAGAGCACGGCTCTCCTAAAGCCGGTGTCGGAAGTTCGAATCTTCTCTGGGGCACGCTGTGAAGTCTCGAGACATCGTTCCGGTCGGTGTCTCGAGATTTTTAGTTGCCCCGACTGGGGTTGAGTTCGTTGTCTTTCTAGTTGTAGTAGATCTTTTCTTCGGTGAGTGTGTAGGCGGCGATTTGTGCCCCAGTGATGGCTATTTTGACGTCGACGTGGTTGTCGATGCAGACCATGGTGATTGGTTCCCCGCCCCATCTGCGTCCGATGTAGAGGCGGCGTAGTTTGCCTCCCCATCGCAGGGTTGTCTTGCCGTTGGTGCCGATTTTGTCGGTACTTAGTCGGTAGTCGTGGTCTGGTTTGATGTCTACTTATCTGCATTCACCCCCATTAAGGGTGAATCTTCAGATCAAAACTTGAAATGTTTTATAAACAGTATTACCTAACTTAGGCAAGCCTTACCTTTCCTGCTGTTCATAAATCGAGGTTTACTATGACCCAACAGTCCTCTACGCCCGCACGGAGTGCAAGCTCATCCAGTGGGTCGACGGCACGTTTAAACACCAGAGATCTCATCAACGCTGGCATCTTTGCTGCACTTTACTTTGTAATCACCTTTGTAAGCGGAATGATTGGATTCGCAGGACCACAATTCATGTTTATTGGATGGTTCATCGCGGCAATCGCAAACGGAATCGTGCTAGCGCTTTATGCCGCCCGCACGCCCAAAATGGGTGCTTTCACCCTCGTCGGTGGTATTAACGGACTAGCATTCATGCTCACCGGACACTACTTCTGGACCCTGCTGGGAAGCATAATTCTAGGGTTTATCGCGGATTTGATTATTACAAAAAGCCACCTCAGTATTGCCAAATCCTTCCCTATTTCCTACAGCGTCTTCTGTGTCTGGATTTCTATGCCTTTTATCCCGCTAATTCTGGATACGGACTCCTACTACGTCGATATCGCAGACCAAATGGGTCAAGAATATGCCGATGCCATGTCGGATATCTTCCAGCCATGGACCATTGGAGTACTGGCCATTTGTGCGCTCATCGTCGGCTTTATCGGAGGAAAGGTCGGAGTTCGCGTCAGCCGCAAACACTTTGAAAGCGCTGGTCTCCTGTGAGCCTGCAAAAACAGGGCGTGCTTCATCGATCTTCGATCGATCCACGGACCGTGCTGCTTTCTGTTCTAGTAATCAATGCGGTAGCTCTCAGCCACGGCCACCTACCGACACTGCTGATTTCTATCGCTTTCAGCTCCATCGCACTAGCTACAGTAAAACCACACTATGGTCTTATTTGCCTGTTCGCTTTTGCATTATCCTATCTAGGGTACTGGGGCCTATTACAGCTTCCTGGCTCCACATTTTTCGCTTTTTCAGCGGCAATTTTTTCGTGGCTAAGCCGTTTTGTCATCAGCATGTCCATCGGCACATTCGGCTTGCTCACTCTCACACCATCCACGTTGACCTCAGCACTGCGGGACCTGCGTTTACCAGGCTGGGCCACCATTCCACCGGCGGTATTCCTGCGCGTTTTGCCGATCATCGTGGCAGAAGCCAAAGCCATCCGCGATGCCATGGTCCTTCGGGGTCTCCAGCCTGGAGTAAAAAGCTGGATCACACAGCCCACACAATCGTCCGCGATGTTGATCATCCCCTTATTAGGTGCCGTCGTCCGCGCTGGTGATGAGCTCGCTGCCTCTGCTCTTGTCCGGGGATTGGGAGGACCCGCACGCCCAACCACCACCGCCGATCTTTCCTTCAAGCTTGTCGATGCAACTGCACTAGCTGGGTTGGGCCTCGTTGTTGCCTCTGTCTGGCTTCCCACGGAGGTCCACTTATGAACGAACGCAGTATCGCAACCAGTGTAGACGCCCACAACGTTTCTTTTACATATCCATTGGGAGCTCGGCCAGGCATTCAAGGTGTATCTGATGTGTCTTTTTCTGTCTCTCCAGGACAGTGTCTACTGATTACCGGTGATTCCGGATCGGGAAAGTCCACGGTACTCAAGTTGATCAACGGACTCATCCCCCATTTCAATCCAGGAGAGCTACTAGGCACCATCACTATTATAAAGGATGACCAGGCTTTTACCCCTGCGGAAGAACCGCTGTCCCGAGCCATCGAGTTCAGCGCCTCAGTATTCCAGAATCCAAGGACACAATTTTTCACTGAAAGCGTCAATGCAGAATTGGCCTTCGGGCTAGAAAACCTTGGTGTAGATCCCAAAGAAATTGAGTCGAGGATTCAATCAGCGGTCGAGCTACTAGGCATTAACGATCTTCGGGGCCGGCGATTCAAAGAATTATCCGGTGGGCAGTTACAAACCATGGCATGCGCATGCGCGCTTGTGTCCCCGGGCAGTCTCGTGCTTCTCGATGAACCCACGTCCAATCTCTCTATGGAAAGCATCGATATTCTTGCACGCGTGCTACACCGCTTGAAGGAATTAGGCACAACGATCATTATCGCTGATCACCGTCTCTTTTTCTTAAAAGATATCGCTGACCAAGTTATTTACTTGACTCAGGGAAAAATAACGCGGAGTTTCCGCGCTCAGGAGTTTTATGCCTTAGACGAACCCGAACGCAAACAATTGGGGCTACGCAGCTTACACCATGTTCCCCTGCCCGCGAGCGTGCCGGTACCACCCACGCTCGAAAACGCCGATCCCCAGCGGAGCGGACTCGAGCTAAGCAACATCTGTTTTTCTTATGGCGCACATGAGGTATTAAACATTGACCACGCATTTTTCCCCAGCGGCGAAGTCACCGCCTTAATCGGGCCCAACGGCGCTGGAAAAACCACCCTCGCCAGGATCATTTGTGGTCTTGCTTCTCCCAAACGCGGCGGTAGTCTCCGTTTGAACAGCAAACGAGTCGGAGCGGCTGCCCGCAGACGTGCCGCGTACATGGTGATGCAAGATGTTGGCCGCCAATTATTCGCAGCCACCACCGAAGAAGAAGTCACGCTCGGACTGGCAAAGAAGAAGCGGGACCACATCGATGTCAATGAGATTCTCCATCGCCTCGATCTGGCAGGAATGGCCCAACGGCATCCGCAGTCTCTGTCCGGTGGGCAACGGCAACGCTTAGCCATAGCTTCAGCCCAAGCCGAGCAAGCAGCGATCTACATCTTCGATGAACCTACCTCTGGCGTGGGCTGGCGCCAACTGCAATCCATCTCTGCGCTACTTCGATCTCTTGCAGCAAGCGGAGCAGTGGTCATCGTCATCACCCATGACCACGAATTCATCCAAGAATCAGTCACCAGAATCATCGATATGACTGACATCAACAAGAATTGAGAAAGAAATGTCTGAACTAAAACAAAGTTCCACAGAATCAAGCGGAACCCACGCACCAGAATCACACGGTGCGTCACCGGAAGAAGAGGCTCGCGCAAAACTAAAAGCCGGCCAGGTCGCTCTAAAAAAACTACTGGCCCCAGTGCAAACAACCATCTACTTCGCACAGTTTCTCGCGCTTATATCCTCGGTACTCGCCGTAGCACCCTACGTCGCGTTGGTGGCACTGGGAAATGCTCTAATCGACGGCAATACTGATGACGTCGCGTCCATTGTGAAATGGCTACTTGCTGCATTTTTGGGCCAGCTATTCTTCTATTTCCTTGCCCTTGCAATCACCCACTTCGCTGATGCAAAGCTGGTGGGGATTAACCGGCGCCGAATTATTACCGCTATTGCGAAAGCACCACTCTCGTGGTTTAGCCAGACTAATTCCGGCAAAGTCCGCAAAGCCGTCGAGGACGATACGTTAACTCTGCACACCCTGACAGCCCATGCTCCTGTAGAGAAGGTCGCCGCGATCTTTACGCCCCTCGCGCTTCTGGTTTATGCCTTTATCTTGGATTGGCGCCTTGGTCTACTTTCTATTGCCACTGTGCCCATTTTCCTAGCAATCCAAGCATATTCAATGAAAGATATGGGCACAAAAACTGCGGAAATGGATAATTATCTGGGTGAGGTCTCTGCGACTGCGGTGGAGTTCTCCGAAGGTATTTCCGTCGTCAAGGCTTTCGGCACCGTTGGCAAAGCCCACGCTCGATATCGCGAAGCTGCCCAAAAATTCGCGGAATTCTATTACGAGTGGGTACGTCCGCTTCTGCGTGTTTCCGCAATCTCAGAGTCTGTGGTGGCGGTTCCTGTCCTCATCCTTATCAATCTAGGAGTGGGTTCCCAGCTGATAGCTGGTGGCTATGTCACGGTCGCTGAAGTCATCGCAACAACGTTAATTGCGCTGGTGCTCCCGGGCACGATTCAAACCGTCGGCCAAATGATGTGGTCTTACCAGCTCGCTGGCAATGCGGCGTTGCGCCTTGATGAAGTCATGACAATTTCCCATGTGAAAGAAGGCCAAAAGAGCCTCGACGCCAATAGTCAAGACATGGAGGTGGAGTTCCATAAGGTCAGCTTTAGCTACGCCCCAGACACACCAGTCCTCCAAGACTTTTCTGCGCAACTAAATGCAGGCACTGTCACGGCATTGATTGGCCCCTCCGGGTCTGGCAAATCCACAGCAGCAACGATGTTGGCGCGTTTCCAGGATCCAGATTCGGGCACAATCACTATCAACAACGTGGATATCCGTGATCTCACTTTCGACAGTTTGTACCGCACTGTGGCTTTCGTCTTACAAGATCCTCACTTACTGCGTATGAGTATTCGGGAAAACATTCGCCTTGCACGCCCAGAAGCCCGCGATGAAGAGATCTGGCAAGCCGCAGAGGCTGCGCACATAGCTGCTGATATTCGCGCTTTACCGGCTGGGCTCGACACCGTTGTTGGTGAGGACACCTCTTTATCCGGTGGACAACAGCAACGCATTTCTATTGCCCGGGCAATCATTACCAATGCCCCAATCTTGATCCTAGATGAAGCTACTGCGGCAACTGATCCTGACTGCGAAGCAGAAATTCAAGCAGCTCTAGCCACACTCGTCAGAGGCAAGACCGTCTTAGTCATCGCCCACAAGCCGGAGTCCATCCAAGGAGCAGACCAAATAATCTGCCTCAAGCCTATGAAGGATAATTCTCATGTCTAATGCCACTACGCCTGTTAGTTCGCGTCTTCGTGATCCGCTACTCACTCGCAGTGTCAAAAAGCTGCAAAGTCCTGTAGGCCATAAGCTCAATAAAAGGTATGCTTGTCTATCGCTTATCGTTGGCGTGCTTGATGGCCTCGCCGTTCTCACGCTCGTGCCACTTACAAAGGCACTCGATGGGGATACGACGATCGCACCATGGATGTGGACGCTTTTGGCAATTGCGCTCGTAGCTTTTGCGCTACGATTTTTCGCAACCATGGCCTCTTACCACACGGCCTTGGATTTCATCCGAGCCGCGCACACGACTGTGGGCGATAAATTAGCAACGCTACCGCTCGGCTGGTTCGTACCGGCTAATACCGGCGGCCTATCTCGCCTCGTTTCAGATCGCTTTATGGTGGCGGCCGAGACCATTGCGCATATTCAAGGAACGATATACCGCGATAGCGCGGCACTTGTCACCTTGTTAGTAGGAGCGTGTTTCTGGAACCCGAAGCTGGGCTTGGTCCTTCTTATCATCGCACCATTGGCGCTCGTGGTGATGCAGTTGGCTGCATGGATTCGTGAGAAAGCATCGAACCGCGCACTGGGGCCGAGTAAAGAGCTCTCCCAGCGCATCGTAGAATTTGCTAACCGTCAACCAGCCCTGCGCGCGGCAGGACAATCACAAGTTTTTGCGCCACTAGAGCAAGCGCTAGAAATCGACCATAAAGCACGAATACGCGAGCTATGGGTATCCACATTAGCTTTGCTACTCAACGGCATAGTAGTGCAGATCTTCATTGTGGCTCTCATTATGGTCTCCGCGGATCTTGCCGTTGAAGGCGCCCTATCGCCACTAGAAACAATTGCGATCATCGGAATCAGCTTGAGGTTTACCCGCACGCTTGAGCAGCTGGGTTCTTCTTTCGTCGGTTTAGATGCCGGCCGTATCGCGCTCACAGAAACTGAGCTCATCACCGATGCCCCCTCCCTACCGGAACCCACTACTCCGCGCCCAGGCGATGGTTCGGGAAGTGTAGAGCTGCGTAATGTCACGTTTGGATACGGCGATAAACCAGTATTGGTAGATATCGCTTTCCATGCTCGACCAGGCACCGTTACCGCCATTGTCGGTCCTTCTGGCTCCGGAAAGACCACAATTGCGCGCCTTATTTCGCGATTCTGGGATGTAGATTCCGGGGCGGTGATGGTTGACGGCGTAGATATCCGCGAGCTTGGAACCGAACAGTTAATGTCCAGACTGTCCATGGTTTTTCAGGATGTCTACCTCTTCGACGACTCGTTAATCGCTAATATCCGCGTTGGTCGTCCCGACGCCTCCGATGAGGAAGTCTTCCGCGCAGCTGATCTTTCAGGCGTGACTTCTATTGCCAACCGCCTAGGGTGGCATACTCCTGTTGGTGAAGGCGGGCGGCTTCTATCCGGTGGTGAACGCCAGCGTGTATCTGTAGCTCGCGCGCTTCTCAAGCAAGCGCCGATTGTACTCTTTGATGAGGCGACCTCCGCGCTCGATGCAGAAAATGAGGCAAACATTCTTGCTGCGATGGACGAGCTACGGGAGCAATCTACTTTTATTGTCATCGCCCATAAGCTGGATACAATCAAATCTGCTGATCAAATCGTAGTCTTGGATGAACACGGGCAAGTCAGCCAGCTAGGCACGCATTCTGAGCTTTCCGATGTCCCCGGTATCTACCGTCACTTCTGGCAGCAACGCAAAGCAGCACGCGGGTGGAGAATCAGTTCGGGACGCGATTAACGCGGGCACCGAGATCGGCGTTGTTTGCGGGGGCACCCTTCTCCGCCGCAGCACGGAGCACCCTAAGTGCACCGACAAAGCTCGAAGCGAAGAATGCAGTAGCGGCTACGAGCGACCACTGCGCGGCGTTGGCCATGCCTTCGCTTAAGGCCCACACCACTGCCCCAGGCGCACGGTGGTTTGCGTTGCGGAGGCTTGCCCGGAGTCATCGACGGGAATATCCCGCAGCATCGTGCCGGTCAGCTGCGCGGAGGCGAACCCTAGGCCCAAGCCGTACAGGGTCAGCGGCGCGGCGATGATCCAACCATTCGTATCCGGCCCCATAAGCAGGACGAGGATAAGGACGCCGACGGCTTCCAAGCCGAGCCCAATGAGCACGGTGCCAGGCGCCCCGTACCGTGCCGCGACGTGGGGGCTGCTGCAACGGAGAAGAATGCACCGATTGCCGTGGCTGCCAGCACCAGGCCAGACAACACCGTGCAGAGGTCCAACGTATTAATCAGGTACAGCAGCAACACGAAGATGATGGCAAACTCGCCGATTGCTACCGCACCAGCGGTGATATTGTCCCACGAGAACGTGGAATAAGAAAACAATTCAAGATACAACAGCACCGAGCGGTGACCCCGCTCGCGGTGCTTTTCCGACCTGATTAACAGCGCGAAGCCCACGGCCGAAACCGTGAGCCCTAGCGGAACCGGTGAAATAGCCGCGTTTTCGAACCAGGTCCAGCCAAAGAAGCTGAATGAGGATTGGGGCTCCCACCAGCCTAGGTCGGGCCCTCGATAATCGCGAATACCAGGACACCCATTCCGTCAGTGCACCACCGGCAAGGGTCCGACCGCTGCCGCACCGGAAATTACCGCGCCCCACACACCAAAGGCTGTTGCGCGGTATTTGCCGCGGAATACGGTTTACCCGTGGAAAGCGTGGAAGGCATGATGAACGCAGCACCGATTGCCTGTACTGCGCGCGCGGAGATCCACGTGGCGGTCGAGGTAGGAAAACCCGCCAATACGCTGCCTGCCACGAATATTGTCAGGCCGGTGAGGAAGGCGCGCTTGCGTCCCCAGGTATCCGCAATCTTGCCCCGTCGCAGAGCAGCTCCGCCAGTAGCACCGCATAGAGGCTGTTGACCCACTGCGCCTGCGTCAGGTTGAGCTGCAGGTCAGTGATGATTGAAGTGTCCCTGTTTTGTCCCGACTGAGTAGATAGGACAAAACCTGGGGCACTTTAACTCCAGAACCGAGAGCCGTTCAGCCTAAACGTGTCATTCTCCGTGAATAGTGGACGAGAATTCACAGTTTTCGCCTGCCATTTACCGTGAATGACATCAAGCACTGACGCTGGGACACGTCAGGCTCAGACGGCCTGAGCCTTTTCGTTGATGCGCGCTACACATTCAGTCGGGTTCTCCAAGGAAACGATGAACCGATCGAAATGCTCGTCTTTAAGCTCGATGACAACGGCATTCTCATAGCCGCTAATGTTCCAGAAATGTCGGCCGCCATCCGCGTGGAAGGTGCCCGCTAGCTTCTGTCCACTGCGCAGCCCCGGCGCACGAAAACCTTTTGGCTCATGCTTCATGCCAGGGTCATGGGTAGCGCCTCGCACATGCTCCCACGGAACCTTGATACTGCCGGTCAACGACCAGTGTTCAGAAGACTGAAATGGTAGCGGTGTGGTG
>NZ_KV813876.1:0-1154 GCF_001813755.1 Corynebacterium sp. HMSC074H12
GGCCCTTCCGGTTTTAGAGTGCGTTGATTTTGTCCTGTAGTTGTCCGGAGTGGATTAGGCATCGCAAGATGTAGTGGTTGAGGTTTTTAAATCCTAGGGCGATGCCGCGTAGGTGTTCGAGTCTGCCGTTGATTGCCTCAACGGGGCCGTTGGATGCACCGATATCAAAGTAGGCGAGCACATCTTTGCGCCTTCGCCACAGGGTGCGTCCCAGTTGGGCGAGCTCTTCTAAGCCTTTTGGTAATCCTTTACGCAGGGTGTGGATGATGCGTTCCATGAGCTTTTTGCCTTCCGATTTCTTCGGATGCGCGTACGCTGCGATCATGTCTTGGTAGACCAACCACGTTACTTCTAGGGCCACGTAGTCGTCATCGGTGGCCCACAGCATTTCTAAGCGTTGCTTTTGCCGCTCGGTGAGATAATTCGTCCTGGTCAACAGGGTGCGCCGGTGCTTGTACAGTGGGTCATCTTTGCGTCCGCGGCGCCCGGTGGTCTCACGTTGGAGTCTTTGCCGGCATGTGGTGAGTTTGTCGGCTGCCAGATGCACTACATGGAAAGGGTCCATGACTTTGTCAGCTTGTGGTAGTTGCTGCTCGACTGCGGTGGCATATCCGGTGAACCCATCCATGGTCACTACCTGTATCTGTTCCCGGAAGCTGGGGTTGCGTTCCTTAAGCCACCCGCTGAGCACATCTGCGGACCTGCCCGGTCGCATGTCTAACAAGCGTGCAGGCCCACGCCCGTCCACCAGCGGGGTGAGGTCAACGAGTATGGTCACCAGGTTTGATGCCTGGCCTGGTTTTCTGGTGTGTTTCCATACATGTTCATCGACTCCAAGGACGCGAACTCCGTCTAGGTGGTGAGGGTCGCCGTAGACAAGCTGGCGGCAGGCATCTAGTGCGACTTTATTGACTAGGTCCCAGCCCACACCGAGTGCTTTGGCGGTCGCTGACACACTCATCCGGTCAATAGCGAGGCGTTGCAAGATCCAGCGGGTGACCCGGTCAGTGAGTTTGGCACCGTCATCAGCGCAGGTTAAGGATTCTTGGAAGATCTTTCTCTTACATGAGGCGGCTGTGCACCGGAACCTAGGAACTTTTACGTGCAGCCTGGTGGGGAATCCAACAACGGGAAGATCAACGAGTCGACGGGTG
>NZ_KV813877.1:0-2720 GCF_001813755.1 Corynebacterium sp. HMSC074H12
GTGTGTGTGTTTGTTTTGGTCTATTAGTACCAGTAGCCTCCACACTTTACAGTGCTTCCAGGTCTGGCCTATCAACCCCATCGTCTTTGGGGGACCTTAAATGAAACCTCATCTTAAAACAGGCTTCCCGCTTAGATGCTTTCAGCGGTTATCCCTTCCGTACGTAGCCAACCAGCCATGCTCCTGGCGGAACAACTGGCACACTAGAGGTACGTCCGTCCCGGTCCTCTCGTACTAGGGACAGCCTTCTTCAAGTTTCAACGCGCGCGGCGGATAGAGACCGAACTGTCTCACGACGTTCTGAACCCAGCTCGCGTGCCGCTTTAATGGGCGAACAGCCCAACCCTTGGGACCTACTCCAGCCCCAGGATGCGACGAGCCGACATCGAGGTGCCAAACCATCCCGTCGATATGGACTCTTGGGGAAGATCAGCCTGTTATCCCCGGGGTACCTTTTATCCGTTGAGCGACACCACATCCACAAGTAGGTGCCGGATCACTAGTCCCGACTTTCGTCCCTGTTCGACATGTCTGTCTCACAGTCAAGCTCCCTTGTGCACTTACACTCACCACCTGATTGCCAACCAGGCTGAGGGAACCTTTGGGCGCCTCCGTTACATTTTGGGAGGCAACCGCCCCAGTTAAACTACCCACCAGGCACTGTCCCCAACCCAGATCATGGGCCAAGGTTAGACATCCAATCCGATCAGAGTGGTATTTCAACAACGACTCCACACACACTGGCGTGCACGTTTCACAGTCTCCCACCTATCCTACACAAACCGAACCGAACACCAATACCAAGCTATAGTGAAGGTCCCGGGGTCTTTTCGTCCTGCCGCGCGTAACGAGCATCTTTACTCGTAGTGCAATTTCACCGGGCCTGTGGTTGAGACAGCAGAGAAGTCGTTACGCCATTCGTGCAGGTCGGAACTTACCCGACAAGGAATTTCGCTACCTTAGGATGGTTATAGTTACCACCGCCGTTTACTGGGGCTTAAATTCTCAGCTTCGCCACCAAAGGTGACTAACCGGTCCTCTTAACCTTCCAGCACCGGGCAGGCGTCAGTCCATATACATCAACTTAACGTCTTCGCATGGACCTGTGTTTTTGATAAACAGTCGCTTCCCTCTATTCTCTGCGACCCCACAACCCACCACCAACGCAAAGGCTGGTTTAAGTCGTGTGGTCCCCCTTCTCCCGAAGTTACGGGGGCATTTTGCCGAGTTCCTTAACCACAGTTCACCCGAACGCCTTAGTATTTTCAACCTGACCACCTGTGTCGGTTTAGGGTACGGGCCATACATCCACATCGCTAGAGGCTTTTCTCGACAGTACTAGATCACCAACTTCACCCCAATTGGGCTACGCATCACGCCTCAGGCATACGGTGTGCGGATTTGCCTACACACCACCTCACACGCTTACACCAACAATCCACTAAGCGGCATGGCTACTACACTGTGTCACCCCATCACTTGAACCACACATCAGGCCCCACGACATCAACAACCAACGTGTTCAAAGAACACACCAGTCGTATCCGCGGTGGTTAGTATCAGTGCTTTATCATGGGCGCGGATATACGGGTACCAGAATATCAACTGGTTGTCCATCGACTACGCCTGTCGGCCTCGCCTTAGGTCCCGACTCACCCTGGGAAGACGAACTTGACCCAGGAACCCTTAGTCATCCGGCGGGAAGGATTCTCACCTTCCAATTCGTTACTCATGCCTGCATTCTCACTCGCACACACTCCACGCCTCCTTACGGTAACGCTTCAACACATGCACGACGCTCCCCTACCCAAACAAAAAGTTTGCCGCGGCTTCGGCGGTGTGCTTGAGCCCCACTACATTGTCGGCGCAGGACCACTCGACCAGTGAGCTATTACGCACTCTTTCAAGGATGGCTGCTTCTAAGCCAACCTCCTGGCTGTCTTCGCGATCCCACATCCTTTTCCACTTAGCACACCCTTAGGGGCCTTAACCGGCGATCTGGGCTGTTTCCCTCTCGACTATGAAGCTTATCCCCCACAGTCTCACTGCCGCACAACACAATTGATGGCATTCGGAGTTTGGCTGACATTGCTAAGATTGTAGTCCCGCTCAACCAACCAGTAGCTCTACCTCCACCAAGCTAATGCGACGCTGCACCTAAATGCATTTCGGGGAGAACCAGCTATCACGGAGTTTGATTGGCCTTTCACCCCTACCCACAACTCATCCCCGCAGTTTTCAACCTACGTGGGTTCGCGCCTCCACAGCATCTTACTACTGCTTCACACTGGCCATGGGTAGATCACCCCGCTTCGGGTCCAGGACATGCCACTCAACACCCCATTAGGATTCGGTTTCCCTACGGCTACCCCACACGGGTTAACCTCGCGACATGCCGCTGACTCGCAGGCTCATTCTTCAAAAGGCACGCCATCACACAATAAAAAGTGCTCTGACGGATTGTAAGCACATGGTTTCAGGAACTATTTCACTCCCCTCCCGGGGTACTTTTCACCATTCCCTCACGGTACTAATACACTATCGGTCACACTGAGTATTTAGGCTTACCGGGTGGTCCCGGCAGATTCACAGCAGATTCCACGAGCCCGCTGCTACTCGGGCAACCCAACAACTAATGCATTGAAGCCTTCAACTACGGGACTATCACCCTCTACGGTAGGCGTTTCCACACCACTTCACCTAACAACAACACACAAGCA
>NZ_KV813878.1:0-105436 GCF_001813755.1 Corynebacterium sp. HMSC074H12
AAAGGAAAAGCGCCATCCGGCATACACCAACCGCGATACGCATACGGCGTATCGTAGCCAAAATGATAAAAATCAACCAACACAAAAAGTACATTGGCACACTATTGAGTTCTCAAACATCATCCGCACACCACAACAAAAGTTAACCAAACGTTAACCCTCTTGCGGCGGCCCGAACAACCTTACCCAACAAGCTCAACCAAAGTCAAACCCGCCGAACAAACATTGCCCGAACATCTACCACCAGTTAACTTCCCGGCTACCTCGCGGCGACCTCGATAAATATACGCACACCCCCAACAAACAACAAATCCCCAGGAAGAGGCACTTTTTTGTACTCATCCTGGGGCGGTTTTCTGACTGTCGGGAACTCCACCTGAATGCTAATAGCTAGTGGTAACAGGCCAACAGCCCGTCCGGGCCATCGATAACTGTGATTGGGGTTTTGAAGATGGGCGTGAGAATCTCATCGCGCATGATCTCGTCCGGGCTTCCGAAGGAAACGATGCTCCCGTCCTTGGCCGCACAAATATGGTCGGCATAACGAGCAGCGAAGTTAATGTCATGGAGAACGATGATGATCGTCCGGCCAAATTCCTTAGCGGCCTTTCGCAGGTGCTTCATCATCTCCACGGAGTGTGAGATGTCGAGGTTGTTGAGGGGCTCGTCGAGAAGCACGTAGTCCGTCTCCTGGCAGAGCACCATCGCCACGTAGGCGCGCTGACGCTGGCCGCCGGAGAGCTCATCAAGGTAACGGTTCTCCAATTCACCCAAGTGGAAGAAGTCAATGTAGCGCGAGACAATCTCTTCATCCTCCGCGGTCAGGCGCCCCTTCGAGTAAGGGAAGCGGCCAAAGCTCACCAGCTGGCGCACGGTCAGCTTGGTAATGAAGTGGTTCTCCTGGCGCAGGATAGAGAGGATCTTCGCCAAGTCCTGCGATTTCGTGGAGGACACGTCGTAACCGGCGACCTCGATGGTGCCCTCGTCGACGTCGAGAAGCCGGCCAATCATCGTCAGCATCGTGGACTTGCCTGCGCCATTCGGCCCAATCAGCGCGGTAATACCGCCGGAGGGGATCTCCAAATCGATTGGACCGATGTTGGTCTCGCCGGAGTAGGACTTCGAAACATTGGAAAGCTTGATCACAGCTTGCCCTTTCGCAGAATGACCAGAAGGAAGACGCTGCCGCCTACTAGCTCAATAATGATGGAGACCACGCCCTGCGCGTAGAAGACGTGCTGCATGAGGAAGTAGGCGCCGGTGAGCACAGCAAAGGCCGTGGCAACCGCCATTGGGAATAAAAAGCGGTGGTCATACGTCTCCGCCGCCTGGTAAGCCAAGGTGGCCACGAGGAAGCCAAGGAAGGTCATAGGCCCTACAAGCGCGGTGCTCGTCGCCATCAGAATGGAGACCAAAATCAACGTGTAGATTGCATTGACCTTGTGGTTAACGCCAAGGTTCGTCGCGGCATCGCGCCCGAGCGCTAGCACGTTGAGCTGGCGGGAGTTCAGGAATATCAGCAGTGTCACCGCGAGGACCAACGGTATGGCGATGGGATAGTACTCGCTCTCCGCGTTGTTAACGGAACCAAAGAGCCGCGCAGTGAGCACGTCGAATTCACTGGGCGTGAGCATGCGCTGCATAAACGTCGAGAGCGAGCCCAGGCCTCCGCCGATAATGATGCCCACGAGCAACATCGCATGCATATTGTTGCGGCGGCTGGTCAGCAGCCAGGAGTACAGCACGAGGGAAAGGCCCACCATGAGAACAAGCTGCACAAGGAAGGTCCCCATGTTGCGGGCCTGAGTTAGGCCGGAGGCACCAAGGAAAAAGATCGTGGCTGTATTAATCGCGACGTACAGGGATTCAAACCCCATGATGGAGGGAGTAAGGATCCGGTTGTTCGTCACCGTATGAAAAGCCACCGTGGCCACGGCCTGGCATACGGCGACGATCGCCATGGCGGTCACCGCATCCGCGCGGCGACGCGCGATCAGCCACCACTTGCGGGTGCCAAACTCCATCGGGTTGTCGTAGGCCAAAAGCCCGAAGGCGAAGGCCAAACCGGCAACAATCAAGGCGGCGAGGATGATCCAGTACTTTCGTGCCGCCGCAGCAGACTGGAAGCTGCCCACGTTTCGCCGGGCACGTGACGTTTGCACAGGTTTCTTCGTCTTAGGGATAGAGATACTTACACTCACTTGGTCGACCTCACGATCAAGACGACGAATACGATAGCACCGACAACACCCAGGATGACTGATACGGGCATCTCAAACGGGGAGATAATGGTGCGGCCAATGAGGTCACACAAGGTCACCGTGGCGATGCCGAGCAGGCAGACCCACGGAAGGTTAGAGCGCAGGTCATCGCCGCGCAACATGCTCACTACGTTGGGCACGATGAGCCCGAGGAACGGCAGGGAGCCAACGACGACGGTGACTACACCCGTCGCCACCGCGATAAGCCCGGTTCCCAACAGAATCATCCGCTTGTAGTTCAGGCCGATATTGGTGGCAATGTCCTCCCCCAAGCCTGCGACGGTGAGCTTGTCAGCGTAGAAATATACCGCCAGCAAAACCAGCAGCACGATCCACAGGACCTCGTATTGACCCTCATAGACAGAGGTAAAGGATCCCATGAACCAGATTCCGAGCTGTTGCAAGGTATCCGTCGCTAGCGCCACGTAGGAAGACACTGCGCTAACGACAGCACCCAACATAATGCCGATGATCGGCACAATGAGTGAGGAGCGCAGCGCTACGCGACGCAGAAACGCGAAGAAAACCATGGTTCCCACGAAGGCAAAGCAAACCGAAATAACCATCTTCACCAGCACGGATGAGTGCGGGAAAAGGATAAGAGAAAAGAGCAAGCCCAGTCCGGCCCACTCGGTGGTTCCCGTTGTCGTGGGTTCCACGAAGCGGTTTTGGGTCAGCAGCTGCATGACCAAACCGCTCATCGCCATCGCAGCGCCCGCCAAGACAAGCGCAACGGTGCGCGGCACGCGGGTGGTGAAGAACATGGACCAGCCGTCCTCATTATCGAGGATGCTGTACTCCCCCACCATGAGGGAAAGGAGGAGCAGTGCAATGACGCCGAGCACGCCGAGGCCTAGCTTCCAGGTCAGCACGGGTCCGCGGGAGTTACGCCGGCTTATAGCTGAGTGCTCGGCCGGAGCGCTGCTCTTCACCGTCACGGTTTAGTCTCCTCCTTGGCTGCCGAGAGAGTTGTTTAGGCGTTGGCCTTCTCGAAGGCGTCGGCAAGCGCGTTCAAGATCTCGGTGTAGGTGATGATGGACTCATCAATGTAGGTATCAGTCGGCGCCACGTAAACGTTGCCTTCCTTCACAGCGGTGACGTTCTGAAGCGCCGCGTTGTCCTTGACCAGCTTCTCGCCCGGCGTGACATCCTGGCCTTCCTTGGCGATAGCAGAGTCACGGTCCATAACGAGGATCCAATCCGGGTTGGACTCAGCAATGGCCTCAACGGAGATGTCGTCACCCTCGTGGTCATCGGAGGCGTTGGACACCTCCAGGGCCGGGGTCAGGCCAAGCAGCTCAAAGACCGGGCCATACACGCGCCCGATACCGGGAGCGATGTAGCCGATTTCGCCGCCAGAGGTGTTCACAGCCATGACCTTCTGCTCTGGGTTGTAGGCCTTCTTAGCACGCTCAGCAGCGGCGTCGAAATCCTCGATGAGCTTCGCAGCATCCTCTTCGTGGCCGAAAACCTGGCCCAGTGCCTCAGTGTGGCGCTTGAGCTCGTCGAAGAAGTCTTCATCATCGCGCGGCTCGAAATCAACGACCGGGACATCCTCAAGCAGCTTCTCGATGTCTTCCTGGTACTGCTCGAAGCGCTGGCCGTTCCACACGAGATCCGGGTCCGCTGCTACGAGGCTTTCGAGGTCCGGATCCTTGTGGGAGCCCAGGTTTACCTGGACCGTGTCCTCGTTGTAGGTATCACGAAGGGACTTTGGCACCAGGTTCAGCGGTGCGGCAGCAAGGTCAATATCCCACTGCGCCAAGATAGAGAAGGCGCGGTTATCCGTCACCGCAGGGTTCTCCACCGGGAGGGTGATTTCCTTCGAGCCGAAGTTATCATCCAGGGTGATGGTGGAAGCGCCTGCCGCCGCGGATTCGGTTGGCTCAGCAGTCTCCTCAGACTGGCTAGAAGAGCAGCCGGTGAGAGCAAGCGCTGCGACCGAGAGAGTGGCGGCAACTTTGGCGGCGGTTTTGCGCGAGGCACGGCGAGTTAGAGTAAACATATCTTCCTTGCATATTAGGTGTGGCTAACCACAGTTGGCAAATGACGACGCCGCTAAACCTAACTCAAGTAAGGCTTACCTTTCAAGCACGCTTATGTTTTCTAATTCACGACGGGGGTGACAGACTGCCGCGCGATACCCCTTGACATGCCTTTTAGAACAAAATATTTACGCTTAGCCCTCCCCCTTCTCTGCAAGCAGATCACTAACCGCCACAGGCCCTTCCCTATCGAAGTCCTGTCGCGCTGCCCTGCGGAATTCCTTATCCGCCAAAAAATCTAGCGTTACCTGCGCCAATCCCGCCGCCGAGTCGACAGCCGCATCCACCGCCTGCGGTGTGGCCGCCCAGCGGGCAAAGTCCTCCGTGTGCAGAGCCACGTCGGTGGGTGAAACCTGCACCATTGGATGCAGGCCCGGCACGAGGTGAGAGACATTGCCAAAGTCAGTCGATGCGGCCACCGTATCCGGCACCGTCCCAGCAGGCAGCGCGGTGCGTCCGCGGCGCGCCTGCGTGGCCGACCACCGCTCCACCAGCGCCGCGTTGTTGCGCACGGGCAGGGTCATCGGGTGCTCATCCCACTCCACGTCCACCTCGACTCCGGCCATAAGTGCAGCGCCCCGGACGATGTCTTCCACCCTGGCAGAAAGGTCCATGAGCGTGCGCGTCCCCAACGAGCGCACATAGATGGTCATCTCCGCCTCGCTCGGGATGATGGAGGGGCGATCGCCGCCGCTCATGATGGCGTGTACCCGATCCGAGGGCGGCATCTGCTGCCGCATCAGCCCAATCCCCTGGTAGGCCAGGCTCGCAGCATCAAGGGCGTTGCGCCCCATGAAGGGCTGGGAGCTGGCATGCGCGGCCACGCCACGATAAGTCACGCGTAGGATGCGCCGGCCCACCCAGGCATGCGCGCCAATGTCATAGCCAAAGCCATGGATCATCACCGCGGTATCCACGCCGTCGAGGCTGCCACCGCGGATCATGTATTCCTTGCCGGAATGGCCTTCCTCCGCTGGGGTCCCCTGGAGGAGGATGCGGCCAGACATGGGAGGGGCGTCGTCCAGCACGGCAGTAGCCGCCAAGAATCCAGTAACGCCCGCCGCGGCAATGACGTTATGCCCGCACGCGTGCCCGATCTGAGGCAGGGCATCGTACTCCGCCAGGATGGCCACGGTGGGATGCCGTTCAGGGTCGAAATCTGCACTCTGCCAGGAAGCTTCGAACGTGGTCTCCACGCCGTAGACCCCGCGGCGCGTGGAGAAGCCGTGCTCTTCAACGATGTCCGCGAGCACCGCCATGGAACGATGTTCTTCGAAGGCCGTTTCAGGGTGAGCGTGCAGGTCCGCGACGATGTGCGCGGCCTTCTCCCGCAAGGCCTCAGCCCGCGCGGCCACCGCATCCCAGAGCTTCGCCTGGCCTGGGTAGTCCTCTCCCTGTTTTTCCGGTGGTGCTGCAGACGCCACGCGCTTGGCGACGCCCTCCTCCATCGCTTCCAAATACGCTGTCGATGGATTGTTGCGTTGATTCATGCGCTTAACCAATCATGACGTTGTTGCCCGGTCCCAGCGGAAGATCCACATAGAACCAGATGGCCAGCAAGATCGCCCAAGCCGTAAAGAACGGCACCACGAAGGGCACGAGGCGTGACATCAGGGTTCCCAGGCCCGCCTCGCGTTCATAACGCTGGAGGAAGCCAAGCATGACAATCATGTACGGGTTCAGCGGGGTGATGATCTGGGTTGCGGAATCGCCCACGCGGAATGCGCCCTGAATAAACGCCGGCTCATAGCCCAGCAGGGCAAACATGGGAACGAAGACCGCGGCCATGAGAGTCCACATCGAGGATCCGGAAATAATCAGCAGGTTAAGGCAAGATGCGAGTGCAATGAAGGCGAAGATGGCTGGGAAACCAGTGAGCCCGATGGATTCAAGGAAAGCCGCGCCCTTCACTGCAGTGAAGGTGCCGATACCGGTCCAAGAGAACAGTGCCACGAATTGGCCCAGGATGAACGCCAAGATGAGGAAGCTCAGCATATCTTTGAGCGCGCCGATCATCATGTTCACAACATCGGTGATTCCCTTGACCGTGCCGACAACCTTGCCGTAGACCACGCCGAGGAGCAAGAAGTAAGCGAACACGATAAAGACGATGGAGTTCAACAGCGGGGACTTGGGCAAGAAGCCGCCTTCTTCATTGCGCCACGGCGATTCTGGCAGAAGAACTGCGAAGAGAATGATGGCGGTGAGGATGACCGTGGCCACACCGGACCAGATGAGGCCCTTGGACTCGGCTGGGCGCAGCTCAGCGGTGAGCTCCTCGCCGTTCTCGTCGCGGTCGCCGCGCTCGGCGGCATCCTCGGGATCAATGTCTTCTTCGGTGGGAACCTCCTGCTTCCACATGCGCGGCTCGATCACCTTGTCGATGATGAAGCCGGCCAGCACACCGAGCACGATGGAAGAAGCCACGTTGAAGTAATAGTTCGACATGGCGTTAACCGGCGCGAACTCGGTATTCGGCAGGGTTTCCATCACGGCGGTAGTAATACCTGCAAAGAGGGCATCCAGGGAGGTCGGCACCAAGGCAGTGGAATAACCAGCGCCCACGGCGGCGAAGCCACCAATCAGACCTGCCACCGGGTGACGGCCCGCGGCTTTGAAGACCATCGCGGCCAGCGGCGGAACAATGACGAAGGCGGCATCCGCCATGACGGAAGCGGTCACGCCGATAACGCCGACGGCGTACGGAAGCAGCCACGGTTTCGCCGAACCAAAGAGCTTCCGGATCAGCGCTGAGAGCATTCCGGAGCGCTCCGCCACGCCGACTGCGAGCATGATGGGCAGCACCGTCACCAGCGGCGGGAAGTTGATGTAGTTCTCCCCCATCGTCGTGGTGAACCACGTCAGTCCTTCACCGGTGAAGAGCCCTTTGACCGGCTGAATCTCATCACTGCCGGGAATCTTAATCTCCACGCCCATCTTCGCCATGATGGTGGAGAGCACGCCGGTGATAAGGAAAAGGATAAGGAAGATGGTGAAGGGCTCGGGCAGTTTATTGCCGACGTATTCAACGCCATTGAGGAACTTATCCAGCATTCCCCCGCTGGATTGCTGACTCGATTTTTGCTCTGCCGTGGCGGGATGTGCTTTTGATTTCTCCGTGGTGTCAGCGCCGCCTTTCGGCGCTGTATTGGATGGGCTGTTCATGGGTACTCCTGTCGTAGGGGTCAGTCCCAGTGCTCCACGTCACACTGTTGAGGAAAGGCTACCACGCGTTTGTAACTTGAGTAACACCAAGCGTCGCTCCGCGTCACACTTTTCGTACAGCGGTACTACGTCCATCCCACCGGCTACCCCCATCTACCAGGGTTCTAAGGCACCAGTCCATTCAGCCGCGCGAAAGGATCCCACTCGCTGTCGCGGTGCGCATCATATTCCGCAAAGTTGGCAGCATTGATGGCAGCACTGTCTGATACGAGGTGCGCAATGAGCGCGACAGTCATATCCATCCCCGCCGCCACGCCTGAGGAGGTCCATCGATTGCGGTCGTGCACCCACCGCGCCTCCGGCCGCCAGGACACATCGCCCCCGAAGGACGTGGCCCAGCTAAAAGCACGCTTATTGCTTGTTGCGGCGTAGCCCTCCAAGAGCCCAGCCGCCGCCAGGACCGCAGAACCCGTACACACGGAGGCAACCACCGGCGCTTGCGCACCCACCTCACGAAGCCACGTCAGAAAAGATTCGTCTTCCACGAGCTTCCGGGTCCCCTTTCCTCCCGGGACGAGGAGAACGTCGGCCGGCTCAATCTGCCCATAAGAAATTGTCGGCACCACTTCCACGCCCTGCGAGCTAGCAACTGGCCCACTATCCGGTCCTGCGAAAACAACGGCGACATCAGGCACCGCTTGAAGCAGCTGGACGGGCCCGAAGACGTCGAGAAGCTCAAAGCCCTCAAACAAGACGACTGTGATGCGGAGAGGTTCGGTATCCATGCGGCCATCCTAAAGCAGGCCGCAACGACACCGATATTGAACTACCTCCCCCGAGCATCCGTGAGCACACGTAATTGAAGCAAAACCGGATACAGATGGCCCACAACCCCGACAACAAGAAGAACTGTAGCCGCAAACAATCCGTCTGCCGCAGCGCACCATCCAGCGCTACATATATGGAGCAACAATCCCCACGCATGACCGGCTGCCGACGCTCGCATGGGACGAAGAGGGGTCGCCCCTTCACGCTTGGCAGACTCTTCTCTGCGCATCGCCAAAATCATGCCATTCCATCCGATTCTCGTGAGCACAGCATTGAATAGCTCGACACCCCACCGACGGCTAGCAACGCGAGAAAATGACATCCGCCGCCACAGCGAAACCGGAATATGGCGCTCCAGAGAATCCCCAACAAAGGGAGCGAGCCCGAATCCCAAGAGAATAGCTGTAATTACGAACCCCACGGCATTCGCACCAGTTTCATTCGCCACAACATTCAGCCCTAGCACGGCTGTGATAGTCCCAGCGAAAGCGATCACTTCTACCCCCCTTTAAAGGAACTCAAGAAAGCCTGCTAGCGGTTTCACGCTTCTTTCTCTATTCAGAACCCCCTGACGCTTCCCGCCAGACAGCTGCTACCCAAGCTTAGCCACCAAAACGGTCTCGATACAGCATTCCCCTCGGTGAACACTCATGCTATTTGTGGAGCCGTCGGGGCTTGATTGGGGGCTTTTGTGGGACTAATGCGGGACACGGGTGGCCCTACCTGCACGCACCGGACATGCGCCATTACTGCAGGCCAGGGATACAAAACGAGAAGAGGCCCCAGCTAGAACGTTATCTAGCTGGGGCTTTCCGGTGGAGCCGCCGGGGACTGAACCCCCACACCACAACACAGCAGGTCACAGGCGCAATTCAAGAAACAAGGACGGGAAAATTCCCTAATCCTTCCCTAATAGCACCAGGAAAGGCAACCATGACCACCCCACAAACCACCACCAACCCGGCACGCCGGAGTACCGGCACGCCACGCTTGCGGCACCTCATTCACCACATCGAACCACACGGAGTAATCCACACTCTATGCGGCCAACGCCTCTACAAGAATAAGGGTGCCACCACCGGGGCGTCGTAGGCTTCATCATCCACATCGGCCACGCCAAGCACCCCGTGGTCACCCCGGAGTTCTTTACTAACGGCCGCTATGTGTGGACCATCCTCATGGTCTTCTTCGTCTACTCCACCCAGATGGGCTTCATTTTCCTGCTGCCATTTGCCGCACATGACCTGCATGGCATGAGCATCGACAAGGCCTCCCTGCTGATGATCCCGGGCTATATTTGCGCCATCCTCATTGGTATTTTCTCCGGCAAGATCGGTGGCGTTTTGTCCTCTCGCGCCACCATCTACACCGCTTTCGCCCTTGTCGCCGGCGCGCTGGTGGCGGCCGCGCTCTTCGTGCAGCTTCACGTCGCCGTACTCATCCTGGTCATCGTGGCCTTTGCCTCCGGCTTTGCGCTGATGTACGCCCCGCTGGTCAATACCGCACTGCGCAATATCACCGCCACCAAGTCCGGCATCGCGATTGGCTTTTATAACCTGACCATCAATATCGCCATCCCACTGGGCATTGCCTATACGGCAAAGCTGCAGGACCTCACCAGCTATAACACCGTGCTGTGGATCCTCGCGGCAGTCGCCGCCATCGGTATTGCCCTGTACGTCGTCTCTGACCTCAAGATGGCCCGTTCCGAATCCCGCCTAACCCGCTCAGGAGAACAATTATGACTTCCCGCACCGACGTTGCTTCCATCATCGACCACACCCTGCTCAAGCCGGAGGCCACCCCGGAGCAGTTCCGCGCCTTGGTCAATGAGGCGGCCGAGCTGGGCACCTACTCCGTCTGCGTTTCCCCGTCCGCCCTGCCCATCGAGGTTCCAGAATCCATGCACATCGCCACCGTCGTGGGCTTTCCCTCCGGTGCCGTAAAGCCGGAGATTAAGGCCGCTGAGGCAGCCCGCGCGGTTGCTGATGGCGCCGAAGAGGTGGACATGGTCATCAATATCCCCCTGGCCATCGAGGGCCGCGCCGAGGATCTGCAGGCCGAAATCCAGGCCGTGCGCGATGCCATCCCTGGCAAGGTGCTCAAGGTCATCATCGAGTCTGCCGCGCTTTCCGACGACGCCATTGTCCTCGCCTGCAAGGCCGCCGCAGCCGCCCAGGCGGACTTTGTCAAGACTTCCACCGGTTTCCACCCCGCCGGCGGTGCGTCCACCCACGCGGTCACGCTCATGCGCGAGACCGTAGGCGACGCTCTCGGCGTTAAGGCATCCGGCGGCATCCGCAGCGGCAAGGATGCACTGGCAATGATCGAAGCCGGCGCTACCCGCCTGGGGCTGTCTTCCTCCGCCAAGATCCTCGAGGAGCTTTAAGCCATGCCCGCACACACGAACTTCGATGTCGACTACGCCCGCACCTGGGCCGAACACGATCCGGATGCGGACACCACCCGCCAGGTACTGACGTGGATCGAGGAAGGCAATTCCGAAGAACTCGCCGCGGCCTTCGCTGGCCCCTTGAACTTCGGTACCGCGGGCCTGCGCGCCGCCGTGGGGGCGGGCGAATCCCGTATGAACCGCGCCGTGGTCATCCGCACCACCTACGGGCTTATCACCTGGCTCAACCAGCAGGTCGATGCCCCGGTCGTCGTCATTGGCTGCGATGCCCGCCACGGTTCCGCGCAGTTCCAGCGCGATGCCGCCCAGGTCATCTCCGCCGCCGGCGGTAAGGCCCTGGTTCTGCCTGCACAGAACCCGACCCCACTGACGGCTTTTACGGTTCGCTCCTTGGGCGCAGATGCCGGCATTATGGTCACCGCCTCCCACAACCCTCCAGCCGATAACGGCTACAAGGTGTACTTGGGCGGCCGCATCGCCACCGGCCCAGGCGAGGGCGTGCAGCTTATTTCTCCGGCAGACTCCGAAATTGCCGCCGCTATCGCTGCGGCTCCCTATGCCGACGAGGTTGCGCTTTCTTCTGAGCGCATCGAGGACGTCGATACCCGCGAGGACTATCTCGACCGCGCCGCCCAGCTAGTCGGTGACAGTACCGATATCACCATCGCGCTGACCGCCATGCACGGCGTGGGGGCCGAGCTCGGCAAGGAACTGCTTTCCCGCTGTGGCTTCCGCGTCTCGCTGGTGCCCGAGCAGGCCGAACCCGACCCTGACTTCCCTACGGTGTCCTTCCCCAACCCGGAAGAACCCGGCGCCTTAGACCTTGGAATCAAGCACGCTGAGGAGATCGATGCCGATATCCTTATCGCTTATGACCCAGATGCCGATCGCTGCGCCGCCGCCGTCCCCACGGCGGAAAACTCTTGGAGCCAACTAAGCGGCGACGAAACCGGTGCCCTCCTGGGCGATTACCTTGCTCGCCGCGGCGCTACCGGTAACTTCGCCAATTCCCTGGTCTCCTCCCGCCTGCTCGGGCGCATCGCCGCGCACTACGGTCTCGGCCATAAGGAAACGCTTACCGGTTTCAAATGGATCGCCCGCACCCCAGAGCTATCCTTCGGCTATGAAGAGGCCATTGGCTTTTGCCCCGATCCCGCCGCGGTCAGCGACAAAGACGGCATTTCTACTTCCGTCGTACTTGCCAGCCTTGCCGCTGAATGCAAGGCCGCTGGAACTAGCTTGCTAGGCCGCTTGGAAGAAATCTACGCCACGGTTGGCGCACTGCACACGCAGCCGTTGACCTTCCGCGTAGAAGACTTGAGCCTCATTGCTCAAGCAATGGAGAAGGTCTCCGCGAACCCACCGACCGAGCTTGCTGGCTCCCCTATAACCAAGGTGGAAAAGTTCGCCCAAGGCTCGAAGTTCTTCACCGACAACGATGACCTCGTCATCGTCCGCCCCTCCGGCACTGAGCCCAAGCTCAAGTGCTACCTCGAGTCCCCCGACGCCGATCGCCTCGATGCCATCGCCGCCGATCTGCGCGAGTACTTCGGGCTCTAAGCCGCCACGCTCTACGCTTTAGCCGCTGCTGCCCTCGGTTTCTCTTTCACAGGGACAGCAGCGGCTTTTATCCGGCATGAACCGCAGCATAGACACCGTGGTTCCTTCGGCATTTTTCTTTGACCTCAGCCAGGGTGTCGACTACACGAGGGGAACCTCAGCAGTTCCTCTTTAGGATTTCGCCTCTGCCTCAAGAACGAAAAGGCGTTTACCCCAGCCAACAGCCGTGGTGGAGGCAATAAAAGCGCCGTTGTCAGCGACAGCAGCGTTGATGTCTTCCTGAGTCGGTATCTTGGTGCCGAACATGGAAAGCCTCACCATGTCCTCTTCATAGGAATGCTCATCTCCGCCTACCGTATCGATAACCTCGGTAAAGATATAAACCCGCCGGAACGTATCCTTACTTATTGCACGGTTTAATTGGTGAGCTACTTCCTCGCTACCAAAGACACCCCAGGGATCGATGAAAACTACATCAGTTGCCCACACATAGTCCACTTCAGTGGGATAAAAACCGCTTCCCTCGCCATTCGTCTCGCATCGTGCACGAGAGGTTACTGCGATTTCCTGTAGCACCGCTTCCGAGGAAGCATCACTGATAATACGGCTCTGGGCATGCTCCCATCGTCGGAGTATTTCATCTGCATATACCGCGCCTCCCTGGCCAATGATGAGAACGCGAGCGGTTTCATCTAAATACTGCTGTAGTGCCTTAGCTGCCGAAGGAGCAGTCCACCCAGCGCTCACATTCTTTTGCTCAAAGCGTTCGGCCACGAGTTGTGGGTCACGGCTAACATACTCTGACCACGGCAATCCCTTTTCCCCTTGAGGTGCTGACTCACCGGTACGAAGACTGTGCTCAAGTCGCATCAGCGCCATCGCCTCAAGATGCGCAGGCCCGCTTAACCAGCGCACCGCATTTGAATCTGGGTCCGCCAGTTCCATTCCCATTGCAGTCAACGTGAGGGCGTCCCCGCTGATTTCGACGAGTTGAAGAGCGGCCAAGTAACGGACAAATCTTCCCAAAGCCTCCTCGTGAAGTTCTGCCGCAACAGCAAGGGCAGGGACTGTGTTGGCACCCGCATCGATTTCTTGAAATAGTCCTAAACGTACTGCAGTGCGAAGCGCAAAGGCCGAGTTCAACTCAGCTAAATCATGGATATTATGCAAAACACTATTACTACTGCTCGATGCGTTTCCTTTGCCGTGTTTCGGGTTAGTACGCCGCCAGTAGCCCGTGATTTCTTGATGCTCAGGGGTAATTCCGGAAGCTTTAAACAAACGGCGCAGCGGTTTTAGCCGAGAAGCTTCCCCTGCCGCCCATACGTATCCTTCGCCATCAGGCAATAATGAAGGAGAAGTAGCTTCAAAAAGCGCCCTAGTCTTTTCCACGAAGTCCTCACCCCGTTCGCGTACCGCCCAGTGGACCTGTACTGAATCGGAAATGTCTAAGCTCTGAATATCAGCGCTCGTAGGAACCTCTATCACCGCAATCGCAGGGTGCCCGCACGGGAGTGATTCTACGCAGCGGCCAATTGCCGGGAGCGCAGTCTCATCTCCTGCCAAAAATAGCCAATCGGTATGCGTAGGTAACTGTGCACAAGACTTCGGACCTGCCACAAAAATGGCGTCACCTATTCGAGCGTTCTGTGACCAGTTTTCTGCTAGGCCCTCACCGTGGCGCGCGAAATCTATTGCTAACCGCTGGTTAGCAGCGTCAAAGTGGCGGACCGTGTATGTCCGGAATAGATTTTTGACAGCTTCTGGCCACAGTAGGTTGCCATCTTTTTGGGCGATTGGGTGCGGCCTTTCTCCAGTTTCCGGATCCGGGAAGATCAGCCGAACGTCGTCATCAAAACCATTGCTTAATAATGCAGGAACGGAAAAACCATCGTGTTTGTGCTCCTGGAGTTGCTCTCCGCTGAGCGTAATGCGCCGCATGCATGGCGATATATCTTCGACATTTTGCACATATAATTCCCGGTAAGAGATTGGATAAATTTCTCTACCTCGACTGTTTCTGGGCATAGTTTTAACCATTCCTTTTGGTCAAGTTGATTTTTATTTCGTTGCCGGAGAGGCAAGAACGAACTCACCACTTCCTTGGACTTCATCACCTAAAACAACGCCTTCCGATAAATCGGAAGGCGTTCATGACTACCTGCTGCAACGAAGTGAGCCCCTTCTAGCAGGTATCAGGGTTGTGCGGGCCTTGACTACTTTCCAACCTTTTCCAGCGTCGGCATCGTCTTATCCAATACCCAAGCTCGACTCAAGCTCGTCGGGTTGTTAAGTCCGGCGACGACGGCTGAATCACCAGCGAGAGTCGCATCGGCTTTCACCTGTGGCAAATCTTTGTATCCCGGAATATTTTCAACCTCTTCGATTGAGCCGTCGCGGTTATAAATAACCATGAAATCAGCGGCTAGGTAGGAAACATTTTCCGGGGAAAGCGTGACGCGGCCACTATTATTAGCTGGGACGGATCCGTCCGTCAGCTTGTCCGGGAACTTCATGCCCAGATCGTAGATGAAGGAAGCACCCGGATCCTCAGGGTCAGCAACGGCGCCAAAGGAGCCTTGGGCGAACTGGGAAACAACGCCGGTTTTACCGGAGAGGTTAGGCAATTTTTCCTTTGCGTCGGAGAAACGCTTCTGATCCTCTTCAATAGCTTTCTTCGCTTCGGATTCCTTATTGAAGATCTTGCCCAAAGCTTCTAGCTGAGATTCCCAGCCAATTCCCTCACCCTTATCGGAGATTCCGCCGAGAGTCGGTGCGATTGCAGACAATTCCTTGTAATGAGCCTCGGAAATTGTCCAGTAGTCGCCAACGATGAAGTCGGGTTCGATTGCCGCGATTTGTTCCTGGGGCAGAGTCTTGAAGTCTGTCTGATCGATCACCTTGACGCCATCGAGCTTGGCCTCGCGCCAAGGCGAGTTCTTGTCTATTCTATGCTGCACAACGGCAGCTGGTTTAATTCCAAGTTCCAGCAGGTTATCAACGGCCGTTCCTACGGCAACCACGTTTTGCGGGTTGACCGGATACGTGTCCGTTCCCCGTGCGTGCTCAATGGTCACGTATTCTGCAACCTCGGAGGTTGTTGCCGCTTCATCGATTGAATCGTTCGACGAGCAGCCCGACAGAACTAATCCGGCACAGATAGCGGCAGCAATGAATGACCGCGCACCTCTTTTTACTGACATCCTTTATCCTTAAAGTCGGTTTCCTCAAGCTACCTTTCAGCTCTTTTCATCAGAATTTTCGGTAGACCCGAAGGTAACTTTTAAGTTAGGTTAGCATTACCTATGCCACGTTGCAATAGTTTATTCTAGTTATTGATCTATAGTTATTACCTACCTAAAGGGGTATACCTTCACCCTTTCGCACAACGACAGGGGCGATATCAGACAGCTACTTGTATGCATTTTCATCAATGTCCGAGGACACGGTCACGATAAGTTCTGGATCGTCTTTTCGATACGCGGAGTATCGCCCTCGATTCTGTCGTTATGCCGAATGCCGACGCCAGCGGCGTAGCCGCATTTACGCCAATCCCTAATCTCCAGCAACTTATTTTGAACGCCCCTTAAGTAAATGAAGGCTTACCTTACTTTAAGTGGTAATATGTTTTCCCATGATTGACAACCACCCCCAGCAAAAGTCTGAGCCACAACTCGGCCGAAGCTCCCCTCCCCTTCCAGAGGTGGCAAGTACCCGATCGCGGAGGAACGAACCTGTGGGCACGTCGGGATATATGGAATTTTGTCAACCGCACTGGGACGAATTCACCGTTACGCACCTCTCCCGCCCCCACAACTTAGGATTTCCCATCGTGATCGATATGGCAGAGATGACCGGTCATGAGCGTCTCTCGTCCTTCTTGGGCCATCGGGTCACAGCACCCTTGGATCTGGACTCGGAGCTCCTCATGGTTTTGTCCGGGCCAGACTACCGAAGCACCAGCGCCTACTGGGCACTCTTTAGGGCCTACTTCACGG
This sequence comes from Corynebacterium sp. HMSC074H12, assembly GCF_001813755.1. Taxonomy (NCBI): domain Bacteria; kingdom Bacillati; phylum Actinomycetota; class Actinomycetes; order Mycobacteriales; family Corynebacteriaceae; genus Corynebacterium; species Corynebacterium sp. HMSC074H12. The sequence continues at coordinate 16,271 of NZ_KV813878.1, forward strand.
ACATCGGAAAGCAGCAGTGGGCAGGCCAACAGGCTCGGTTATGTGGTCGCCTGCAGCTAGGTGCGGGCTGGCAGCCACTGCAGGGATTGGAGGCCACGCTATGAGTGTGCGCACTACCCGCCTACTGGGCCTAGGGGTACTGTTCCTACTGGTCCTCGGCGGCACGATCTGCAGTTTGCTGTACGGTGCCCGTTCCATTCCTGCGGAGGATGTGTGGGCCGCGCTGCGGGATCTCCCAGGGGCGAGCGGCTCCCAAGACGAAGTTCCAACCAATCAACGCGTAGTAGCCGAGCTGCGGCTACCGCGCACCCTGCTGGCCATTATGGTGGGGGCGGCACTGGGAGTGGCCGGTGCTCTCATTCAGGGCCATACCCGCAATCCCCTGGCAGATCCGGGAATCCTAGGTGTCAGCTCCGGCGCGGCCCTGAGCGTTGTGGTCAGCTTCGCTCTGTTTGGCATCACCGCCCCGTGGGCCACCGCAGTAGTAGCCTTCCTCGGCGCGATCGCAGCCACTGCACTAGTCTTCGGCCTAGCCTCCGCAGGCAAAGCAGCAGTGGACCCTTTGACCTTAGTACTGGGCGGAGCCGCACTGTCGGCGGTATTAAGCGCCATTACCAGCGCATTCGTTCTCACCAATGACAATAACCTGGATCGAATGCGCTTTTGGACCGTCGGTTCCCTTGCCGGTCGGGATATGAACATTGCACTAGGCATCCTGCCGTTTATAGTGCTGGGACTGATCCTGGCGTTTGCCACCGGCCCACAGTTGAACATCTTGAACTTAGGCGACGACGTGGCCGCAGGACTCGGCATCAACAACGCGGCCGCAAGACTTGGCGGCATGGGCATCATCGCACTGCTGGCCGGGGCGGCCACGGCTGCAGCGGGCCCGCTGGGCTTCATTGGTCTGGTAGTGCCCCACATTGTCCGGGCTCTCACAGGCCCAGATTACAAGTGGATTTTGCCTTACTCTGCACTGGCCGGCGCGGCACTGTTGCTGTGTGCGGACGTAGTGGGCCGCCTCATCGCCCGCCCCGGGGAGCTCCAAGCGGGCATCGTATTGGCCTTCGTTGGCGCGCCGTTCTTCCTCGCCTTAATCTCTCGGAAAAAGGTGATGACGCTGTGATACGACATAACAAGGCTGTACAGGATAAACAAAGCACTTCGTGGCAGATGCCGGGCAGGGTGCCATTCCGAGCTGGGCCAATCTCCTTTCTCTGGCGCCCGCGGGTGGTGCTGGTGTGTCTTATCGCCACAGCGCTCATTGTCTTTTTAGGAGCACTCTCCATCGGACTGGGCGACTACCCTATTTCCGTCCCCCGAGTACTACAGGTGATCTTTCATGGGGAAGGATCCCGCGTGGAAAAACTCGTGGTCCTCGAGTGGCGCATGCCTCGAGTAGCCACAGCCATCGCGGTCGGCTGCGCACTGGGACTTTCTGGAGCGCTAACCCAGACGGTCACCCGGAACGCGTTGGCCAGCCCCGATATCCTCGGCATCACCACGGGCGCCTCTGCCATGGCCGTAACGGTCATCGTGCTCGGCGGTGGCGGCAGCGGCTTCGCCGGCTGGCTCGCTGGAATTGGGATTCCCTTGGCCGCGTTTCTGGGCGCGATACTGAGCACCACGGCTATCTGGGCGTTGGCTTGGCGGCGCCACGCGGATTCCTACCGCCTCGTACTCGTGGGCATCATCATTACCGCGCTGCTAAGTTCCTACATCAATTTCCTCATGGTCCGCGCGGAACTGCGGGATGCCAGCCAGGCACAGTTCTGGCTCACCGGGTCCCTGGCCAAGTCGGAGTGGAATACCACCATCCCCATGGTCGCCCTTGTGATTGTATGCGCCCCGTTGCTGGCTTGGATCTCCCACCAAACGCTGGCCACCACTCTGGGACCCGATCTAGCCCGAGCGCTGGGCCAGCGAGTCAACGGCGTGCAGGTGGCAATGCTGGCGTTGGCCGTAGCGCTAGCTGCGGTAGCTGTTTCCGCTGCCGGCCCCATCGGATTCATCGCCTTTGTAGCGCCTCAAGTAGCCCTTCGGATGTGCGGCGTACCCAGTCCCCCGCTTGCGGCGTCGGCTCTTACCGGCGCAGTACTGTTACTAGGTGCGGACATCGTGACCCAAACTATTCTGCCGGTGGAACTTCCGGTGGGTATTGTCACCTCCGCGCTGGGCGGTATCTTCCTCATTTACCTACTCGTTCAACGCACTAGGAGCACAGACGCATGACCTCCCCCATACCTCAGTCAAGCGCAGACCAACCGAATACCACCAGTAGCGTGGTCGCTTCCTCGGTCACGGTAGGCTACGGCCAGCGCACCATCATCCGCGATCTCAACGCCACGTTCCCAGCGGGAAAAATCACCACTATCGTGGGGCCCAACGGGTGCGGTAAATCGACCTTGCTGCGTGCCATGTCCGGACTGCTCGACCTCGATACAGGGACCGTATATGTAAATGGACAAGATATCTCGGCCATCAAGCGCAAGGACGTCGCCCGAAAACTGGCAGTGTTGCCCCAATCACCCGTGGCACCTGAAGGCCTGTTGGTCTCCGATCTGGTAGCCCGCGGTCGGCACCCGCACCAAGCATGGTTCCGGCAGTGGTCCTCTACCGACGAGGAAGCAGTCTTCGCGGCTCTAAGCCAGACCGGTTCTGCAGATCTTGCGAGCTGTACGTTGGATGAGCTTTCCGGAGGCCAGCGCCAGCGGGCGTGGATCTCCATGGTGCTAGCGCAAAACACCGACATCCTCTTCCTAGACGAGCCGACCACTTACCTTGACCTGGCTACCTCCGTGGACATCCTCGAACTTGTCGATAGCCTGCGTCAGAAACTAGGAAGAACCGTAGTAATGGTGCTGCACGATCTAAACCTGGCGGTGCGCTACTCCGATTACCTTGTGGTTATGAAGGAAGGCCAGGTAATAGCTTCCGGCCCACCCGCCGATATCATCACCGCAGAGCTGCTGCAGCAGGCTTTTGATCTGCGGGCACGGGTGATCGAGGATCCGGAGACTGGAGATCCGCTCATCGTTCCACTCAGAATGAAGCGCCCTGGGTTTAGTTCCTCCCTCAGCTAAGGATTCCTCCGCTAGCCAACCTTCCGCATCAATCTTTGAGGGGAAGGAATGCCCAGGGCGGTGAAACGCACCATCCGGCCCGGTGTATTCCGCATAGACGCGCTTGCCCTTAACCGACACCTTGCCGAATGCCCGGCGCGTGCGCTCAGCCTTCCTCCGTGCCATTGCCACACCTTCCACAACGAGGGACTAGGGACTAGGGAAACGTTCCCTATTCATTCCCTAATCAGAGTCATTTAGTGGCAACTCGTGGCCACCTGTGGCAACACAGTATCATGCCAATGAACTGCACAGATACAGCAAATCCCCCGGTGAACGCTCACCAGGGGAAATGCTATCTGTGGAGCCGCCGGGAATTGAACCCGGGTCCTTCGTCACCTCGCCAGGGCTTCTCCGTGCGCAGTCTGCACAGGATCTCTACTCGGCCCTCCGGCTCGGGCAAACTCGCTCCGGATGATGGGCCCAGTTGCTCTAGAAGTCCCCAACCGGCCGAACAACAAACCGGTCAGGCAAGTTCCTTAGTCGATGCCAGGATCTAGGTCAGGAACCAAACCTAGGCTGACAGACACGCGTCGCTGTAATTAGGCAGCGAGGGCGTAGTCACGCTGAGAGTTCTTCTCTGCGTTTATTGGTTGCTACGACGCTTAACGGTGGTCTCTAGCCTGCACCGGCACGCTTCCCCTGGCTCAATGTACGAAGTCGAAACCAAGTCGACCCCTCATTTACACATTGCTGTGAAAGCTGCGCAGAACGCATCTTTATGCGCCCTACGGTCTGTTCAACGCTACTGCACCTGCCCCTATTCCCGCAAGCTTCACCCCAGGCCACATGAGGCATAGCTTTCATAAGCACCCCCTTGTGATTAGCATCAACTTAAACGCTGTTAAGGTGTGTGAGTCCGATACTCCTACTTTGTTAAAGGCTGCAAAGTGAGCACACATACCGAAACCACCAGTTCCCCGGAAGACGCTAAACGCCCAGCAAGCAACACCGAGTGGGCCATCTCGCTCTTCGGCACCGCCGTAGGCGCCGGCATTCTTTTCCTCCCCATCAACGCGGGCAGTTTCGGCTTCTGGCCCCTCCTCGCGGCCACGATTCTGATTGGGCCGATGACATACTTCTCCCACCGCGGTCTGGCCCGCATGATTTGTGCGTCACCACGCCAGGGCGAGGACATCACCGCAGTGGTCACGGACTATTTCGGCAAGAGCGCAGGTTTTATCATTTCGGTGATTTATTTCTGCGCCATCTTCCCCATCGTCCTCATTTATGGCGTTTCGATCACCAATACGGTCAACAGCTTCATCGTCAACCAATTAAATGGACCCACGATTTCACGCCCGCTGTTGGCTTTCCTCCTCGTGGGCATCATGACCATCGTCTTCGCCTTCGGTCAACGCATGGTGCTGGCCGTAACGCAGTTCTTGGTCTACCCGCTGATCTTCTGCCTTGGCGCACTGTCCATCTACCTTATCCCGCGCTGGGATATCGCCTCCTTCATGGAGGTGGGCAACAATGATTGGCGCGTCGTCGGTGCTGTCGCCCTCATCATCCCCGTGCTGGTCTTCTCCTTTAACCACTCCCCCGCGATTTCCCAGTTCTCCTTGGCCATGGTCGCCGCACACGGCCGCGAGAAGAGCTCGGAGAACGCCTCGCGCGCGCTGGCACTAACCGCAATTCTGCTCACCGTATTCACCATGTTCTTCGTGTGGTCCTGCACCCTCACGCTTGGTGCGGACGGTCTCGCCGAGGCCCGCGAGCAAAACCTGCCGGTCCTGTCTTACCTGGCCAACGTCACCGGTGTTCCGGTCTTGGCTTTCCTCTCCCCGATCATCGCGATGATCGCAATTATTTCCTCCTACTTCGGGCACGTGCTGGGAGCTACCGAGGGCGGCAACTTCCTGCTACGCAGCGCCGCTCCGCGCGCCACCGAGAAGCTCTCGGAGAAACAACTCAATTCCATCATGCACGGCATCATCTTTGTCTGTGCGTGGATCGTGGCCATTATCGATCCGTCGATCCTGGGCCTCATTGAGGCCATCGGCGGCCCCTTCATCGCCTCGATTCTCTACCTGCTGCCGATGTATGCCATCCACCGCATCGACGCGCTCAAGCAATTCCGCGGCCGTGCCAGCAACGTCTTCGTCGTCATCACGGGTCTCATCGCCGTCGGCGCCACCATTTGGGGGCTATTCGCCTAGCTCTCCTCTAACCACGCCTTCAACACAGTGGCGTGGTTGACCTCGCGGTCCTTGGCGGCGAAAAGTAGGGTGACGTCGCCAAGCTCAGCAAGCTGGCACAGTTGCTCCAGCTCTTCGCCGTCGTTCTCGTCGAGCTCCGCGCGGTAGCGCCGTGCAAACTCCTCGAAGGCATCGGCATCGTGCCCCCACCACTTACGCAATTCCGGACTGGGCGCGACACTTTTGAACCAGTGGTCATAGGACAGACGCTCCTTGGCCACGCCACGGGGCCAGAGCTTATCGACGAGCACCGCTGCCCCACGCGGCTGCTCATCTTCCCGAATAACGTCATGAACCTTAGCCGTATAAATCATGGCTTCCAGGTTAGGCGTTAATCCCCTTTACGCGGCGGCCCAGCTCGCGGGTGATGTCGCGGTCCTGGTCGCGGCGCTTGATTGCTTCGCGCTTGTCGTAGTCCTGCTTACCCTTGGCCAAACCCAGCTCGCACTTGGCGCGGCCGTCCTTCAGATACACCTTGAGCGGGATCAGCGTCTTATTGCCGTCGCGCACCTGGCCCATGAGCTTGTCAATCTCCCTGCGGTGCAACAGCAGCTTGCGTGTGCGCTTGGGCGAGTGATTCGTCCACGAGCCCTGGGAATACTCCGGGATGTGGAGGTTGCGGATATAGACCTCGCCGTCGTCAATGGTGGCGAAGGCATCTGCCAAGGAGATTTTGCCTTCGCGCATCGACTTAATTTCGGTGCCCACCAGCACCATGCCGCATTCCAGGGTGTCGAGGATGGTGTAGTCGTGGCGGGCACGTCGGTTGGTGGCCAAGGTCGAGTTATTGTCGACGGCCGCCTTTTTCTTCTTTGCCTTCTTCGCCATAGTTCGAACTATATTACGCTACTGCCAGGCACAACCCACAACAGGCCTGCTGACCTATGTCCGCACGTAGGCGCGCATGGTCACCTGCGCGGTCAGTGCAGCGCACAGGATTGCCACAAGCCCCACGATGGGCAGAGCCGTCCACACGTCGCCTGCGGTCACCGGGGCCAGAAGCTGGTTGTGGTACAGGTCCTTCAGCGCAGGATCGATCACCGTGTTCTTTCCTACGATGACACCTACCCCGGCGAGAACGACACCACCGACGGCACCGAGGACCGCCTCCATAATGAAAGGCGCGTGGGTCACCCACCGCGAAGCACCGACGATGCGCATGATCGCGGTCTCTCGCTGGCGCTGATAGGCAGCAATCTGCACCATGTTCGCAATCAGCATGACGGCGGCCAGCGCCATCACAGCAGCCAGGACGAAGGTGGCATTCCGGATGGCGTCGAGGTTGCCGGCGGCGCTGCGCACCTCCTCCTGCTGATCGATGATGTCGCTGACGGCGGGGTCGGACGCGATGGCGTCGATAGGCGCGGTATCCGTCGGATCCTTCAGCCGCACATGGAAGGCCGCCGGCAGCGCATCCGGGGATGTCTCCTCAACCATGACTGGATCGGTTTCCTTGAACAACTCCACGAAGCGCTCATAAGAATCCGCACGGTTGCGGTAGCTCACAGACTCGATGTCTTCATCCGCTTCCAGCTTCTTCCTTAGCCCCGCGCAGACAGAGTCCTTGCACTCCGGATCGGTCGCGGAAATATCTTCGTTGAGCTGGACCATGACCTCGACGCGCTCGAGGTAGATGTCTTTGGTCTCGTTGGTCATCTGGGTCACCAGAACACCGGCCACCACCAGGGCCACCGAAATGGCCGTGGTAATCACCATGGCGATGGTCATGGTGATATTGCGCCCAAGCCCCTTGAAAGCCTCTCTAAAAACAAAGCCCAGATTCACCTAAACCGCCTCCCCGTACATCGCGCTCTTCTCATCGCGCACCAGCGTGCCGTTGTGCAGCTCAATGACGCGCTGGCGGGCCTCGTTAACTGCGCGCGCATTGTGCGTCGACATCACCACGGTGGTTCCGCGGCGGTTGATCTTGGTGAGCAAGGCCATGATCTCCGCAGCCGTGGAGGGATCAAGGTTGCCCGTGGGCTCGTCGGCAAGCAGCAACTTGGGACGGTTAACAAAGGCCCGCGCAATCGCCACGCGCTGCTGCTCACCGCCGGAGAGTTCATGCGGCATGCGGTGCTGCTTGGCACCCAGGCCGACCATGTCGAGGACCTCGGGGACTTGCTTGGCAATCCGCGCCTTGCGTTTGCCGATGACTTCCAAGGCAAAGGCCACGTTGTCATAAACGTTCAGCTTGGGCAGCAGGCGAAAGTCCTGGAAAACGTAGCCGATGGACTGGCGCAGGCGGTTGACCTCGCGCCCCTTCAACGCGTTGACGTGGAAGTCCCCGAAGTAGATATCTCCCGAGCTGACATTGGTTTCGCGCACCATGAGCTGGAGGAAGGTCGACTTGCCGGAGCCGGACGGGCCGATGAGAAAGACGAATTCTCCGTCTTCAATCTCAAAGGACACGTTGTCCAACGCGGGCCTTGTGGAGGTCGGATAGACCTTGGACACATTCTCAAAAGTGATCACTTAAGCCACATTAGCAACATTTGTTACTCGGGCCTAGGCCTCCTGCTGCGCCATACGCCACCGGACCCCGGATTCCAGGAAACCATCGATATCACCATCCAAGACCTTGGAGGGATCCCCCACCTCATAGTTCGTGCGCAGATCCTTGACCATCTGGTACGGGTGCAGCACATAAGAACGCATCTGATTACCCCAGGAAGCATTGCCACCCGCACCCAGCGCATCGAGCTCCGCGCGCTCCTCTTGGCGCTTGCGCTCCAGCAGCTTCGCCTGCAGCACGCGCATAGCAGAGGCCTTGTTCTGGATCTGGGACTTTTCGTTCTGACAGGTCACCACGATGCCGGTCGGGATGTGCGTCAAGCGCACCGCCGAATCCGTTGTGTTGACCGACTGTCCGCCCGGGCCCGAGGAACGGTAGACGTCCACGCGCACCTCCGAATCCGGCACTTCGATGGAGTCGGTTTGCTCCACCACCGGCAACACCTCTACCTCCGCGAACGAGGTTTGGCGGCGGGCTTGGTTATCAAAAGGAGAAATACGCACCAAGCGGTGCGCGCCCTGCTCTACGGAAAGCTGGCCATACATGTATTCGCCATGCACCACGAAGGTAGCGGACTTAATACCGGCTTCCTCGGCATAGGAAATGTCATAAACATCCACCTTGTGGCCGTTTTTCTCCGCCCAGCGCGTATACATGCGCATGAGCATCTCCGCCCAGTCCGCAGCATCCACGCCACCGGCTCCGGAGCGTATGTGGATCACCGCCTCACGCTCGTCGTACTCACCGGACAACATGGTGGTCACCTCGAGTGCCTCGATGGCCGCGCCGAGCTCTTCCAGCTCCGTATCCACGAGCTCCTGGGAGGCCTCATCGCCCTCCTCCTCCGCTAGCTCCGCCATCACCGGCAGATCCTCAATCCGCCCGCGCAGGGACTTCAACTTGCGCAGCTTTGCCTGCTGCGCCGACAGCTCCGAGGTCACCTTCTGCGCATGGTCGGGGTCGTCCCACAGCGACGGGTCTCCCGCTTGGGCCTCGAGTTCGCGCACGCGCTCGGACACCGCCTCCGGGTCCATCACCTTTTCAATGGAGGTCAAGGTGGCGCTGAGTTCCTCAAGTCGTGCTGTTTGTTCCGGACGCATAGCCCCCTACTCTACTTATTCTTTCTCCCTGATTAGCCATCGGCCGCGTTTAGCGCGACAATAGGCGGCATGAGTGACCAGCCAAGCCTCACCGAGATGATCGATGCCATCATCAAGACCTTCATCGTTGCCCACGCGGACGATACCGACGCCCACCTTGCCCAGGCGCTTGTCTATAACGCCGGCCGCCTGGCCTGGCGCCTGCGCGAGCAGGGAGTAGGCATCGAGCAAAAGACCTCCGTCTCCGATGTCGTCACCGACGCCGACTTCGCCGCTGAGCGTTTCGTCGCCGGTGTGCTCGAGGCCCTGCGCGGCGAGGACGGCATCGTGGGCGAGGAGGGCGCGAACCGCGAGTCGAAGTCCGGCCGCACGTGGGTCATCGACCCCGTCGACGGCACCTACAACTTCGCCTCGGGCTCCGACTATTGGTGCTCTGCGCTCGCGCTTGTCGACGCTGAAGGGGTCGCCCTCGGCGCCGTCCACCGCCCCGCCATGGGTTATACCTGGTTCGGCGGCCGCGACCACACCACGAGCTTGGACGGAAAGGACGTCGCCAAGCTCAGCGATGCCCCCGCCGACAAACTGTGCTTGTCGACGTACCTGCACCCTACGTCCATGACCGACCCGAACATCGCCGCCGCGTGGGAGAAGGTGGCACCACACTTTGCCACCGTGCGCATGCTGGGGGCGGGGTCCGTGGATCTCTCCTGCGTGGCGGATGGCACGTGGGGTGCCTGGATGCAGCACTCGGTCAAGAACTGGGATTGGTATCCAGGTCAGGCGCTAGTGCTGGCCGCGGGCGGCGCGGCGCGCAAGGTTGAGGCCGGCGGTGTGGAATGGTGTATCGCGGGTAATAAACAGGTAGTTGATCAGATGGAGGAATGGCTTCGTGGGTAAGTACAAAGAAGACCTCGGCCTGGCGCTGGAGATGGCAGGCCACGCGGACGCCATCACGATGCACCGCTTTGAGGCTGCGGACCTGTCCGTCAAGGAAAAGCCGGACATGACCCCGGTCTCCGATGCGGACCTGGCCTGCGAAAAGGCCATCCGTGAGGCGCTCAAACGCTCCCGCCCGCGCGATGAGGTGCTGGGTGAAGAGTTTGGTGGCGAGGCCTGCTTCGAGGGCCGCCAGTGGGTTATCGACCCTATCGACGGCACGAAAAACTTCGTCCGCGGTGTTCCCGTCTGGGCCACCCTCATCGCGCTACTGGAAGACGGCGAGCCGGTGGTCTCCGTCGTCTCCGCCCCCGCCCTTCGCCGCCGCTGGTACGCGGCCAAGGGCGGCGGCGCCTACCGCGTCTTTGGCGGAGAGCCGAAGCGCCTGCGCGTCTCCGAGGTCTCCAAATTGGAGGATGCTTCCTTGGCCATGAGCTCCTTGTCTGGGTGGCAGCCAAACCGCGACGCTTTCATCTCCTTCACGGACGAGGTGTGGCGTTTGCGCGGCTACGGCGACTTCTGGAACTACTGCCTCGTGGCCGAAGGCGCCGTCGATATCGCCGCCGAGCCGGAGGTTTCCCTGTGGGACTTGGCCGCCCCGGCACTCCTCGTGACCGAGGCGGGCGGCCGCTTCACCAACGTCCGCGGCGAAGACGGCCCCCACGGCGGCTCAGCGCTGGCCTCCAACGGCAAGCTTCACGACGCCGCCCTCAGCGCCCTCTCCTAGCGCCGTGCGGCGCCGCACCCCAGCGTCATCCCCCAGCGCCGGCCCGCGAACCGCACTCCGCAGGTCATTTCGATCAAATAAGGCCCCAGATCGTTAACGATCTGGGGCCTTAAATGTTAGAAACGTACTTCTAGTTCTCCGGAATCGTGAATCCGGAACCCACGCCCTCGCGGCGGTTCAGGTCCGCGATGATGGCATCGGTGTTGGACACGACCGTCGGGTTGTGCAGCGCACCCTGCCACGGAGTGCGGCAGGACGGCAGCCCCGGAATCAGACCACGGGATACCGAGCCAACAATGCGGCCATTGTGGAAGACCGGCGCACCGGAATCTCCAACCATGGCGCACACCTGGTTGATGGTGATCTTTTGGCTGTGCTGGAAGGTCATGCCACAGGTGCGGCCGGTAGCCACGCCGCGCTTGCAGGTGATGTCACCCGGCTGGGTGGCCCCACCAATCCCGTACGCGGTCACACCGTTGTAGCTGCGAGTCACCTCTGCCTGGGAGCCGAACTCGATGAGCGAGTAGTCCAGCTGCGCGTTCTTGGACACCACGGTGCCGGTGGGACCTACCTGCCAGGAATCCGCCGAAGACACCGGATCACCCACGTTGCCGCAGTGACCGGCAGTAATCCCGACCTTGCGGCCTTCAGCATCCGTGCCGGCAGCCGTCAGCGTGCACATGGTGTCCTCACGGATGTACAGCGGGGTACCCGGGCCGTACAGCGACTTGCCTTCAGTCATCGCAACATTAGATTCCTCGGGAATCTGGGGCGCATCGTAGAAGGAGCCGGGTACCCGGTGCAGAACATAGTCCGCGTGCGGTTTACCGGCCGCAATCTTGGAGAACAGGTCGTTCTTCCACACGTAGTTCGGATCAGTACCCTGGGGCACGAACTCCGGCTGCGTGGCCTCCTCCAGCAACCCGATGGGAGTCGGGTTCGTCAGCGGTTCACCCGTGATGGCATCAGCGCCGGCATAGTCCTGCTGCTCGGACGGGGCCGGCAGCTGCGTCTGCAGGTTCGCCTGCTCCGCGACGCGCTGCGCCGCAGGAGAATTCACGGCTCCTTCGACCGCCTTGTTCACATCCTTCGATGCCGCTGCGGCAGCCCCGTTGACGGCGGTGTCGACGGCGTCGGTCAGCGCTGCGTCCACTGGCTTGGTCTCAATACCAACGGACTTCAGGTCCGCGCGCACTTGGTCAACAAAACCAGCCGAATCGATCTCCGGGATGGTGGGGAGCTCCTGGGCACCCGCCGCTGGGTTACCCAGGAAGAACGCACCTGCGAAAGCCGAGCCCACGAGGACTTTCTTAAGGTGCGGAATTTTTCGCATTGAGCAATTCCTCTTTCACTTCTTCTCGTATTGGTCTATAAGACCTACCCATGATGGCACGCGCATCGAAGCGGCCGTTTCTAACGTGTGAGACTGTGTCCAACCCGTTACATTACTGACAGTTTTCGGGTGCCCCCTCCCTTCTTTCACCGCCTCCCGACCCCGACGCGGCCCTACTATGGAGGCATGTCTGAGACCTCCAATTCTCCTTCACCCGCTGCAGACATTGAGGAAATTGTCGCCGTTGTTCTGCGTGATACCCACGGCCGCGTGCTCGTCCTCCGCATCACCTCCACCCCGGAGTTTGTCCTGCCGTATGGCTCCATCGATGACACGATCAATCCCGCCCACGCAGCCCAGCTCATCGCTCACGAGGCCATACGTGCCGTGGTCGATATGTCCAAACTGCGCCGGCTTGCTACCTACATCTCCCCGGCCGCCAACGACGCCCCACAAACTATCCACGCACACGTCTATGTCTACGAAGAAGAAATCTCCGTGGCACACCCGGATAAGGAGATCGCTGAGCTGGCGTGGGTCGATCCCGCTGCCCCGGATGTCGATGTCGCCCCGTTACTCAAGGAGAGGGTATTCCCCGCCTTGCAGGAACTCTAGCCTCCCAAGTTTTAGACTCCACCCCATGACTACGCAGCGACTACTCCCCGTCCTCGCCGCCGGTTCTCTTGCCCTTGCACTGGCCGGCTGCGCCACCGATGACAGCACCGACGCCACGCTTTCCGACGTCTCCCCTACAACCACCCAGGCCGCCGACGCCGAATCCGGGGCTCCAGCACCCGTGGCTCCGCAATCGCCCGAGGCCGATGCTCCGGCCCCAGAGGACTCCCAACCTGCGGCAGGCGACGACGCTGAATCCACTCAGAACACCGACCCGGCCGCAGCTGGCAACGAATCCTGCGCAACGGCCCAGCTCGATATCGGCTTAGCCGATGAGCAAGGCGCTGCCGGTTCGCATTTGGCGGATATCACCTTCACCAATACGTCTTCCGAACCCTGCACTTTGCACGGCTTCCCCGGTGTTTCCGCCGTCACCAACGATGACGGCACCCAGCTTGGCGCCGCCGCTGTGCGCGAAACCGGCAAGGAAGCAACAACCGTCACGCTTCAGCCCGGCCAGTCGGCCCGCGCGGGCCTCAAGATGACCAACGTTGGGGTCCTCGACCCGGCTTCCTGCCAACCCCAGGCTGCCGACGGCTTGCGCGTGTACCCACCCGGCGAAACCGCCAGCGCTTTCATCCGCGTCGAAGGCCTCGAAGGCTGCGCCAGCGATGCGAATTACCTCTCAATCCAGCCGGTCTCCGCCGCCTAAAGCCCACCCCCGGGGGGGGATTAGAAAATAGACCTTTCAACGTAACTGGCCGCAAATCATGCAACTCACGCCCCTCACGTAACAAACTTTTAAAGTTGATCTCCCAAGCTATTGCACAGCAATCACACAGGAGGCATTATAAATCTGCCACATACTGGCGATTCTCTTCTCTCTCAAGGAGCTCTCATGATTCATCTTTACAGGCTTGAGCAAACCCTGCCGCAGATTATTGGTGCCATTATCACCATCATCGCCATCATCGCCGGTGCCGTTAACGGTGCTGGCAGCTCGCACTCTGGCCCCGGCAGCACGACCCAACCGGCTCCGCGCCCATCAGTGACAAGTGAGAACCTTGTTCAGCCAAACTCGAGCCAGTACCTGCTGAACATGGACTACGTCAACAGCATTACGGTCAATGGCCAAACCATTTCCGACACCATGGTCCGTACCCGCACCACATCGGACAGTGAAGCGTACGTCGGACGAGGCGATCTGAATGGCAAGTACAACACCCTGACCTTTAGCCTTGCTTGGGATGAGAACATCAAGCGCAGGGAGGGCAACGACTCCGCCATCGTGAAGGTCTACCTCGGCAAGAACCGCGCAGAATACGCGAAGTCTTACGTTGTTAGGCCCGGTCAGGTAGTAAACTCTGGCCCCATCAACATCAGCGGGCTGGACAAGGTAATTGTTGAGGTGGAGCCTATTCACGGTCCCGGCCTTGCCATCTTTAACGCACGCCTCCACCGCTAATCACTAGTTTCCCGATGACCCAGAACGGTTTGGTTCTGGGTCTTCTCTTTTGTCTCAGCAGCTAAATCATCGACGACAGCCTACAATCGCGGCCATGGAATCCAAGAAGCTGACATCGCTGGTCTTTGGGAACGTAGTGCTGGAATCGCATATGACGAAGACGATTATCGTCGTCTATTCCGACGACATGCGGTCATGGTACTTCCGGCCGAGCCCATATACGGAGCTCAAGGTGCCGCTCGATGAGCTGCGGGGGAAGCTGAGCAGAGAACGCGCGGAGCTCATCTCAGAGCGCATTTTTGATAACGTCAAGCTGGAGCTCGAGGAAAGCTACCCCGGAGGCGTCGTCCGCGCCCAAAAAGATCTCTGCGGCTGGCTCTTGCATGAGGAATCAGCCGCTTAAACCATCGTCAGGCCGGTGTACCTGCTGATTTAGGCTCTATGCGGCCCGTTGGACCGTATGCCAGCCGGCGATGCGCCCACTCGAATGGGCCGGGTTTGCCCCAAGCCTCAAGCAAAGCGGCAAGAAGCAGCGTCAGGACAAAGACCAACAGACCGATTCCGAGCTTGCCACTCACCGAAGCATCCGCTCCCAGACCGAAGCCAGCCGGGGTAACCAGGACAATGAATAATATCGACTGCGCAATGTAGCCCGACATTGAACGCTTGCCCAGCGCTACAAAAGCATAGGCCCACCCGGGAACACGGTTGTTGAGGTTCTCTGTGAGCAGTGCCAGTACAGCCAGAATGCCCGGCCCAGTAAGAAAACCGAAAGCTTGGTTCAGCATGAAGAAGACCGGTTCCAGTTCTATTGGCAGGACACCAGCGGCAGCAAGGCCCCACGGAAGCCCCACAAAGACGATGACCACGCCTGCGATGACAACCCAGGTGACTAGGGTGCGGCGGTGCGCAGAAACGCTGGCCAGCACACCCTCCCGCGCCCAGATGTACCCGATGAGCAAAGCGCCTACGAGCCCCACGAAGACGATGGGGACCTGCCCCAAAGCAGCAACCTCACCGCGCAGGTTGCGGGCAAAGTAGTCGCCGAAGGTGACAAGGTCACCGGTCATCGGCCGCGAACTGGGCAGAGGACTGAAGTAACCACAATAGGCTCCCAATGCACCCGAACCGGCGAAAACCGCATAGCCGCCAAAGAACCAGTAGGCAATGCGCCGCAGCATGCGCGTCGAAAGCGTAAAGCACCAAGCCAAAGCGATGCCCATGAGGCCATAGAACAGCATGATGTCACCGTCGAAAAGCACGAAGCCATGCGCCAGGCCAAAGACCGCCAGCAGCCCGTAGCGGCGTACCAGAATGCGTCTGGATTCCGTATCGGTGTAGCCCTTGCGGTGCAGGCTGGCAGCAATGAGACCAATGCCGAATCCCAACAGCATGCAGAACATGGGCAGGCCACGTACCCGAACAACCATGGCCGTAAATACCGCGGAGAAAATGTTTAAAGTGCTGCCGGGGCGCACACCACCCACGGTGGAGCTGGGACCTATCGACCAATCATTGACTACCCAGCTCTGCACAGCATTCGCCATGGCGATGCCCAGTAGGGCCGTTCCACGCGCGAGATCCGGCACGATGAGCCGTTGTCGTTTCTCCTGCATACACCCTATTTTACTCTTCTCAAGCATCATCTAAGGGCCGTTTGACTAGGCTAAGTCCCATGCCTGAGCCACTGTCCTACTCCTCCACCGAGGGCTTCCCGCAGCTCCACATGTCCCGTGTCATCGATGCCGATTTCGATACCGCCGCAGACAAACTGTTCCGCTGGCGCCTGCAGCGCAGCGGTCTTTTTCGGGTTCGCCCCAGCCACGCCACGGTGGAAGAAGGCGCGGAGGTCGGCCTCGGGTTGGGGCCGTGGGAGTTTCGCTGCCGGGTAGTAAAGGTGTTCAAGGAGCCTGGACGTTGTGGATTTACGTACGGCACCCTCCCCGGCCATATCGAGCGCGGCGAGGAAACCTTTACGCTGGAGCTCCTGCGGGATGGGCGCACGCTGCTGCTTGTCGACGCCTCCTCCCAGCCCGCCCGCCTCACCTTCCTGCGCCCGCTGCTCGATATTCCCCGGCGCGCACTGATCTGGTGGTTTTACCTGCGGGCGCTGGATGAGTGATAGGGATAGCAGCCGCTTTAACCGCAGTCCCAGTCGAAGAGAACCTTGTCGAAGTTACGCGCAGCGAGATCCTCCGGGTGGATGTAGAAGTTTCCGATTCCTCCATCACCCCATTCGAAGGTGCCACCATTATCCACCGTCGCGAGTGTGATGTGCTCATCGCCGATAGGCAGCTTGCTGGGGTTCCAGTAGGTGGCGTAGCCGCCGAGGCGAACCTCGCACTGCCCGTCCTCGAGGTTTACGCGCTCCTCTGATTCCTCAGCGGTGGGATCAACGCTGAACCCCTCGGCTTCAACGCGGGCCACAATCTCATCGAACATTTCCTTCTGGCCGTCCTTGGTATCGCCGGGGAGCTTGGTCGCCTCGATTGTGGTTTCCCCGTCGATAACGCGCCGCGTGATAATGTCCCAGCCGTATGTGTGAACATCCACCAGGTCCTCGCCGCGCCGCAGGAGGGCACGGAGATCATTGTTCCAGAAGGCGGTGCGGCCGAACTCGTGCGCGTTTTCGATAACGCTCAGCTCGCTCAGCTTCCCGTCGATAGTCGTAGCCTCCAGCGGTTCCTCCGCTGGGTGCTCTCCTGAATCCTCTACTTCCTCCGGCACCTCGCCTACGTGTGGGGCGGAAAGATCTTCGAGGTATCGAGCGAAGGGCGTGGAAGTGCGTTCACCTGTCGCCACATACTTGTTACAAAGTTCCATTCCCCATCCGTACTCACCGGGTACGAAAAGCTGAAGGAGGCCGGAGGTAGGGAAACCGGGAAGCGGTTCAAACTCAGCGAAGTTGAACTGGGCAATGAAGAACATGGGCTCGTCGTCGTACTCGGGGTACGGCGCGTGCTCTGGCAGGTACGGGGTTCCGCACAGCTTGGAGGTGGTAGGCGAATCTGGGCGGGAGCTTTCCTCAAAGTCGATGATCGGGCGCGTGGGGACACTGTCGAAGGAATACTTCAGGGCATAAAAGTCATCTTCTGCTGTCATGGGGGCGATTTTAAAAAAGAATCATGCAGGTAGCTCGGGGGTTATTCCCCACCGCCTTTTCGAATGCAAGCGGCACGCAGGCGTTCAATGTAGCTTGGCTCACATGGATAACACGTCACGCTTCTCTCTAACGCCCCTGTTAACGGCGTTGATCGCTGTTCTTGGAACAACCGCTCTTGCCGTTGTATCAGGTCTCCTTCCAGTAGCCGCTGCTGAAGAAGAGACGAATGCCTCCAGTTCCTCTTCGAGCAACATGGCTCCAACCATGGTGGTCTTCGATTCCTCCGGCTCGATGATCACCAACGATGCCGGCGGGCAGACCCGCATTGATGCCGCCAAGGAGGCTGCCCGCACCTTCATCACCGAAGCCGGGGATGACGCCCCTCTGGGGCTTGTCACCTATGGTGGCAACACCGGCGAAGCCCCCGAAGATGAGGCGGCCGGTTGCCAGGACATCACCGTAGTAACACCACCCGAGGCCGGTAACTCTGAGAAGATGATCGCCCACATGGATGGCCTGCAACCGCGCGGCTTTACGCCCATCGGCGAGTCCCTACGCAAGGCCGCGGCCGAACTGCCAAAGGAAGGCCAGCGCAGCATCATCTTGGTCTCCGATGGCGTTGCCACCTGCACCCCGCCACCGGTGTGTGATGTGGCGAAAGAGCTGAAGGAGCAGGGCATCGACTTGGTCATCAACACCGTCGGCTTCAACGTTGAGCCCGAGGCACAGCAGGAACTGCAGTGCATTGCCGACGCCACCGGCGGCACCTACGCCGACGCCTCCGACGCCGATAGCTTGGCCAAGGAACTGAACCGCGCAGCACCCCGCACCTTCAACGCCTACGAGTCAGACTTAGAGGAGATCGAAGGCGGCGAAACCGAAGGTTCCCCGGCCAAGGTAGACCGTGACGTAGAGGCCTTCTCCACCACTCTTCTTCCGACGGAAGGTAAAGGGCACTCGGCTGAATCCACTACCTTCTTCACCACCCCCATTGCTGAAGGCGAGCGCGTTGTGATCAGCGCCAACTCAACGCAAACACCAAGCATCAACAACTTCCGAAAAGGTGGAACTCTGTACTTGGGAATTCACGCAGCCGAGCTATCTTGCGAGCTCGACACCGCTACCGCTGGTGATAACTCGGTAAACCAGTACCAAACAGCGACCTTGTATAGCACCCAGGGTGGTGAAGAGGGCTGCGACTCCGATGAACTTGCCTTCATTATCGAGCGACGAGGTGATTGGAAACAGGATGAGGAGCTCGGCGTAGAAGTGACCATCACCCGCTTTGGCGAGCCGGACATGGAGGGCCAACCAGATCTGGCCGAGGAAAAGACCGAACCCGGCCATGTCACGGCTTCCGGCGACGCCACTGAGGTTACTCCCGGAACGTGGTTTACCAACGCTGCTGAGCTCACCCCACAGCAGCCGGTACGCGCACAGATTGTGCCTGGTGAAACGCACTTTTATCGCATTTCTGCCGAACACGGGCAACAGGTTGCCGGCACGGTCTCCATGGTCGAAGAGGCCGATGACTTTGACAACAATGGGCCGGGTGACGCCCTGATCGTTACCGCGTACAACGAAGCCCGGGCACAGATTCACGTTGAGGGGTCCCACGCGACCATTCAGAAAGACACCAAGATGGATTTCAGCTACCCAGCACCAATCCTCTTTGCCAACCGTTACGGCGGCTCGCACAACGATGGGTCTGGGATGTGGGAAACCGAAAGCGTGTGGCAGGGCGGCGAGCAATACATCGCTGTTAACTACGAGCAGCTCCTGACCGAGCAAGAAATCGACGAAAACACCCAGTTGCCGGTGCTTACTTATGACCTCGTGGTAGACGCCATGGGCGATCCCGTTCCGGAGCCAACTTTTGCACCGGTCAAACTCGAGACCGAGAAGCCCTCTGCGCCAGCAGAAAAAGAAGATAAAGAAGGCACGGAGAACCGCGCGCAAGACAGCGATGACTCATCGCTCTTCTCCGGATTCCCCTTCCTTTTGGTGGGGCTTGGATTGCTAGTCTTGTTCGGTCTCGTTATCGCTCTGGTTGTCGTAATTAGAAGCCTGAACCGCTAACCGCTCTCCCGAAGAACGTCATTCACGGTAAATAGTGCCCCGAATCTTCAAGATTTCGGGGCTTATTTACGGTGACTGTCGTGACGTAGTACTCCACCCTGCAGGGCACCACCTCCGCTACTGAAGCGGAGCCATCGCGTGTCTTAAAGTGTGCGCAACCGACAACGCCGTAATGGCTGAGGTTTTGGGATTTACGGGACTGGGAGCAGATTCGCTAACCAGAGAGAACTTACCGGCAGAGCCTGATACCTCGATGTCATGACGTGTTCTAATCAGATTCGGAGAAGCAATGAGCTCAACCGATACGCGCTCAAGTGAACGCGCAAGTAACTCGTCATCGCTGGGGCCTTTGCCGCGAGTCGCCCAGGCAAGGGCGACGGAAACATTGACGTTGCCAGGGAATTTTGCAATCGCGTCACTAGGGCTGCCACTGAAAAGTAGAAACGGTTCTGTTGCGTTTTCTAGTTGCGCGCGCTCGTCATCATTCATCCAGCCTTGAATGAGGGCTTCGGCTTTCTTGGTCGTTCGAATCTTTACGGTGTCCACGGCATTCGACTCTGCAAGCGCTGCCCACAAATCAAATCCGCCGATCGCACCAGAGGTGACATGCACTTTTCCAGGCCCAGACAACAGTGTTTGGCGCGCATCAGGATCGGCCAAAGCGCCTACTGAAGTCAACACCAGATCCTTGCTACGTGTAATCACCGCCGGTCCGTGTTCTTTCGCCGCCGCAACGCCTGCGCATTCAACCACGATATCGTGGGCATCGATGAGCCTGGGAAGGTTGTCATCGTAAAGGGATACTCCCAAGGCGCCGCGTTCTCGGTGCGGGGCAGCATCACGAACAAATGCACTGACTTCGAATTCCGATGGGTCAAAGAGTGACACCAATTGACGCCCGATTGCGCCAAACCCAAGGAGCAATACTCGTGGAGCCGAAGCAGACATGACAATCCTCCATTACCTTGCGATTTATACGTGACCCCACTCTATCCACTTAGCTCTTGCCACAGGATTCCTAGACGCAAACATCGTTCCGCAAATCGGGGTTCCGCCCCGCTACGAAATGTCCCTTAAGCCCGCTAGTCGAAAACGAAGAAGCCCCACCAGCCATGTTGACTGGTGGGGTTCTGGAAGTTGGTAGCGGGGGCCGGATTCGAACCGACGACCTCTGGGTTCTCACCCTCAAGTTCGAGCCACCTGCAGTTATTACCCTTTTACCTGCTGATTAGAGAGGTATAAGCATACTGGGCCTTACTGCGCCTTACCGCGGATTACCGACTCTTAAGTCCCGTTTTGAGTCCCACTTTCTTCACCGAGATTCAAGGCTCCCCGCATAGCGTCGACATCAGTCCAATCCGTGTAGTTGCGCGCGTTCACGTCGACGTCATGCCCGAAGTAGGCTGCACGCACCTGGGCGGGCACCCCTCGCGCGATGGCCCGGTTATTGAGCACCGTGCGCCAGTCATGGGATCTCATTAAAGCGATGTGGTCGTCCTGGACCTGCGCGCCGACATCTTTAAACAGAGCCGCTGACGCTTTCACGGCGTTGTCGGTGCGCCAGTGCGCCTGCTTGTCTCCTGGCGAAGGGATCAGTGGGTCGGTCGTTCCTAGTCCGTCGAGCCGGTTTAACCAAAACTTTTCGACACGCTTGTCCAGGAACGGGATAGAACGGCCTCTGTGCGTTTTGGATTGATCAGATGTAATGCTGATCGCGATTTGCCCATTAGCGACTTTTACAGATTGTCTCGTCGCCGCCAGCGCCTCTGAGATGCGAAGTCCCGTCCCCGCTTGTAGTAGTGCCAGCGCGACCACGTTGTCATGTTTTGCGATGGAGCTTGCTCGTCTGTCCGTACCCGGTGGTAACGGTCTGGCCGTATCGCGTGCAATGAGATGGTCTACAACGGCGTCGTATTGTGCGTTCGTCAGGGCG
Source organism: Corynebacterium sp. HMSC074H12 (assembly GCF_001813755.1). Taxonomy (NCBI): domain Bacteria; kingdom Bacillati; phylum Actinomycetota; class Actinomycetes; order Mycobacteriales; family Corynebacteriaceae; genus Corynebacterium; species Corynebacterium sp. HMSC074H12. The sequence goes on from NZ_KV813878.1 coordinate 37,400, forward strand.
TGACCACCTTGCGGTTTATTGCCCTTCTTGACCTCGCCGAGGTCGATACTGATTCCGCGTAACGGGTTGTGGTCGATAACGCCCTCGCGGATGAGTTGATCCAGAATATACTTGCTCACGACAGTACGGGCCTGCCGTGCGGATTCCGACCCGTTTGCGGTGGCGATGGCCTGCAATGTGCGTTCGAGAGTTCGGAATTTCACAGCCTCGCCAATGGCATGTTTTCCAAGCTGTGCTTCGGCCTGTTTCAATGCGAGCTCATACCGGGCGCGCGTGTTCGGCCGCAGCCGTGCCGCCTGGATGGCCGGCTTAGAAACGTCGGTAATGAACGCCGAGAAGTTCTTACTCTTATCCCAATTGGTCGACGTCGAGTTGAGCTTGCTGTCCCGCTTCTCGACGGCAATTCGCCGGAATTCCCCCTTTGTCCTTGCCCGGATTGTCGGGCGGTAAGTCGTTCCGTCCCATAGTCGGACGGTGATTTTCGCTTCGTATGGACCACGCGGCGGTAAAGCATCAACGACGCGATCGATGGAATCTTCCCCAGGGCTTAGTTTCGTTCTGGCGGCACGTATTTGCTTGCCGCCTGTTTGTGAGGGCCGTCTTTGACGGTGGCGAGTACGCCTGAATCTGCCCCGCAGATTCAGGGGGCCGACACCGGAGAAGCGTGACCCTTACAAACAGACTGTGGCCCCGGCTGCATCAGCAGTCGGGGCCACCCTGCCACAGTAAGCACGATAAGTAGGAGGTGGATATGCGAGACAAGTTCTCGACATATTCGCGCACCACCGTGCGCCTCGATAAGGATTTAGACCGATTTGTCGAGGAGGTCGCACGGGTCGTAGGGGTGCAAAAGGCCGTCGTGTTCCGGGAAGCTCTCTATGTCCTCGCGGAGGAGGAGAGCGTGCTGACGCAAAAGCGTTTGGCCCCGGACACGCTGCGCCGCCTGGACGAGATGAACGACCAACTGCGGCGGATTGGCGTCAATCTAAACCAGTTGGCTCGCCGCGCGAATATCGACGGCGTGGCCCCCGTGTCTGAGGCTGTAGAAAGCATTGGCTCCGAGGTTTCTTCTCTTCGCAAAGAGGTGAAGGACTTTGTCCACAATCAAGATTAACTACAGCCAGAATATCCGCGCGGCAACGGTCTACGCCGTCTATGGAACGGCAGACAATGCCCGCAAGGGTGAGGTGCGAGCCGATGCTTTATGCACGGTTCAACCTAACGCTGAATCGTTTTCTCCGGAGGCTACGGCTGGCCGTTGGTCGGGTGTGGACTTCATAGAAGCCAGTGTGGAAGAAATGGAGCGATATGCTCCGGCTCAGCGCACTGACGAAGCAATTATTTATATCCAATCGTGGGCTAAAGACGAGCTGGATAAGGATAACCCGGCCGATGTAGCTCGGGCTAATGCGGCTGGCTCAGAGCTGGCGATGCGGCTGACGCAGGGCACGGGAGTTCCGTTTACCGTGGCTACGCACACCGACAGTAAAAGCGGCTGTGTCCACAACCATATCGTCTTTGCCAACCACGATACGCAGACAAAGAAGGCTGCACCTCGGGATATGCGCAACTGGTACAAGCTGCGCAATATCAACGACGAGCTGATGCGCGATTTGGGGATGCGTGTCCTGGAGCGAGAGCCGGAAATATCGCTGCTTCCTGCTGAGCGCAGGGCACGCAAGGAGGGCAAGTCCACAGACTCGACGGGCCTGGGCGTGGATGAGCTGACCGCAGCCACGTGGGCTGATTTTGCCCGCAAGCGCATGGATGAGCTGTGCGCGGATAAACAGGTGGCAGATGCTGACGACCCACTGGCGAAGGCAGTAGAGATTGCTGGCAAATACAACCTGTCTCTAAAAGTGCAGCCCAACTCAAAAACCGAGGGTGAGTCGCTAACCGTGGCCCTGGTCGACGACGACGGCGAGGATGCCTACTTCACGAACACCACGAAGGCCGGACGTACTCGAAAGCGTAAAGCAGCTAAAGCTGGCTCAAAATTGGGCCGCAGCTACTCGCTAGAGGGTGTGACCGAACGCGTTAACGAGGCCCAATCAGCCCTTCTTGCGCGGCAGCTTGCAGCACTTCAAGCCAATTCAACCGATGACGACCTGGAGGCGAAATACGGCTCCAGCCTTCTCGATGACGAGGAGGAAGAAAACTATAACAACCAGGAGGTATTCAATCATGGTGTCAGTGACCGAGATGACGAAGCTAGCCCAAGCAGCGGCGAAAGGCAAGATGGACAGCGTCTTGAAGGTTCTCAGCCCACGCCTGGACAAGGCGGAGAAGGCTATCAAGACGCTGCAGGAGAAACTGAAGAGTCTGCCGGAGAATACAGGGGACATTCTCAGTTCTCTGCCCAGCGACTTCTCGACGAGGTTGACGCAAGCGGAAAGCGAATTAAGGAACGTAAAAAGCAATCTCGCCGCAAACAAGAACTACGTGAGCAGCAGTCACTTCCAAGTAACGATGATGGAAGTGCAGCAGATGATCACCGGGCTGATAAGGAACATCGAGGATCTGCCCAACGGCCTGGAGGGGGTAAAAGGGTACCTAATCGAGATAAGCGAGCAGATGTCGCGTCTGACAAGGATGCAACAGCTGGTACTCAAAGCAGCCGAAAGCCCCATCCATCTCGACAAGGATTCCAGCCAAGCAGTAGCCCAGAGCCTGAACGCTCAGATGACTTCGAGCCTGACTTCTAGCCTGGAACCGCTGGTAGAAGTAGCTGTATCTGAGGCAATGTCGAAAGAGTCCGAAAGCCTGCACAAGGCAGCAGAAGCATCTAAGAAGGCTCGCAGCGCCCTGCTCCAGGAGAAGGAGTCCAACGAAAAGCTGCTGGAGAAGATACGTGCAGAGCGCAAAAAGTACAACGACGACATGGAAAAGTCGAACACGAACTTTATTAAGGCCTGCATGTCTGCCTCGTGGATTGCAGCCAGTGTTCTCTTCGTTGCTATCGCACTCGTTGCTGTCGGAGCCTTGGGGAACGGGCTGCTAAGTATGCTCGGCATACCCGACGGCGTGTCTGCCTTGTGGGGTCACGTCCAGGAGGCCAACGGCATCGGCCCAACACTGGGCTGGTTGGCGTTAACACTTATCGTCATAGGGGTTCTTATAGCGCTTATGACCTGGATGTTGTCCCAGGCTGCGCCGGGTATTGCTCACTTAGTCGAGGAATACCGTCGCAATCACCCGAGGAAAGAAACGAACCACTAACTAGAACACGTGCACCGTAAAAAGTAAAAATCCCCACAACACAGCGTAGCGGTTAACCGCTACGCTTCTTTTATGCTCTTCCTATGCCCCAACTTTGCAACAGCACCAATAAACTGGCGCCCCGGTTATAAGTTGGGGCGCCAAGTCGATGTGCTCGAGTCGGGGGATGTTAGTGGCCGGTGCAAAGCCGGCCAGACAGGCGGTTCAGCCGGTCCTGACTGGGACCGTCGAGCCCGATAATGGACACGGTTTTGCCTCTGTCCTGGAACTTCTGCGTAATCGCGTCAAAGGTCGCGACCGTGGAGGCATCCCAGATCTCCGCCTCAGTGAGATCAATAGTGATATGACGGGCAGAATCGGTGTAATCAAAGCGATAAACCAGGTCATTGCTTGATGCCCAAAACAACTGGCCATGCACCCGGTAGGTACGAGTATCAATCTCGCCATCGCCGTCGCCGTCGATCTCGGAGACCTTTTCAATGGAAGCGATATGTGCCATCCGACGGGCGAACATGATCATCGCGGTGACCACACCCAACACCACACCAATGGCCAGGTTGCTGGTGGCTAGGGTGGCAATAATCGTCACGGCCATAACAATGGTCTCAGAGACCGGCATGAGTTTAAGGGTGCGTGGATGCACCGAGTGCCAGTCGATGGTGCCGACCGAGACCATGATCATGATTGCCACCAGCGCAGCCATCGGGATCATGCCAACGATGTCGCCCAGTGCCAGGACCAGGACCAGCAGGAACACACCGGCTAACAGGGTGGATAGGCGGGTACGTGCCCCGGATTCGCGGACGTTGATCATGGTTTGACCGATCATCGCGCAGCCACCCATGCCGCCGAAGAGACCGGAGGCAATATTAGCCACCCCCTGTCCCCAGGATTCACGAGTTTTATCGGAATGAGTGTCGGTGATGTCATCGACGAGCTTGGCGGTCATCAACGATTCCATGAGACCGACCACGGCCATGGCCAGGGCATAAGGCGCGATGATCTGCAGGGTCTCCAACGTCCACGGCACGTTCGGAATAAACAGGGACGGTAAGGTCTCCGGCATCTTGCCCATGTCCGAGACCGTCGGGACAGTCAAACCGGCGGCAATGACCAAACCGGTGAGCACGATAATCGTGACCAGCGGGGCGGGGATCACACTGGTGAGCTTGGGGAAGAAAATCATGATCACCACACCCAAGCCGACGAGTGGGTAGACTATCCAAGGCACATCAATGAGGTGTTCGAGTTGGGCGGTGAAAATCATAATGCCCAGTGCATTGACGAAACCCAGCATCACCGATCGGGGGATAAAACGCTGAAGTTTCGCCACACCGAGGGCGCCGAGCACGATTTGTAGGACACCGCCCAACAGGACGGTGGCGATGAAATAATCCATCCCGTAACCACGCGCCACAGGAGCAATGACTAGGGCAATAGCCCCGGTGGCGCCGGTGATCATTGCCGGGCGGCCACCGGTAAAGGCGATCGCAATGGCCATGACTACCGAGGAAAACAGACCCATGGCTGGGTCAACACCGGCAAGGATGGAAAAGGCAATGGCCTCAGGGATCAGCGCCAGGGATACCGCCAGTCCGGCCAGAATCTCTATACGGATACGGGCGGGGGAAGAAAATGCGTAACGGAAGGATGCGATGATCCCGGTAGGGGCATCAGCGCCGTCTGGACTCAGGAGGGGGCGGGGGGCCGCCGTGCTAGTTTCAGTCATAGATGTCCAATCTTTGAGGGGATAGGTAACTGGGCGAACGCCCGAAAGGAATCCAACCCTCTAGTAACTTTAGGTTTGGTGATGGTGGTCATGGTAGCGGGAGTTTTACTCAACCGCCAACCCAGGCACAGGAACCCGTGGGCAACATCACCGTGAAGGAGAACAGGCAATGCAAAACAGTAATTTCAAGATCGGCGAGGTCGTTGACCAGACGGGGTTGTCGATTCCCACCTTGCGTTATTATGACAACGTCGGCCTGATTACCCCATCGGGGCGTAGCCCTGGTGGGTTCAGGCTTTATAGTGAGGCTGATGTACGTCGTGTTTTGCTGGTGCGACGGATGAAACCGCTGGGGTTTACTCTGGATCAGATGCGGGAATTCCTGGAAGCTGCGGAGATTCTTCATAGTTCAGATGGCGGGCAGGACAGTGATACCGCACAGCAGGCACGGAGTAATGCCAAGGCCACCCTTGCCGACATTCGTGAGGAGACGCGCACCCGCTACGAAAAGCTACGCAAGCAAATTGCCTACGCTGAGGAATTCCTCGATCTGGTCAACACCCTGGCACCCTAAACTGCCCCATCCTTCGCAGGGAGAAAAAGACCATCGTATTGAATGCGCTCTGTCGAATCGCGTTCCAGATGAAGTGGACGAACGCCCGCGGCCTCTCCGGAGTGGATGGCGATAGTACAGAGGACTTCTGAAATCCGTGCAGACGACTCCTCAAAACGACACAGTCATCCAAGGTCACAAAATCGAAAATTGTCACTTAACCCCATCACTTCCAAACCGGCTTAAGTGACAAAATGCCATCGCTAAAGTCCCGATTTGAGTCCCAGGACGTGCGCCTTAAGAGAAATAACTAAAGCCCCTACCAGTGTTTCTCCTGGTAGGGGCTTGGAAGTTGGTAGCGGGGGCAGGATTCGAACCTACGACCTCTGGGTTATGAGCCCAGCGAGCTACCGAGCTGCTCCACCCCGCGTCGAGATGTACTTCCAAACATCAAGCGCTCTGCACACTGTCCCGTGTGCTGGCGACGGATGTAACTATACAGACACCTTGGCGCCTACCCAAATCCCCTGGGCAGGCGCCATTTCATAGGTGAGGCGCCGAGTTTTTCGCTGGCGCCTATCCGGACTTACTTAGACTGCAGCGAGCGGTAGTCCTCCACTGCCTTGTCCAGCTCGTCCAAAGCCTTGCCGTACTCCTCGAAGGAGCCGTTCTTGGCCTTGTCCACACCGTCGAGAGCCTTGTTGATGGCGTCGATAGCCTCGCCCTCGTTCGAAGCCTTCGGGGCCGATGCCGGCGCAGAAGCCTCAGCATCCTTGGAATCCTTGGATTCCTTTTGGTCGCCGCTATCAGACTCCTTTTCGGGTTGCTTGCCGGAGTCGCCTTCAATCTCAGTGATGTCCTGGGCGGCCTTCGGGTCGATGCCGACCTGCTCCAAAGCCTCACCAATCGTCGGCGCGTAGCCCACGCGGCCCTTGTAGGAGACCAGCACGCGCAGCAGCTTCGGGAATGCAGATTCCTGGCCCTTGCGCTGCGAGTAGATCGGCTCCAAGTAGAGGATCTCTCCCCCACCCACCGGCAGGGCCAACAGGTTACCGTTCTTCAGATCATTCGAGCCTTCCCACAGGGTACGGTCACGCGCCACCTGGTCGGAAGACATCATGGCATCCTGGGCCTGCTTCGGGCCCTGGGTCTGGGTGTTCGTCGGCAGCACGCGCACGGTGATGTCACCGTAGGTGTCCGGGTCGGAAGACACCGCCATGTGTGCAGAGAGGAACTGACGGTTCAAACCACGATAGGAGGTGATGAGCTGGAAGCTCGGCTTGCTGGTCTCTGGGTCGGAAGCCAGCACGTAGTACGGCGGCTGGTTCAGGCCCTGAGCCTCGCCTGCGGTTGGATCCTCCGGCACGGACCAGAAAGCATCGTTGTTGAAGAAGACACCCGGGTCATCCACGTGATACTTGGCCAGCAGGTTGCGCTGCACCTTGAACATGTCCTCCGGGTAACGCATGTGCTGACGCAGCTCGTCGGAGATCTCCGACTCGGGCTTGACGACGCCCGGGAAGACACCCTCCCAGGCCTTAAGCACGGGGTCTTCGGTATCGAACTCATAGAGGTCGACGGTGCCATCGTAGGCATCGACAGTCGCCTTCACCGAGTTACGGATATAGCCCACCTGATCGTTGACCAAGCGCTGCGTCGTGCCCGTGGGGTTCTGCGCATCCTGGGTGGTCTCCGTCAGAGAGGTGCGCTGCGAGTACGGCAAAGAATCCAAGGTGGTGTAGCCGTCGACGATCCACTTGATGCGGCCGTCGATGACCGCCGGGTAGGTGGAGGAATCCGTCGTTAGCCAGGGAGCAACCTTCTCCACGCGCTCGCGCGGGTCGCGGTCATAGAGCAGCTTGGACTCCGGCCCCACGCGGTCCGAGAGCAGGAAGTTGAGTTCCTGGTACTTCAGCGCAAAGGCAGTGCGGTCAACAATGTTGCCGATGTCGACGCCACCCTTACCGTCATAGGTGTAGGTAGAGGTATCGGTGTCATACTCGACGGCCTCATCACCGGTCTTGCCCACGATGGCGTAGTCCATTCCATCCTGGGCGCTAGCGATCACCGGGCCGAAATAGGTTCGCGGCTGGTCCACCTTGATACCGAGGGATTCTTCAGCATTCTGGGTTTCGCCCTCCCCTTCGGCGTCCTTACCCGCCTGGGTCTGCAAGTCAGCCACCGTGAAGATGGGGAAACCACCACGGGCCGAACCGGCATCACGAGCTACCTCATCGACTGTGTTGGCCTGCGCCGCAATGAAGCCATTGCCGTGGGTATACACGGTGTGGCGGTTAATCCAGTTCTGCTGGTTCTCCTGCAGCTCGTTCGGATCCAGCTCGCGGGCTGCAACCACGAAGTCGCGGAGTTCGCCGTCGATCTCATAACGATCCATCGCCAGCGTCTCTGGGAAGCCGTAGAAGTTCTTCAGCTGCTGCATCTGAGTAAACGTCGGCGCCAAGATGTCCGGGTCCAGCAGGCGCAGGTTGGAAATGGTGGAGTCATCCGAGGCGACCTTGTCATCGGCGACGTCGTCGGCACCCCAATTCTCCTCGTAGGTCACCTTGTCATCGGTGAGGCCATAGGCAAAACGGGTGGACTCGATGTTGCGTGAGATGGACTCCGCTTCTTTAGCCTGACGGTTCGGGTTCACGGAGAAGCGCTCCATGATGAGCGGCCAGCCCTGGCCAATGACCAAGGAAGACAGCACCATGAGAACTACGGCCAGGCCCGGAATTCGCAGGTCCTTAATCACCACGGCAGAGAAGATCGCCACGGCCACGAACACGCCGATGATCATGAGGATGATCTTTGCCGGCAGGTAGGCATTGATATCCGTGTAGGAACCACCCGTAAACAGCGAATGCTGGTTGTACAGCAACTCGTAGCGCCCCAGCCAGTAGCCAGCCACCTGGAGCAGCATCCAAATGCCACCAGTCACGGCGAGCTGGGTGCGGGCCGCCTTCGACAACGAACCACGCACGCCAGCGGCGCGATTGCCCAAGCGAATGCCGCCCAAAATGTAGTGCCCCACAAGTGCGATGAGGAAGCACACGGCGACCAGCATGGAGGCGGCGCTGACCAGCATTGACCACACCGGCAAGCGGAAAGCGTAGAAGCCAAGGTCGTGATTGAACTGCGGATCCGTCACCCCAAAATCGTGGGAATTGAGGAAGAGCATGACGGTCCGCCAGTTGGCTTGCCCCAACAGGCCGGAAACGACGCCAACGAGCACCGGGATGACCTTGAGGAAGACACTCATCGTGCTCTCAATGGATTTGCGGTACTGGTAGACCGGGGAATTGAAATCCGCCATGTCCATCGAGTCCCCGCGCCCCCGCCAGACCACGAGGCCTGCCACGTAGGTGATGGCTGCCGCTACGAGGCCGAAGAGGAAGAAAAGCACGATGCGCGTCACCAGGGTCTTGGTGAAGACCCCGCGGTACTCAATCGCGCCGAACCACTTCCAATCTGTATAAAAGCCCACGAGCATGGGGCCAATGAACAAGAGGACCGCGATGATGGCGACAACCCACGAGAGAAATTTGGGTGGACGTTTCATCGGGGCGGTGGGTCGGTTGAGTCCGGAAGCCAACTCCAGCTCCAATCAAGTGTCGTGCGAATATAGAGGTATCAAGCTTCTAGTCTAGAGAAGCACTATGACCGTCAACGAACAAGGACGCTTATGAGTTCCCAACCTTCCTCCCAGCCCGCTGTACACCGCGCGCTCAACAAGGCTATGCGCGAAGCCGTGGACTTCATCCACGCCGAGGGCTGGGATGCGCCTCCTACACTTTTTGCTCTCGTCCCCACTGAGCTGGTGGCCGCACAGCTCGGTGACGTCGACGACTCCTCTCCCCTCACGCTCGTGGTGCAAGAGTTGCCGGAAGGCATCGAGCCGGGTTCCGAGCACCTCGCGGACTACGTCTCCCGCCTGGCCTGGCCACAGGAGATCGCCGGGGTCATCCTGGCACAGGAGATCACGTTTAAGGACACCTCAGACGCCGCGCTTGCCGACGCCCGCCCCGCCCGCCTCTTCTCCGGGGTATTGCGCGCTACCGCTATGGACGGTGGCTCCGCGGACGGCGCCACGGAGTTCGAGGAGAACGGCGCCGAGCTCACCCTGCTGCAATTGCGTCCAACCGAGGAGGAACTAGCGGAGGCCGGTCCCTTCGCGGAAGATGATATTCAGCTGCGCGGCGGTCCGAATGTGGCACCGGGGGTCATCGCTGCCTTGCGCTACGGGTTGGAGCAGGATCCGGAGGAGATACTCTAATCGACTAAACTCAGAATGCAGTGGCCATTAGCGCTCAGCTCTCGGGGCTGGGCACGCAATTGATAGAGGAGTCTCTCGTGCGCTTGACATCCCGCTTCACCGCCGCAGCTTCGGCCGTGCTTGCCACCGGCTGCCTGCTCACCGCATGTGGGAAGGACGATGTGCCCGCCCCTGAGCCGGCACCTGCGAGCGAAGCAACCACCGCTGCGGAGAAGACCAGCGCGCCGGCCCCGGCCACCTCCGCCGAGGAATCCGAGACGACCACTCCCGCTGCGTCCGAGTCTGCAGACAGCTCGGAAGCGGAGAATGAATCCTCGACAGCAGGAAGCTCCGCTGCTCGGAAGGACAAAGACAAGGACGCCAGCGGGTCCGCTGAGCCCAGCGGCAAGTTCACCGACTCTGTGGAACAGGCTTATGAGATCTTTGGCGGCCTCGTCCCAGAGGAGATCTTCGCGCAATTCGACCGCTGCGATCCCAATGGCGTGACGGATTCCTTCAACTGCTCCGGCTCGGAGGTGGGCCAGTTCCAGTTCTTCAAGTCGAAGACCAAGGCTTCCCAGACCACCCAGGTGCTCACCGAGCTGCGCAGCTCCCGTGTCATCGAGGACAGCGGAAGCCGCGTCGTGGGCTGGTCCATGTTGGGTAACACGGCCATCCTCACCGTGGTGGATAACGATGAGGGCCTCATCATGCAGCAGATGATTTCCACGGACCAGGACGATCCGGAAGAGCGCCTCAAGGAGCTTGGCTTGGTCTAGGGCCGCAACTTCCTTAAGGTCTAGCCTTCGCAGGTCTCGACGGGGCTTCCCTCGGCGAAGTTGTGCATAGCCTCGATGGCATCATCCAGCGTGTGGACCTTGGCCACCACCATGTCGCCCGTTTTGCGGCTAACCGCCTCCGCGCAATTATCGGCTGGGGCGAGGAAAAGCTCGGCGCCCGCCTCCTGCGCTGCATTTACCTTATGGACGATGCCACCGATGGGGCCGACCTCTCCGTCCTCGCCGATAGTGCCGGTGCCGGCAACGAAGCGGCCGCCGGTGAGGTCCTCACTGGAAAGCTTGTCAATCACCGCCAGCGTAAACATCATGCCGGCCGAGGGCCCGCCAATGTCCTGCAGGTTATAGTCCACCGTGATGTCCTCGGTGGGCACCGAGGTCATAAGGATGCCTAGCAGGGCCACGTCCCCCTGCTCTGGGTGGGAGCCGAGGGTGACCCCGACAGTCTTTTCCTCGCCCTTGCGAACGATGCCTAGCTCCACCTCATCGCCAGGCTGAAGAGCACGAATCCTCTCTTGCACTTGGCCAGGCTCCGTGACCTTGTCACCGTTGACGGTGGTGATGATGTCGGCGTCGTCAAGCGCGCCTGCTGCGGGGCCGTCGTCGAGGACTTGTGCGACCTCAATCCGCACGGGCTTGTCCAGATAGTCCATGGCAGCGACCGTGGCGGCTGACTCGGACTGGGTAAAGGCCTGCTGATTGGCCTCTTGGACCTCCTTATCTGTCTTGCCCTGCGGGATAACATTCTCGATGGGGACGATGGTGTCATCCGTCAACAGCCACCGGCCCAGGGCCTGGGCTAGCGTCATGTTGGTGCGCACAGAGACCGTGGTCATGTTGAGATGCCCCTTCGGCTGGAACGTCTCTGGGGCTTCGACGTTGACCACCGGCTCACCTTCCACCTCGCCCAAAGTGTCCACGGTGGGCCCTGGTCCTTCGGCGGCGTAGGGAACGGACAAGGTGATATCGGTGCCGGGAATGTGGTCGATGCTGAGCAGGGCTCCCGTCAACACCACCGGAATGGCTCCCCACGTGAGGGTGGACAGGCGGCGGGCTCGGGGGTTCTGCGGAGTTTTCACGGAGGATCAGCCTACAGCCTTGGGGTGCCTGTTCGCTCTCAGCGTTGCCGTGGTCCTAGAATCCGCGTTAGGAAACCTAGTAGATTAGGGCCCATGAGCAACGGATTCGGTTTTTCCTTCCCCAATAACGACGATGACGATGACAACGATCGTCGCGACCAGAACCCGTTCGGCGCCTTCGGCTTCAGCGCGGGCAACGGTGGCCTAGGAGACCTGTTGAATCAGTTCGGCCAGATGCTGTCCGGCATGGGTTCCTCCATGAATTCCCCGGAGGGTGCTGGCCCGGTCAACTATGACTTGGCCAAGCGCATCGCACACCAGCAGATCTCCCGCGATAAAGAGGTCAGCGAGCAGGACCGCACCGCCGTGCAAGAAGCCGTGCGCCTGGCGGAACTGTGGCTGGATGATGCCACGATCCTGCCCACCGCGTCCGGCACCGTCACCGCGTGGAATTCCGCGCAGTGGCTGGATGAGACGCTGCCGATGTGGCAACGCATGGTCACTCCGGTAGCCGAACACATGAATTCCGCGCAGCTGGAATCCCTGCCGGAGGAGGCCCGCGAGATGATGGGCCCGATGACCTCGATGATGAACTCGATGTCCGGCATGAACTTCGGCATGAAGCTGGGCCACGCCCTCGGTGATCTGGCTGCCCAGGCGCTGACCGGTTCTGACTTCGGTTTGCCGGTCTCCCCCGCAGGCACCACCGCACTCTTGCCGCACAATATTCAGGCCATCGCGCGCGATCTCAACGTTCCGGGCCAGGAAGTACTCGTCTACATCGGCGCCCGTGAAGCCGCCCGCCAGCGCCTGTTCAAGCACGTGCCGTGGTTGGTCGAGCGCCTCGTCTCCTCCGTCGAGGAATACGCCATGGGCTTGGTCATCGATACCTCCCATATCGAGGAAGCCACACGCGAGCTCAACCTGGAATCCGGTGACCCGCAGGCCATCCAGGACGCGATGAACAAGCTGCAGGGCATGGACCTGTCCCCGCGGATCACCTCGCGCAACGCGGGAGCGGCTTCCCGCTTGGAGACCCTCCTGGCACTCGTCGAGGGCTGGGTTGAGCACGTGGTGACCGAGGCCCTGGGAGAGCGCATCCCGTCTACGAAGGCAATGACTGAGGCGTGGGCGCACCGCCGCTCCACTGGCGGCTCCGCGGAGAAGGCCTTCTCCCAGGTCGTCGGCATCGAACTCAACGCCCCGAAGGTGGAGGCCGCCGCTGAGCTGTGGCGCCGCGCCACCGTCGCGGTGGGCGCCGATAAGCGCGATTCCGCCTGGGACCATCCGGATCTTCTGCCCACGGCCGAGCACTTGGAGAACCCGGCGTCCTTCATCGACGGGTTGCTCGATGACAATCCTGATGAGGGCTTTGAGGCAGAATTCTCCAAGTTGGAGGAGATGCTCCGCCAGCAGGATGCCGGGGACGATGCCAGCGATAGCGCTGGTGAGGGCGCAGACGCCGACGGCGACGAGGACAAAAAGGACGGGCCGGAGGAAGAGAACTAGCGGAAACGCTGGTAGGCCTCGAGGTACCCCTTCGCGCGTTCTGCTTTGGGGGCGCGGTCGGCCCACTCCCAAAATTCCGGGCCATGGCCCGGAATGAAGGTGTGTGTCAGCTCGTGGATGATGACCGCATCGAGCACATAGTCGGGGACGTCCTGCAGCCGGTCAGAAATCCGAATATCTCCCGTTGAGGTAGTGCAACTGCCCCAGCGGGATTTTTGGTTGCTGACCCACCGAATGGATCCCACCGTGGCGCGGTCGTCCAAATAGCGAGTGTTCAACGTGCGTGCGCGGGCGGTGAGAGAGGCATCGGAGCGCTGCGACGAGGTGTGCTTCTTACGCACCTTCGCCACGATCTCATCCACTGCTTTCTGTTCTTCTGCTGCCGACATCCAGGCAGGAATGCGCACCTCGAGAACGCCATCAACAACGCGGGCTTGGACGGTGCGACGGCGCCGGGCGGAGCGAATGACACGGACCTCGGGGTTGTTCGACATGACAGGGCATTCTACCTGTGGTGCAATGATGGCTAAGCACAGCTGGGGTGGGTCATCAACGGGGAGGAAACCATGTCTGCACAGACGTATATGCTGGCGCCGGAAACCACAATCCTGGAGCGCGAGCCCGGGATGCTCCAGTGTGGGATGGATGCCACGCGCGTCGGCGTGTTCGAGGCCCACCCACAACTGGCACGCCTGCTCAATCGGTTGCGCACCCCGCTGACCCGGCAGACCATTGAAAAATCCATAGAGAATACGGGCACGAGCCCGTCCGCTGCCCGCAGCCTGGTTGATGATCTGATCAGTTACCGCGTTCTGTGGCCAGCGCCCCAGCCGCAGCGCGTGGCCGTGCTGGGTACGTCGGCCCTCGCTAACGAGCTGCGCGACGTCCTCCTGAACGATTCCTTCCAGCCCCGCTCCCCTCTCCACAGCGAAACACCCTCCGAGTACATCGCGAACGTGGCCGGGCACCTGCCGATTGTCGCCGTCGACATGCTGGACGGCGCGACGGAATGGGCACAAGCCCTGCACAAATCCTCGGCGACGTGGCTACCGGTATCGATGCTGGATGCCCGCGGCATCATCGGTCCGGTCCGCGTAGCCGGCGCGGGGCCTTGCCCACTGTGCGCGCATCTGCACCGCATCGATGCGGACGAGCAGTGGCACGAGGTGGCGCGCCGCGCCGCCGCGGTAGAACCGCCGGGGGATCCGATCGTGCGCACCGCAATAGTGATGCATGCTGTGGTCACCATCCGCCGCCTTTTGGGAAGGCCCGCCCCGCCCGGGGCTCCCGGCGGCAAGCCGTTAGCCGGGGAGCTTAAGGAGATAGACCCCTACGGGATCGAGCAACACCGGCTGTTGATGGAGCACCCACGCTGTACGTTCTGCGCCGGTGCCTAACCCCGGGTAGAGGCGATGATCTGCAACACCTCCGCGCCGTAGCGCTCCAGCTTGGAGGGGCCTACCCCGGAGATGTCGAGCAACTCGGCCTCGCTGGCGGGAAGCGCCTCCGAGATGGCTTGCAGGGTGGCATCGGAAAACACGACGTAGGCAGGAACCTGGGAGTCCTTAGCAACGGACGCGCGCCAGGCGCGCAGCGCGTTGAAGACATCCTCATCGCCCTCATATTCGCACCACTCGTGGCGCCCCAGAACCTTTTCGGCGGGACTGCTGAGCTGGCCCGAGCACACGCGGCAGCGGCGCGGGCGATAGCGACGGTTCGATGTCTGGCTCTCCTCGATTCCCGGCACCACGCCGTCCAGGAAGCGAGTTCGCTCACGCGAGGCCCGCGAACCGGTGGTCTTGGCTAACGCCCACGACAAAGCCAGGTGCTCGCGCGCACGGGTAATGCCGACATAGAACAGCCGGCGCTCTTCTTCCACGTGCTCATCGCCGGCCTTGATGGCGTGGTTGATGGGCAAGAGTTTTTCGGTGAGCCCCACCAAGAACACCGCATCCCACTCCAGGCCCTTGGCAGCGTGGATGGTCGCTAGGGTCACGCCCTCCATCGTGGGGTTGTGCTTGTTTTCGGATCGGCGGTGCAGCTCCCCCAGCACGCCAGGCAGGTCGATCCCTTCGTGGTCCTCTACGATCTGCGCGATGAGATCCACCAACGCCGTGAGCGACTGCCAGCGCTCGCGGGCCTGCGCGCCTTGCGGTTCCGTGGCGGACAGTCCCAGCTCCACGAAGGCCGCACGCGCTACGGCCACCGGGTCATTCGGCAGATCATCACGGCGAGTGGCAGCGATGAGCACGCGGATGGCCTCCAAGATCTCGGGGCGGCGGAAGAAGCCTTCGCCGCCGCGGACTTGGTAGACCACTCCGGCGTCAGCAAGCGCCTGCTCAAACTGCTCCGATTGCGCGTTGATGCGGTAAAGGATAGCGATTTCAGAGGCCTTCACGCCCTGGTTCAGCAGGGTCAGAACCTGGCCTGCGACCTCCTTGGCCTCGATCTCCTCAGACTCATACGCCTTAAAGGTGGGCTCGGGGCCCGGCTCGCGCATGCCCTGCAGCTCCAGGCGGGTCCCCGCCGCGCGGCCCGTGGCCTTCGAGATGACCTCGTTGGCCAAATCCGTCACCTGCGGGGTGGAGCGGTAATCTCGCTGCAGCTTTACCACCGTGGCCTGCGGATAGGTGCGAGAAAAATTCAGCAGGTACTCCGGGGAAGCCCCGTTGAAGGAGTAAATGGTCTGGTTAGCATCGCCCACGACCGTCAGGTCATCGCGCTCCCCCAGCCAGGCCTCCAGCACGCGCTGTTGCAGCGGCGTCACGTCTTGGTACTCATCGACGACAAAGGTGCGGTACTGCTCACGGAAGACCTCCGCCACCGCAGGTACGTTCTCGATGGCGCCCGCGATGTGCATGAGCAAATCATCGAAATCAAGGTACATGAGATCCGGGGTGGCCTTCATATCCTCGTAGCGGCGGAAGACCTCCGCCACCTTAGCCGGATCCCCCGGTGCTTCACGGTCCGTGGACTCGATGACGCCGGGATAGCCCTCGGGGCTGATCAACGAAGACTTCGCCCATTCGATTTCCCCCAGGAAGTCACGGATGGTGTCCTTGTTATTGTCCAGACCGAGCGAACGCACCGCACGTGCAACCAGACTGAACTTATTATCGATGAGCTGCCACGGCAGATCCCCGGCGACCTGCGGCCAGAAGTACTTCAGTTGGCGGCGCGCCGCGGCGTGGAAGGTTTGAGCCTGCACTCCCCCGACACCCATCTGGTTGAGACGCTCGCGCATTTCACTCGCGGCACGAGAGGTAAAAGTGACAGCCAGAACACGCTGCGGGTTGACGAAGCCCTGATCCACCATGTGGGCGATGCGATAGGTGATCGTGCGAGTTTTGCCCGTTCCGGCACCGGCCAGGATGCAGACCGGGCCGCGCGGCGCCGTGGCGGCGGCCCGTTGGTCCTCATCGAGCAGGGACAGATCCGGTCTCATCACCGTGGAACCACTCCATAATCATCGTGTGTGCAATTGAGCCCTGGCGGGCAATGGTCAATGTTGGAAGCTCGGCGCGGGACACCCACCGCACCTCAGCGAGCTCTTCGTCAGTATCGCACACGGGTTGGACATCCTCCGTGACCGCGGAAAAGCCCACCATCAACGAACCGCTCGGCGGCCACGGCTGTGAACCCCAGTACTTGACTGACTCCACGCGGCGGCCGGTCTCTTCCAGTGCCTCCCGGATCATCGCTTCTTCGAGGGTCTCACCGGGATCCACATAGCCGGCAATCAAGGAGAAGAAGTTAGGACGGTGGCGGTTACGCGCCAACAGGATCTGGTCCGACTCTGCGTGACGGATAATGCCGATGACTGCGGGATCAAGGCGTGGGAAGACGAGGCGCTCGCCGTCGCGCCCCACCGCCCCGGGCGCGGGATAAGACAGCTCGCGGCCGCTGCGCGGATCAAAGCGCGCTTCCCGACGGTTGCGGATCAGGTGCAGGGCTTTGAGGATGTCGCGCTGACCATTAAAGAAGGTGGCATCACGCAGCGCGCCGAGCCGCTCGGCGGCCTTGGTGTCCAGTAGGAAAGCATGGATGGCCCCGGCCGTGACCACGATGTCCCCCGCCGGCTCAGCCAGAAAGACCGGCTGGCCCTGTGGCGTAACCGGGACGCGGCCGATCTCGGTGACGGGAAGGAACATTAGTTGCCTTCGTCCTCGTCTTCATCGGAATCTTCCGCAGCCTGCTGCATCTCGTGCTTGATGTAGAGCAGGCGGTCACCGGGCTTGAGCGCGTACGCATCTGCCGTGTCGACGCGGTGCAGCTCGTTGTTGCGTAGAACAGCTAGAACAATGTCAGCGAGGTGGCGCGGGTTGGAGCCCACCTCGAATTCGCGCACCGCGCGCTCGGCCACGGAAAAGCCTTCGTTCGGCGAGAGGAGATCCTCCATCATCTCCACCACGGTTGGCGTTACGGTAGCGAGGCCCAAGAGACGGCCGGCCGTCTCCGCCGAGGTCACCACCGAATCAGCGCCGGATTGAAGGAGTAGGTGGCGGTTTTCAGATTCACGCACAGACGCGACCACCTTGGCCTTAGGGTTAAGCTCGCGCACGGACAACGTACACAGCACCGCGGTATCGTCCGTGGACGGAGTCACCACCACGGAGGAAGCATGCTGCGCCCCGGCGATGCGCAGGACGTCCTGCTTGGTTCCGGAGCCATAGATGGTGACGAGGCCATGGTGCTCGGCGCTGGCCAAGGCCGCACGGTTGTTATCAACAACAACGATTTGGGAGGCGGGGACGTCATCCGCGATCAGCGCGGCGACCGCACCGGCGCCCTTGGTGCCATAGCCGATGACGACGGTGTGGTTACGCAATTGCTTTCTCCAATTCTGGATTTCAAACGTGCGACGGGCTCGATCCGTCAAAACCGACAAGGTAGCACCGACCAACAAGACAAGGAAGAGCAGGCGGGCCGGGGTAACGATAATAAGGTTAATGAAGCGCGCGGTCGGGGTCACAGGGACAATATCGCCGTAGCCCACAGTGGTCAGCGACACCGCCGAGTAATAAGCCGCATCCAAGAAAGACAGATCCTCGCTATACCCGTCACCGTCGAAAAAGACGATGATGGTGACAAAGACCATCAGCCCCATGGCCCATATCACGCGGCGCGCCAGTTGCTTCCACGGGCTGGTGCTTTGCGTGCGCGGAATCGTGATGACATCGAGCAACGCGTGGTCAGGCTGCGAGGTCAGCTCAACCTGCGATAAAAAACGCGACGTAATGCGTTTTCTTAAGTGCTTGGGCACGAAGCGCCAACCTCCCTAGATGATGCGGATTTCCTCGTGAGACTACCTTAGACTCAACCCTGGTGGCGTGGAAACTGCAGAGCTTAAAAGCTCAGCCAGCCGTGCTCCAGTGGGCAAGTCATCCGGCTCCAAAAGGTAGTTCTCATGCACATAGAAGAACGCCGCGCGGACGGTCTCCACGCCGTGAATACGCCGCCATGCCTCCGCATACACGGCGAGCTGAATCTGCGCCGAGTTCAGTGCAGCGCCCTGCGGGCGGCGGCCAGTCTTCCAGTCCACGATGAGCCAGGAACCATCCGGTTGTTGGAAGACCGCGTCCATGCGGCCGCGGACGACCGAGTCCCCAATGGTGATCTCAAAAGGCGCTTCCACATAGGCAGGTGTGCGCTGCGCCCACTCCGAATCTAGGAAAGACTCTTTGAGTGATTCCAGGTCGTGGTCCGGCTCATCGTGGGAGCCGGGCAGCTCGTCCTCCCCCAGCAAGGCGGGCGCCCCAAACCGATCCTCCAGCCAGGCGTGGAAGGCGGTGCCGCGCTTGGCATAGGAGTTAGGTTTGAAGGGAATGGGGCGGCGCTGGCGGCGGGCAAACTGAGTGGGATCCGCTGACATCGCCACCATGTCGGAGGCTGTCAACTCGCCAGGCAGCTCCACATCGACCACCGGGGCTTGGAGGGCTTTGTGTTCCTCGATGAGCGCGCTCGCCTCCTGCTCCCAGAGTCCAAAGACCTCGCCATCGCGCAGCGGTGGCAGGTTCTCCATTGCCGCGCGCACCGCGTCTGCGGCCTTGAGCGCTTCCGGTTGCGGGGTTAGTGCAGGGAAGGAGGCCTCCGTAACAGAACGCTCTTCGTCTTCCACGGGGTTCTCGGGGACCTCCCAGTGGACGACGAGCTCTGGGTGCTTATCCGCCAGCAGTTGCAGGTAGGAATACGGGCCCTTCTTGCTCTTGCCCTTCGCCTTATTGGTTCCGGAGCCAGTCACCGTCAGGGTGGACTCGGTGCGGGTCATTGCCACGTAGAACAGGCGGGCTGCTTCCTCTGCTTGGAACTCGCGGTTTTGTTCCTTGAAAGCCTCACACGCCTTGTCGAAGTCGGAGCGTGTCACCGCGTCCTCGGGGACATCGATGACATCCTCATCACCCGGTGCTTTTTCGATCTTGGTCAGGAAAGTCTCCGCCTGCGCCTTATAGCTTGTGGAATCCGCGTGTGCCACGCAGAGGTGTTCCCATTCCAAGCCCTTAGCCTTGTGCACCGTCATGATGTGGACGCGGTTGCGCACGAGCGGGACCTCTCCCAACTCAAGGCCGTCTTCCTTCTCCTTAGCCAGCTCAAGATAGTCCAGGAGCCCGGCTAGGCCCTCCCCGTGGAAACCAGCGACGACGTCGGCGAAGGCGTCGAGGTGTGTTGCCCCGCCTGGCTTCCCGGAGGCTAAGACCTCGGTACGCAGACCAAAGAGCAACTCAATATCGGCGACAATGTCGTTGAGCGACTTTCCCAGGGAATAGGTGCGGAGGTAGCGCAGCTTGGAGGAAACCTCTTCCATGCGCTCTAGGCCTTCGGCACTGTAGCGCTCGCGTTCGCCGAGGTCTGCGAGGGCGTCGGCAAGCCCCAGCACCTGGTCAGGCCCCTCTGCGGTGATGTCCTCGATTTGGGTAGCCAGGTGCTCCAGGGGATCACCGCCCTCCCAGCGTGTGCGCCCCTCCGCAGCACCGGCAAGGTTGCGCTGACGCGAATGCAGCGCCTGGATGTCGGCGATACCTAGGCCGCACATCGGCCCGGTCAGCACGCGCAGCGCCGCCGCGGTGTCCTGCGGACGCACCAGCAAGGTGGCCACCGCTACGAGGTCTTGGATCTCCGGCTGCCAGAGCAGCCCGCCGAGACCAAAGATTTCGTTGGGGACCCCGGCCTTGTCCAGGGCCGCGGCGATCAACGGCGACTGTTTATTGGTGCGCACGAGTACTGCGGCGCTGAAGTCCTCACCCTCCGGCGTGGACTCATAGAGCTGACGCAGGTGCTCTGCGATGAAGTCTCGTTCCTCATCTTCGGAGGCGAAATAGCCCAGCTCCACCGTGCCTGCCGGCGCGGTGGGCTTCGGCGATAGCTCATTCACCGGCCGCTCACCCGGGCTTTCGGAGAAGAGCTTCGAGGCCACGTCATTGGCCATTCCCAGCACCGTCGAGGGGTTGCGCCAGGAGGTGGTCAGCTGGTCTTTGGGCGCCGGGGTGCCGTCAGCCTGCGGGAAGTCCGTGACGAAGGCCTCGAGGTTTTCCGCCGTCGCCCCGCGCCAGCCATAGATGGACTGCATGGGGTCACCGACCGCGGTAACCGAGAGCCCCTCGCGCTTACCACCGAAGAGGGAACGCAGCAGGATGCGCTGCGCGTGGGAAGTGTCCTGGTACTCATCCAGCATGACCACGCGATACCGCGCGCTTTGTTGCTCGCCCAAGAGGGGGAAGTTTTTGGCCAGGGTGGCAGCGATGGACATCTGCTCGCCGAAGGTGATGACGCCCCGCTCCGCCTGTTCCTTCTTCAGTGCTTCCACCAAGGGCAGGTACTCCAGGCGCAGGCGTTGGGTATCCAGGTATCCCTGCAGCTTTTGGCTGTACTCACTGCTGGTCCTCTTGCTCTTCTCTAGGTCCTCAGCGGTCTTGCGGAAGATGTCCTCGTGCTCATACAGATCATGGGGATCCTTGAGCTCCCCGTCCATGGTCTCTGCCAGTTTGAGCAAGGTGGCGGTGACCGTGGCCACGGCATTATCGGTGCTCAGCGAGCCCGTGTAGTTGCTGACGACCTCGTGGGCGATGGCATAGCGCTCCGCCTCAGTGATAATGCGGGCATTCGGCTCCACCGGCATGAGCAAGCCATACTCGCGGACCAGATCACCCGCGTAGGAGTCATAGGTGGAGACGTTAGGCGCGATATTCTCCACTGCCTCTGCCGCTGGGCTGCCCGGAGCAAGGATTCCTGAGGAACGCAGGGTCAGCAACTGGCGGCGGATGCGCTGCTCCAGCTGCTGGGCTGCCTTGCGGGTAAAGGTCAGGCCCAGGACTTGCTCGGGCCGCACCAACCCGTTTGCGACGAGCGACACCACGCGCGAGGCCATCGTCTCCGTCTTACCAGCGCCCGCGCCGGCCACGACCAGTTTCGGCCCGAGTGGACCATCGATAACTGCGGCTTGCTCTGCGGTGGGAGGAAAAGGCTTCCCCAGCGCGCTGGCCAGCTCCTCAGGACTGAAGTGTTGGGTAGGGTTCTTAGGCATCGGTCACCAGAGCTCCTTCATTCATCACAGGGCAAATAGGGCGGATCGGGCACCGATCACAATCGGCGTTTTCACGCGCGGTCAGCCCCGGTCCGCGCAGCTCGGCTACAAGTGCAGGTAGCGCCTGCGCAAATTCCTCGAGTTCCTCCGGGGGCTTGGTGGCTTGTTCCCGGGTGGACACGGAGGCAGCGCTGGATCGCGGGTACACCAGCACGCCGCCGCCACGCGGCAGGCCGGCACCGGTCCGGATGGATACAGACTGAGGCTCGCCGTCAGAGTCTGCTGGTGCCGTGACGAGTTCACCGTGTGCCAGGGCCAGTTGATACGTCATGAGCTGGGTATTGTCCTGGGCGCTGGCCTTAGAGGGAACCGTTGTTCCGGTCTTGAGATCCACCACAACGTAGTCCTCACCGGCCTTCGCCAGCCGGTCGATGAACCCACGAATGGTGACATCGGGGCCGATGTCCACGGTGACGGGGACCTCAACGCCGACGGGTTCGAGTGACGTCGAGCTCGAGAGCACCCAGCCGTGCGTGCGGTCGATGAGGCGCTCAAAGTCCGCGCGCTCAGCCTCGCGGCGCCATGAGGGGCCATCGAGCAGCGCAGCGAAGGCATCAACCACGAGCTGCTTCGCGGGTTCTGCGGCTGCTCCCCGGCCCAGCGCCTCTAGGAAAGCATGCGCCAAGTTTCCCCGCAGGAGGTTGATATCCGCTGAGTCATCTTCCACGAGCTGCCCGAGCACCGCGTTGAGCGGACACGTGAGCAGGGCATCGACCCGGGACGGCGACACGGTACTGGAACCATGCAGCGGCAGCTCCGAGGCCACGCCGCGGGCGGCCCACCACTGATTCGGGTGCGCCCCCGGAACCCCAGCCTCCGCCAGACGGGCCACCTGCCGCACCGCTTGGGAGCGCTCGGCCTCACCCGTCTCCGGATCGGTAGCGCAACGCCGCAGCTGCGCCACGAAGGCGGGCACCGACAGCACGGAGACGTCAAGGGGATCGAGCTCTTCCTCCCCACTAGCCGCACTGGGCAACGTCACTGGATGCGGTTCCGGAACCTCGAGGCCCAGCTCGCGTGGCCAGGCCTGGCGCGCCAGCCGCTTACCCGCTTCCCGGCGCGCTTGTGATCCCGGAACATCGACACCGCGAGCGGACAGGAACTCATCGATGAAGCGCGACGGCTCCTCAGCCACATCGCTCTCCGGCGAATCCACCGCGAGGACGAGCAGGCGGCATCGGTGGCGCGTGGTGGCCACGTGGAAGAGCCGGCGCTCCTCCGCCAAGCGCCCCGACACGTGGCTAACTGGGGTGCCGGGTGTGATGCCGCGATCCAGCAAATCGATGAGGTCTTCCTGGCCGAAAAGAGAGCCCGTCTCCCCTACCGAGGGCCACGTTCCTTCCTGAACGCCCGCCACGATGACGGTGTCCCACTCACGGCCCACCGCGCCGTGCGCGGTGAGGATCTCTACCGCATCAGGCAGCGCCGAGCGACGATCTCGCACGCCGGTGGGCAATTCTTGCTCCGTGATGTGCACGATGAAGGACTCTAGGGAGGCCGCCGGGCGGCGCTCGGCATAGTCACCGGCGGCATCGAACAGCGCCATCATGGCATCCAGGTCTCGGTCCGCCTGCGAACCCGCAGCACCGCCGCGCAGGGCTGCCGCCTGCAGGCGCGTGTCCAAACCGGTGGCCTGCCACACCTCCCAGAGAACCTCCTCGACTGCGGCGCCTACGTGCAGGGCCGCGCGCCCGGCGGATAGCACCCCGCGAATACGGGCCAGGATCGCTTCTTCGCGCTCTGTCAGGAGGTTGTTGAAGTCCGGCAACTCACCATCCAGCAGCTCTCGCAGCGTGTCCATACCGCGCTGCTCAGGCTTCCAACGGCGCAGGCCCCGAATAAGTCGGCGCAGCGTCACCGGATCAGCGCCGCCGACGGGACCAGTAATCAGGTCCTCGAGCTCCACGGGCTCAAGCTCATTCTCCAGGGCGCGCAGAGCCAGAAGCACCGCCTTGACCAAGCGCTGCTCAGCGAGCACCACGTCCGTGGGGTTGATGTGCACCGGCACGCCAGCAGACAGCAGCGTGCGCCGGGCGGGGCCGATATCCCCAGTAGAGCGCACGATGACAGCGATATCACGCCAGTCCACACCGTCCTCGAGGTGCCGGCGGCGAACCGTGTTGGCCAGGACATCGCGCAAGGTGCCGCGGGACTCCACGACGCTCACGCAGGCCGGGGAGGGAGTGCGGTGCGTCGAGTCTAAGCACAGCTCGTTCTCCGCCTCCCACGTGGTGAGGAATTCCGAATTAGCACCACGGAAAGCAAAGACCGCTTGGTCGGGGTCACCACCAATCACGGTGAGGCGGGCGGTCTTCGCCAACTCCGCGATCAGCTGGCCGGAGGTCGGATCGAGCAACTGGGCGTCATCGACCACGATGGTGTGCCACGGGTGCTCGCGCAGTAGCTCAGGGCGCAAAAGCACCTGGCTGACCAGTTCTGCCGCGGAATAGGAATGCGAACCCGCCAGCGCCTGAGTCCGCTCATATTCGCGCAGGAACTCGCCGGCAGCAGTCCACATGGGCCGAGCATGGCGCTCCCCGAGCTCCTCGAGCTCTGTCGGGCCCAGCCCCCGTTCGATGGCACGCAACAACAAGTCACGCAACTGGCGCGCAAAACCCACGTACTCCAGGGCCGGCCGCATCTCCTCCGGCCACGCACCCCTGCCATCCGCAGCATGGCCTTGGAGCAGCTCGCGGATGACCGCATCCTGCTCTGCGCCGGTAATCAGGCGCAGCTCTTCCTCGCTGCTCTGGCGCAGCAATGCAAAGGCCAAAGAGTGCACCGAGCGCACCATCGATGTTTGCGCCGCATAATCATCGAGGTTTTCTGCTAATTCCCTGCGCAGCAGCGAACCGGATTCCTTGGACGGGGCGACGACGAGGATGCCGGAGGCATCGGCCCCGGCGTTGAGCTGGCCCAAGACCACGTCGATCAGCAGGCTCGATACTCCGGACCCGGCCGCGCCGAGCACCCGCCACGTGCCTTCCGTGGGCACCGGTACATCCCATGTGCGCGACGTGGCCCGGCGGTTCCGGGGAACAAGGCGGACATCCGGCGAGGGAGGAAGCGTGACGCCGGAACGTGTGGGGGATTCGCTGCTGTACTTCACGCCCTACAGTCTGTCAGATGCCGCGGACACGAGGGCCTCTTCCACCCTTTCTATGTTCGAACGCACGGTCGCCTTGGAGCGCGGGTGCAGGATATTGACGTAACGGCGATACGCCACCGCACGCAGCAAGAGCTGCTGTATTCCGGGCACCGACGCAAAGCGGGTGCAAATATCACCATCGACCGCCCCCGCGATCAGACCATCCACCATGACTATCGCTGCAGTCCAGCCCGCCGGACGCGGAGCGGCAGAAGGCACGATATCAATCAACGCCGGCGGATTGGCCCCGGAAAAAATGGTGGTTCCCAGAAGATCCATGTGAGCGGTGACCAACGGGAGGTGCGCAAGCTCAGCATCAGAATAGGCCTCGCCGCTCTCCTCCCACGCGGCCCGCTCCGCCCGCGCAAACACGTCCTCGCGCCGGTCCATGGTGGGCAGCGGGGCCACATCGAGGGCGTCATCAAGGCGAAGCGCCAACTGCACGGTTTCATCGATGCGCCCTCGCAACTGACCGTCCACGAATTGCGTGGCCTTCCACCCAGCGGCTGTGTAGCGCCCATCGGCGGTCAGAACCGGGCGGGCGATACGCGCTCCCGGCACGCTGAGTTTCTCGCGTACCTTAGCGGACCAACCAGTCCACGGCCGCGCCTCGGCAAAGACGATATCCCCGACGCGAATCCCGTTATCCCAGGCAGACCCCACGAGCTCTCCCTGCGTTCGGCGCGGGTGAAACTCGGCGTTGAAGGCGGCAAGAACGGGCTCAGGTGGCAGTGGCATGGGGGAAATAGTCCTTAAATTTCGAGCGGCTTACTCGGGCTTGGCGTGATCAGAATTAGCCGGATTCGGGTAGGGCCACGGGTTCGGCTCGCAGGTGACGTCCTCGTCCGGATACACCTCGTTTGGTTCCTTCTCAAAGAGCTTCCCGTTGTTGAGGCTCAGCGTCTGCTGCATCATGACGGGCGCGAGCTTACCCTCGCCACCACAGGGCTGGTGGGCCGCGTAACCAATGGCGTGGCCGAACTCATGGTTGATCAGGTACTGGCGGTAGTTGCCCAAATCCCCCTCAAACGGTGCAGCGCCCCGCACCCAGCGAGACTCGTTGAGGTTGACCGCGGATTCACCGGTAATCGTCGTGTGACACGAGGTTTCCGATTCCAGCTGTGCACCGCACAGCTTTGCGGTGGTCCCCAGCGAGGTCAGACGGATGTGCGTATCTGGGTTGTCATCGGCCTTGACGTGGATGAATTCGAAGTCTCCGTTGGCGGTCCACCCGCGGGGGTCGGACAGGGTGGCGTCGACCAGAGCGACCACCGCAGCATCCCCACCGTAGGCGGAGGTGTCCACGCCATTTTCGATCTCCACGGAAAAACGGATGGTCTGTTTTCCACCCTTGCCCGCGTGCATGGTGGAAGGGCCGGCATCGCGGTAGGTTTCATCACCTTGCTCCGTGAAGGCACCGCCGGCGGGCAAGCCATCCTTGGCAGCAGCGACCGCACTGGCGTTGGCAGGATCGGGCCCCTTGGGCAGGGACGGGGTTGCGGTAGCGCTGCTTGTCGACGTCTCCCCTGCCGCCGTCACGTCCGCCTCCTGAGCTGGGGAGCGGAAAACGTCAACGAGCACCCACACGGTGATGACGACCATGACGGGGATCGCCACCACGCGCCACCAGCCATACTCGCGAGCGAAACGCTCCACCGCTGAAAGGCGCTGTGGGTGCTGTCCAAGATCCGCGGGATTCTCCATGGCCATTTAGGCTACCCGCTGAGACGGCGCGCGCGTACTTAGCCCGCGAAACCGACGGTGTGGGCGCGTGCAGTGCCGATTTCTACGTAGACGACTCGCTCGGTGCGCACAATGTAGGAGCGGCCCTTGGTGTCCTTCAATTCGAGGGTGGAGTTCTCCGCCAAGGCATTGTTAATGGTCTGGGTCAGTTCTTCGCGCTCGCCTTCGGCATGAATAACCAGTTCGCGGGCGGTATCGGCAAAACCAAACTTGATGTCCATGTGGTGTGTCTCCCTTAGATCGTTGTCATTAATCGGTGCCGTGAGGCCTGCGCCCCCGGCGCTCTAATGGCCCCACTATAGCCACGTCCTCTACTATCAAGGTGTGCTTGCCCCGAAATCTTCCCGCGAATCCCGCGAATCCCCTACCTTTGCCGAGCTCGGCGTCGCCGTAGAGATCTGCGATGCCCTCGCTGACAACGGGATTACGCACACCTTCGCCATCCAGGAGCTCACGCTCCCCATCGCTCTCAATGGCCAGGACCTCATTGGTCAAGCTCGCACCGGCATGGGAAAGACCTACGGCTTCGGTGTACCGCTTCTCGATCGCGTCTTCGATGACGCCGACATCCCAGAGCTTGACGGAACCCCCCGCGCGCTGGTCATTGCGCCAACGCGCGAGCTAGCCATCCAGGTCAGCGGGGACTTGCAGGTCGCTGCCGCGAATTTGCCGCTCAGCGTCATCACCTTGTGCGGCGGCCGCCCCTATGAGGAGCAGATCAAACAGATCAACGCAGGCGCGGACGTCGTCGTGGGCACCCCGGGCCGCCTCCTCGATCTCTGCCAGAAGAAGCACTTATCCTTCGATCAGGTCAGCGTTCTTGTATTGGATGAGGCCGACGAGATGCTGGACTTGGGCTTCCTTCCGGACATCGAGAAGATTCTCTCCCTGCTGCACGGCAACCCGCACCAGACCATGCTCTTTTCCGCCACTATGCCTGGCCCCATCGTGACGCTGGCTCGCACATTCCTGGACCAGCCGGTGCATATCCGTGCCGAATCTGCCGACGCCCAGCAGACCCATGCCTCCACCCGCAAGGTCACCTTCCAAGCGCACCGCATGGACAAGATTGCGGTACTGGGAAAGGTCCTGCAGGCCCACGGCCGCGGGCGCACCATCATTTTCACGCGCACGAAGCGCTCGGCGGCCGCCGTCGCGGAGGAGCTGGCGCAGCGCGGGTTCGCGGTGGGCGCGGTTCATGGCGACATGGATCAAAAAGCACGCGAGCGCTCGCTCGATGCCTTCCGCGACGGCACCGTGGAGATTCTAGTGGCCACGGATGTCGCTGCCCGCGGCATCGACATCGATGATGTCACCCACGTCATCAACTATCAGGTTCCGGACGATCCAATGACGTTTGTTCACCGCATCGGCCGTACCGGCCGCGCCGGCCATACGGGCACGGCGGTGACCCTCGTCGGTTACGACGAGCTGGGCAAGTGGCAGGTCATCAACGATGAGCTCGACTTGGGCCAGGCGGAGCCACCGCAGTGGTTCAGCACTTCTCCGGAGCTTATGGAAGCACTTGATGTTCCGGAAGGGGTTGCCGATACGGTCGGCCCACCCACCAAGGTGTTGGGTGGACCCCGGCGCTCGGGCTCCCCGCGTGGAAGCTCCCCGCGTGGCGAATCCACGCGCTCAGCCCGCGCTTCGCGCCGCACTCGTTCCCGTAAACGCAATCCCCGCCAAGGAGGACGCCGATGAGCACCGAGCACGCCCAAGAATCCCCGGTCGACAACGCCGCTGCGAAGAAGGCACCCATTTTGCGTTCCACGAAGGCGGACTGGATTGCCGTGGGCGCGATCAGCGCGGTATGCGCCATCGCCATCGGCGGTGCGGTCATCACCGCACCGATCCACAAAGCTGAGCTCACCCCGGCAGTCGATGCTGCTGCCAACGCCGAGCCAGCGCTTTTCACCGCCGTCCCGAACTCCCTCACCGAATCCTTCAGCCTGCCCAACGCCTTAGTCCCGGGCCAAGCCCGGGCTGTGTCGTCGAAGGGTCTGCTGGTGACCCATGACGGCGACACCCTGAGCGCCACGAATGCTGCCGGCGATGAGGTGTGGACCTATGAGCGCCGCGATGCCGACCTGTGTTCGCTCGGCACGGCGTGGAACAAGATTGTCGCTTCCTATGATTCGGGCAACGGCTGCGGTGATGTGGTGGCGATCGATGCTGCCTCCGGCCAGTATTCCGATACCCGCAGCGCCCGCAATTCCGACGAGGTGGTCCCCATCGTCTCGAACGACCGCGTGGGAACGGTCTCCGCCGAGCGGGTAGAGCTGTGGCGCTCCGACCTCGTGCGCACGGTGGAGTACGGCGATGTCGATGCCAAGCAGGAACCCAACATGCAGCCCCACGAGGACTGCGCCATCACATCAGCGCTGACCCGTACCGAGACGATGGCAGTGACCGAATCCTGCCCGGATTCCCCGGATGCCACGTGGTTGCGTATCCAGACCGCCACACCGGAGGATTCCCGCTCCCCGGAGATTTCCAAAGACATCAAGATCGAGGATCCGGGCGCGCGCCTCGTCGCCTACGGTCAGGAGGCGGCCGCAGTCTTCTTGCCGGGCGATACGCCTCGCATTGTGTCCTATAACTTTGAGGGTGAAGCGCTGTCGTCCACGGACGTGGAACCTTCGACGTCCATCACCAACTCCGCCTCCCCCTTTGCTCCTGCCGTAGCCGATCTGCCCCACCACATGACGTGGTTTGATGGCGAGCGCCTCTACCTCTTTACGCCAACTCAGCTCAAGGTTGACCACGTTTTAGAGCAAGCGCTGGGCACCGGCGTAGCCGTTGACGAACGCGTTCTCGTGCCCACTGAAGAAGGGATCGACGTGGTGGATTGGTCGACCGGTAAGACGGAGCGCACCATCCCCGTCGACCGTGATGGCTATTCAGGCCCGATTTCGCTGACCTTGTCTGGCACGGTCATCGTTGAACAGCGCGGGGACACGGCCGTGGCGCTCAAGGCATCCTAGAAGTGGCTTTCAGCCCATTGCGCTGCCTCGGGTCGCACCATGAGCAGGTACAGCACCAACCCGGCGCTCGCTAGGGTTAGCGCACCGAGCAGGGCCGAGCCCCCACTAAACATCTGGAAGGCGATGGCGCCCAGGATGAATTCCACGAGCACGATGGCCCCGCGCCCCCAGCGTTTGCCTTTCACGAAGGCCCAGGAGCCGACGATGACAAAGCCGAAGACGATAAAAATGAAGATGGCCGTGCCCAGGCCGACGAAGCCTGTCGCGCCTGAGTCCGAAACCATCGAGTCGTTTTCAGCACCAGATACCTCACGGACGATGAGGAAAATGCCAAAGATGATTACGGCGATGGACTGAACCACCGCGATTCCCGCAGCCGCGATGACTGAAGCCGGCGCGCCATTCCCACTGGTACGAGGTGACGTAGTCGAGGACTGTTTCTTCTTCTTGTTCACGGCCGCTTAGTCTACTTCTTACCCCTTCGGTTTAGGCCATCTCCACACCGCAGACTCCCCCGCCCCGCAGACACAGTCCTCGGCATTCAGCTAGGCCTTCCCTCACACAGGGTTTTCGGGGGCAGAGGACTGAATATGGATTTGACGCGATCCAGGTCACCACACTCACAGTTTTACCCACATCAACGCTGGTAGACGAATTATTGACAGCCTTCTTACAGCCTTCAACCCATTAGTAAATCCTAAACCGACGACATTTCTTTAGTGACTTTGGACACTTTTTACCCTTTACCCCTAGCGGACTTTGAGTAAACGTGTCATTATTCTCAGGTAGCAAAAACAACGAGCTGTTAAATCAGTTCATAACTCGGAGCAAACTTCGAGTTAACAGAAAGTGAACCACGGCGGCGTCGACGCTGGCCCCAACTCGAGACAGGGCCCCACTGACCGCAGACCAGTCCACTTCACCCCGTAGCACTCGGAACAGTTCACAGCTGTGAACTGTCCTAGGTGCGCCTACTTTCACCCACTGCTGTCAAAAATTTGTTAGGAGATTTCAATCATGGATTGGCGCCACGAAGCTGTTTGCCGCGACGAAGACCCGGAGCTCTTCTTCCCTGTCGGTAACTCCGGCCCTGCTCTCACCCAGATCGCTAAGGCCAAGCTGGTCTGCAACCGCTGCCCAGTTGCCTCTTCCTGCCTCAAGTGGGCCCTGGAATCCGGCCAGGACGCTGGTGTCTGGGGCGGTCTCTCCGAGGAGGAGCGCCGCGCCATCAAGCGCCGCAACCGCAGCCGCGCCCGCGCTCGCGTTTCCGCCTAAAGACCCCTCAGAAGGCACACCCCCGATTAACACTCCGGCATACCCTGCCGCTACAGTTAAATAAGTTCATTTACCCTTAACAGAAGGAGTACGCGATGAGCAAGCGTGGCCGTAAGCGCAAGGATCGCCGTAAGAAGTCCGCTAACCACGGCAAGCGTCCTAACGCATAACGTCAGCATTCAGGGCTCGTTTCCTTCCTCATTCCGAGGACGGGAACGAGCCCTTTGCTTATACGCCGAGGCCTATTTAACTTGGCCTTGGCCGCCCTAGCCCCAGGTGATTTCAGTCCGCGTAATCTCCACGCAAATGCGCTGGCGCAGTGACTGCGGTGCAGCCTGTCCCCCGCAACATTTGCGCACAAGCGCTCGGACTACTTCTTCACTCTCTACGCGTTGCTGACAGGCATCGCACTGCGCGAGGTGCTCGCGGATTTCCAGTGCTCGCGCATAGCTCGTTGATTCATCGAACAGCTCCCGAAAGAGCGCTTCAACCTCGGGAGAGTTACACGCACCGCAATTGCGTCCTGTTGCGCGTTCCATTACTTCTCCTCCATCTCTGGGTGGTTGCGACCAATGCCTTTTTCTCGTGCTACGTCCTTCAACGCCGCGCGGAGTAGTTTTCTTCCGCGGTGGAGGCGGCTCATGACCGTCCCCAACGGGGTGCCCATCACTTCTGCGATTTCCTTATAAGCCAAACCCACCACATCCGAGTAGTACACCACCATGCGGTAGTCCTCCGGCAGGTCATTCATGGCCTCGGAAATCTCCGAATCCGGCATCTGCTTGAGTGCTTCGACCTCCGCTGATTCCAGGCCCGTGGAATCATGCCCGGACGTGGTATACAGCTGAAAGTCACTAAGCTCATCCGCGGAGGATTCCACCGGGCGGCGCTTGGCCTTCCGGTAGGAGTTGATGTAGGTATTCGTCATGATGCGGTACAGCCACGCCTTCAAGTTCGTGCCCTGTTTGAAGGAATCGAAGTTGCTAAAGGCCTTGAGGTAGGTCTCTTGGATCAAATCCTCCGCGTCTTGCGGGTTCCGCGTCAGACGCATCGCTCCGCCGTAGAGCTGGTCCAGCAAGGGCAAGGCTTGCTCCTCAAACAACCGCTGTTTCTGAAGCGTCTCGCTCGTCGTTTCTGTGGCCATACCGACCATCCTAGCGCTCCGGACTAGGGTGGTTTATATGTCTAAGAAGACCCCGCGTGCCGCTACCCCCGCTCTCAAACTCCTCGAAGAGGCAGGTATTGACCACCGCGTCTCCACCTTCGACGGCGGTCGCGAAAACTTCGGCGAGGCAGCCGCTGCGGCCCTCGATGTTGCGCCTGAACGCATCTTCAAAACCCTCGTCATTGATCTGAGCGCCGGCAAAGGCCCCAAACGCCAACTTGCCGTCTGCGTCCTTCCGGTCACCCACCAGCTCAGCCTCAAGAAGGCCGCCGCCGCTTTCGGTGCGTCCAAGGCCACAATGGCCGCGCCTGCCGACGCCTCCAAGTCCTCCGGCTACATCCCCGGCGGCATCTCCCCGTTAGGGCACAAGCATGTCCTGCCCACCGTTGTTGACGAGACGGCGCTACTCTTCGACACCATCTTTTTCTCCGGCGGCAAGCGTGGCCTCGACATCGAGATGAACCCGGAGGATCTCCCCCGCGTCCTGGAGCTCTCCTTCGCCGACGTGCTCGCCGAC
This sequence comes from Corynebacterium sp. HMSC074H12, assembly GCF_001813755.1. Taxonomy (NCBI): domain Bacteria; kingdom Bacillati; phylum Actinomycetota; class Actinomycetes; order Mycobacteriales; family Corynebacteriaceae; genus Corynebacterium; species Corynebacterium sp. HMSC074H12. Next base: position 69,954 of record NZ_KV813878.1, read on the forward strand.
TAGTTCTGCCGTCTAGAGCTCGCGTACTAGAACAGGGTGGCGGCCGGTGGTTCGTCGATAAGCTCTGCGTAGTCGTTGCGGACGTTACCCACCGCGGGGTCCGCCGGGTGTGCCTGGAAGCCGCGCACGGAGCTCGGCTCCAACAGAGCCTCCCCCGCCAGCCAAGGTGCGATCTCATCTGTAGTCAGAAACTTGGGTAGCCGGTGATGCAGCCACGCCATCTCCTCCGTGGCATCCGTGGTCACCATCGTGGCTGAGAGCCTCTCCATCCCCGTGGCCCACAAACCAGCCGCCCACAACAGGCCATCGGGTCCGGTCACATAGTAGGGCTGTTTCTTGGCCTTCTTATCTTCCCCGGCTTTCCACTCGTAGTAGCCATCCAGCGGGATGACGCAGCGCTGCGCCTTGAAGGCATCGCGAAAGGAAGGTTTCTGCGCCACAGTCTCCGCGCGGGCATTAAACAGGGGCGGGCCGTCGAGGTCTTTCTTCCAATGCGGAATAAGTCCCCAGCGCGCTGGCTCCACACGGGCGGTCTCCTCCGCAACCCGCACGATGGCGATGGGCTGGGTCGGAGCAATGTTATAGCGTGCCGGCGGCAGGCCTTCCGGCGCATGAACTTCCGTAATGGACTCCCACGCTCCGATTTCCTCCAGTAGGGACTCGGTGAACAGAACAAATCTTCCGCACATGCCCTTTATTATGGACTACATGTCTGCTTACTGGAGTGCTCCCCAACCCACCGGCCCGCTGTCCTGGACTCAAGAAGTCCCCGGATCGAAGTCGATGACCAACCGCGCCCTCATCCTCGCCGCGCTGGCTGACTCCCCCTCTATCATCTACAACCCACTGATCTCCCGCGATACTGACCTGATGAAAGAAGCCTTGAAGGCCATGGGCGTAGGTATCTCCGACTGGGGCCCGCACCTGCGTGTGACCCCGGGCCAGCTGCATGGGGCGACCGTCGATTGCGGCTTGGCCGGCACGATTATGCGCTTTTTGCCACCGGTAGCCGCATTGGCGGATGGCCCCGTCATCATCGATGGCGACCCGTATGCGCGCAAGCGCCCCATGTCCACCATGACGAAGGCCCTGCGTGAGCTGGGCGTTGACATCAAGGGCGATAGCCTGCCGCTGACCATCACGCCCCATGGTGTCCCAGAGGGCGCCGAGGTCACCATTGACGCTTCCGCCTCCTCCCAGTTCGTCTCTGGCCTGCTCCTGGCCGGTGCGCGCTACCGCTACGGGCTCAGCGTGCGCCACGAAGGCGGCACCGTACCTTCCCAGCCCCACATCCTGATGACCATCGGCATGCTGCGTGATGCCGGCGTGCATGTAGTCGCGGGCGAAGATAATTGGGTCGTGCGCCCTGGAAAGATTGAAGGCCGCGAGTGGTATATCGAGCCGGACCTCTCCAACGCCACTCCTTTCCTTGCCGCTGCTGCCACCTGTGGCGGCAGCGTAAGCATCCCGAACTGGCCGGAGGAAACGGACCAGCCTGGTGACGCTTTCCGCAGCATCTTGGAACAGATGGGAGCTCAGGTTGAGTACGTCCCGCAGGCACCTCGCCAGGATCCGTACCTGAAGGTCACCGGCCCAGAGGAGGGCCTAGCAGGTCTGCGCGGTATCGATCTCGACATGGGCGATATCGGTGAACTCACCCCGACCGTGGCTGCGCTGTGCGCGCTGGCCTCCACGCCTTCGACGTTGACCGGCATCGCGCACCTGCGCGGTCACGAGACGGACCGTCTGGCGGCCCTCGCTACCGAGATCAACGGCTTGGGAGGCAACGTCACCGAGCTTGACGACGGCCTCCGCATCACCCCTGCCCCACTCCACGGAGGGCAGTGGCACTCCTACGCCGACCACCGCATGGCCACCGCCGGCGCCATCATTGGCCTAGCAGTCGAAGGGGTCGAGGTCGAGGACATCGATACCACGTCCAAGACTCTGCCCGGCTTCGCCGGGATGTGGGAGGCCATGATCCGTGGCTAGGCGCGCAAGCAGCTATGACGAATCCGATGTCCGCATCCGGCCCGGCAAAGGCTCGCGCCCGCGCACGAAGGACCGCCCAAAGCACAAGGATGCCAAGTTCGGCATGGTCATCACCAAGGACCGCGGCCGTTGGGGAGTCGCTCTAGATAACGATGGCCCGGTCGTCACGGCCATGCGTGCCCGAGAGATGGGCCGCACGCCCGTCGAGGTCGGCGACCGCGTCGGCGTCGTGGGCGATACCTCGGGTAAGAAAGACACCCTCGCACGCATCGTGAAGCTCGAGGAACGCCGCTCCGTCCTCCGGCGCACCGCGGACGATACCGATCCTTATGAGCGCATCGTGGTGGCGAATGCGGACCGCCTGCTCATAGTCAGCGCCGTGGCGGATCCGCCGCCGCGTTCCGGATTCGTGGAACGTGCACTCATCGCGGCCTTTGCCGGCAATATCCAGCCGGTCCTATGTCTAACGAAGACCGACCTCACCGACCCCACTCCGTTTGCCCAAGAGTTTGCGGACTTGGATGTCACGGTGGTGGAGGCCGGCGTCGACGATGGACTGGAGCAGGTCTGTGCCGCAATTGATGGACATGTCACGGCCCTCATCGGCCACTCCGGTGTGGGTAAATCAACCTTGGTCAACCGGCTTGTCCCGGACGCCAACCGCGAAACCGGTGAGGTGTCTGCGGTGGGCAAGGGCCGCCACACCTCGACGCAGTCAGTGGCATTGCGCCTGCCGGCGGAAGGAAGCACGCCGAATGGCGGGTGGATCATTGATACGCCCGGCATCCGCTCCTTTGGTTTGGCCCACATTGATGCCGAGAACGTCATCGAGGTCTTCGATGATCTGGCCGAAGCCATCGAGGACTGCCCGCGCGGCTGCACACATGCTGGGCCGCCCGCGGACCCTGAGTGCGGCCTGGACTTAAACATCGAGGAAGGCACTGCTTCTGCACGCCGTCGCGATGCAGTGCGGGGCCTTTTGGCCTCCCTGCGCACCAACGTCGATTGGGCTTAGGCCTTAAGCCCTCAAGCTTAGGCCGGAAGCATAGCCGCCAGCTGCGGCGGCAGGACGGTCTTCAGGAAGGGGCTGGCTGCGCGAAGAGCCATAAAGAGCACCGTCAGGGCGCCGGATACTCCGAGGATGATGGCGCCACCCTTGTCGATGTTGGAGGAGGTGTTATCACCGCTCGGTGCCTTCTTGTTGAACTCTTCCTTCTTGGCACACGCATCGAGAGCCTTGACGTACTCCGGCGCGATGTCGCGGAAAGTCTCGGCTACCTTGATGTTGTTCTTAGCGCGCTTGACGGCGTCCTCGTCACCGAGCTCGACCTCTGCCTCATAGCCAGCCAGAGCACGGTAGAGCTCGTCCGATTGGTTCTCTACGTCGCGAGCACGCTTCTCCGCGTCCTTGGGCGAAATCTTAAGGCCATCCTTCAGCAGGCTGCTGTCGACGTCGTTGTCCTTGGACTCCGCGTTCTTGAGGTCGCTGGCTTCGTCCTCGCTCAACGTGATGGTGCACTTGTCATTCTTGATGGAGGTGGTCACCGCACCCGCAGTGGGGGCAGCGATTCCGCCAGCAACAAGTGCGACGGACAAGGTGGAGGTAGCAACTACGCGGCGAAGACGAGAGGAAGTCATGCTGAGGGGACCTTTCGATCGAGCTGAGTTTTACTCCAGCAGACTATCAGCATTTAGCCCAACTTGGGCAGGTAATCACCGAACTCCTTGTACACGGCGAAGCCGATGCTAATGATTCCGAAGAGGATGGCGACGATAGCCCCCATCGGCCCTTGGGAGGAGCCCTCAACGATGCGCAGCCACGGGGTCGTCGGCATCACGGCCATGTCGGGGTCCGGATTGTTGGGGTCAGGTTCGCTGGGAGCCGCTTCCTGAGCAGAGCTCCCCTGCGCGGTCTGATTTGTCTGCGCTGCCGGCGCTACTGCTTCCTCTGCCCCGGCAATTGGTGCTGAAACGAGGGTTGTGACGCTCAGGGCTGCAGCGGTGATAAGGCTAGCAAGGCGAGTTGCCTTCATGATGGTGCTCCTTTTCTCAAGCAATGGCAATAAGGGCTTAGAGTAGCACCACCACTCGCGTTAGGGCTGTTAACGCTGGTGATCCTAGAGCAGTTCTACGAGGATGGGCAGCTCAGTGGGATCATAGAAGGCCATGAAGTTATCCAGGGCATCACCGACGGCAAGCTCGGCGTCTTCGTCGCCGAGGTCAGCATTGTCGATGGCGGCGATAGCCTTGGCGGTGGCAGCCTCGGATTCCTCGATGTCCACGTGGATGGCTTGCAGGTTGTCCTTCGTGATAGTGGCCGGGTTGAGCGCCACGACTGGTTCACCCATGTCCGGCTTCGGGGTCACTACGGACTCGTCCACGTCGACGGAAATGACGACTCGGCGGTGCGGGAACTTGTCCTCATCGCCGATGGCCAAGAGCCGCAGGGAGGCCATGGAAGCCTCGAGGAAGGCAGAGTATTCGATCTCTTCCTCGTCGCCCTCGGTGTAGAACTCGCGCAGCGCCGGGGTTACTGTAAATCCCCAGCCGCTGCGGGCGGCAAGCTGGCCGGTTTCTTCCAGCTCTGTCAGCATGGCAAAAGTGGCTGGCAGGAAGACGCGCACATCCTTCGACACTTAGAACTCACCTTCAATGTCGAAGACTGCCTGGACTTCCACGCTGGTGCGGTCAAAGACCGTGTAGAGCATACCCACCATGCCATTTTCCACCGCAGCGCGGACGTTGACGATGGAATCATCTACCATGACGCAGTCATTAATCGGCAGGTCGATAGCGTCCGCTGCAGCCTGGAAGGCAGCACGATCCGGCTTTTCCGCACCGACCTCACCGGAAAGCACGACGGCATCAACGATGCCGCGGTATTCCCACTCGCGAATGTGCTCCGCGCCTGGGCCGCCCGGATCGTTAGAGAGAATAGCGGTGGCGACTCCGTTGGATTTCGCGGCGGCGAACAGCTCCCGCCAGCGCTTGACGTCTTCTTCGGTGCCGTCAAGCACGCCTACAAAATCGACGATGAGTCCACGCATATTATCTACCCTTCGCATTGAGCTGTGTTTATCGTCCGAAAGTATAGCGAACATACCGCTCGCCTGCTCCCACAGGCCAAGGCGCAGCGCCTTCTAGCCGCGGATGGCGCCAGCATGGCACAATGAACGTGCGTCCAGCTTCCTTCCCTCCGCTCGCCTTCTCCTACCCGAACGCCTTTCTCCGCGCTGCTCATCGCGGATAAGGACCGGATTCCGCATGTATACCCCCATCCCCGGCATGAGCCATCTGCAGCTCTATGTTGCTCCACAGCGTATCCGCTATGAGCGCGAGCCTACCGCTGGTGACCTCGCCACGCGTGACGAGATCCACGGGCTCGTCGTCATTGTTTTAGAAGTTGCCGCCGCTTTGCGTCCGATGAGCCATCTCAACAACCCGCGCTTTGCCCCAGAAATCATCACCCATGTACGCGCGTGGCGAAAGGCCCATGCAGCGTTAGAGCTCCGCGGGGGCATGGCGCTCACCAGCTTGCATGCGCGCGCAAACGGCGAGTTCTTTGGTTCGGTGCTGATAGGTTCGCACCAGCGCGCTTTCACCGGCTCCGCAGCCGGGCGGCACATACGTTCCTTCCGGTTACTCTCAGTCGGCCCCAGCCCCAGTATCGCTGGAGGCGAGCGGCAGGCTATGGGAGGCTAAACAAAAAGCCAAGGGATAACCTTGGCTGGAAACTGTGGGAGATTAAAAAAGCGAACCGAGTTTGATCAAGATGGGCGTCCAATCGATTCCGGCGAACGCTGCGGACGCACTCACCAGGGCCAAGCTGATACCGCCAAACATAGTAGCTCCGACCACAGGCAGGTTCTTTGCAGCTTCCTCGGAGGTTTCCGGAGCGGACACAGCGCCGCACTGAGTGGCCATGGTGTCCTGGGAGCTGAGCACGGCGTCCTGGGAGGACTCATCGTCCTGCGAGCTCAAGACGGAAGAGAGCTGGCACTGCTCCTCGGGAGCAAGCTCGATAGCTGACGCAGCTGCGCCGCCGCCCAACAGAGTGGCAGATGCGAACACGGAGAGACCTACTCGCAGAGACAAGCGGCGCATACTAACTCAACCTTCCGAAGCAGAACAATTAATAATTTGACAGTATATACCTAACTGCTTCCAACAAAAAGGCGCCGTGGGGAGTTCTTCCCTCACGGCGCCTCAGCACTTTTCCGCGCTTTCTAGCGTTCGCGCATCAGCGAAGTTTCAGACCGCGACAGATTTAAGCTTCCGCTTCCGCGTTTGCTTCACCCGCTGCGCTCGCCTCTTCCTGGGCCTTGAACTGCTTGCGCAACATGAACAGCTGGCGGACGGTTTCTTCCTTCACTGCGTCGTTCATGGCGTTAAACATGTCACCGCCCTCCTTCTGGTATTCCACCAGGGGATCGCGCTGCGCCATAGCACGCAGGCCAATACCTTCCTTGAGGTAATCCATTTCATAAAGGTGCTCGCGCCACTTCTGGTCGATGATCGGCAGAATGATCATGCGCTCGGTATTGCGCATCTGGTTCTCTCCGCCGATGGCAGTCACAGCGTCTTCGAGCTTGTCGTACTCGGAGTTGGCATCAGCTAGGAGGGCATCGCGCAGCTGCTCCGCGGTCAGTTCGCCGGCAGCGCCGTATTCGGTGCCGTCAACGAGCTCCTCATGTGTCATGGTCGGCCCGTACAGGGAATCCAACGCATTCCACAGCTCATCGAGATTCCAGTCCTCCACGTAACCGGTGGCAGTAGCCCCCGCCACGTAGGCAGACACGGTGTCATTGATCATCGTCCGGATGTTGTCCTTGATGTCGTTGGCCTCAAGGATGTCGTGGCGGGTGGCGTACACCACCTTGCGCTGCTCGTTAAGAACTTCGTCGTACTTGAGCACGTTCTTACGCATCTCGAAGTTCTGGTTCTCCACCTGTGCCTGCGCACCCTTGATAGAGTTCGACACCATCTTGGCCTCAATCGGCACGTCATCCGGCACGTTGAGGCGGTTCATCATGTTCTCCATGGACTGGCCCACGAAGCGCACCATGAGCTCATCGCGCATGGACAGGTAGAAGCGGGTCTCGCCCGGGTCACCCTGACGTCCGGAACGGCCACGCAGCTGGTTATCAATACGGCGCGACTCGTGGCGCTCGGTGCCCAGCACGTACAGGCCGCCGGCCTCACGGACCTCATCGCCCATCTTCTTGGAGCGTTCCCTCTCCTGTTCGATCTCAGCGTCCCAGGCTTCCTGGTACTTCTCCTCGTCCTCAAAGGGATCGAGGCCGCGGTCCCGCAGCTTCTCATCCAGGATGACTTCGGGGTTGCCACCGAGAACGATATCGGTACCACGGCCGGCCATGTTGGTGGCCACGGTGACGGTGCCAGGGCGGCCAGCACGGGCGACGATCTGGCCCTCTTCCTCGTGGTGCTTGGCGTTGAGCACCGAGTGCTTGACGCCGCGCTTGCTCAGCAGCTGCGAGAGGTACTCGGAGCGTTCCACGGAGGTGGTACCAACGAGCACCGGCTGACCGGCAGCCACGTGCTCCTCGATGTCATCGACCACCGCAGCGAACTTCGCTTCCTGGGTCTTGTAGATGCGGTCGGAGTGGTCGGTACGCTGGTTCGGCTTGTTGGTCGGAATTGGCACCACGTCGAGACCGTAAATGGAGTGCAGCTCGGCCGCCTCAGTTTCTGCGGTACCGGTCATGCCGGAAATCTTATCGTAAAGGCGGAAGTAGTTCTGGAGGGTAACGGTCGCCAGCGTCTGGTTCTCGTTCTTGATCTCCACCTCTTCCTTCGCCTCAATGGCCTGGTGCATACCCTCGTTGTAACGGCGACCAGCCAGCACGCGGCCGGTGAATCCATCCACGATGAGGACCTCGCCGTTGCGCACGATGTAGTCCTTATCGCGGGTGAAGAGCTCCTTCGCCTTCAGCGCGTTATTGAGGTAGGACACCAGCTGGGAGTGCTCAGGTGCGTAGAGGTTTTCAATGCCCAACTGGTCTTCGACGAATTCCACGCCGTCCTCAAGCACACCAATGGTGCGCTTCTTGTGGTCCACCTCGTAGTGGATGCCCTCGCGCATCTTCGGGGCCAGCTTGGAAAAGACTCCGTAGAACTGAGAGGACCCATCGACAGGGCCGGAAATGATGAGCGGGGTACGCGCCTCATCGATAAGAATGGAGTCAACCTCATCCACGATGCAGTAGTTGTGGCCGCGCTGGACGGTTTCATCAAGCGAGCGGACCATGTTGTCGCGCAGGTAGTCAAAGCCCAGCTCGTTGTTCGTGCCGTACGTGACGTCGCAGGCATAGGCTTCCTTGCGCTCTGCAGGGCGCATCTCGGAGAGGATGACGCCAACGGACAGTCCCAGCCAGCGGTGAACACGGCCCATCATCTCGGCGTCACGCTTAGCCAGGTAGTCGTTGACAGTCACGATGTGGACGCCCTTGCCTTCCAGGGCATTAAGGTACGCCGGCAGCAGCGAGGTCAGGGTCTTACCTTCACCCGTGCGCATCTCGGCAACGTTGCCAAAGTGCAGGGCGGCACCACCCATGATCTGTACCTTGTAGTGCTTCTGGTCGAGCACGCGCCAGGCGGCTTCACGCACGGTGGCGAATGCTTCGAGAAGCATGTCATTCATCTTTTCGCCATCCGCCAGACGCTTCTTAAACTCGTCTGTCTTAGCCTTAAGCTCATCATCCGACAGCGCCGCGAATTTATCTTCTAGGGCAATAACATCATCAGCAATTTTAGCCAGGCGCTTGACGGTGCGTCCCTCACCGGCACGGAGCAGCTTGGAAAGTCCAAACACGTCTAGATAGTCCTTCTGGTCGCGACAATAAAGTTAACTCGTCGCCATTGTACTCACTAGCTTTTCCGTATCGATTCGCCACCCAACCCAAAACGCAAAATCCGATACTTAGCCCGCGCCCACTCGTGCGCCCATCCTGTGTTTTCTCAGAACCACAGAGCGAGGCACCGCAACGAACCACCAACACCCAACCGCTAACAACCAACTGCTAACAGTTGCGCGCCTCACAACGAAGGTTTATGTAAGGGCGCGACAAGGGCGCCCACTTCCCCAACCCGAAGTTCCCTAACTCACCCAGACGCAGAGCGAGACAGAAAAGGAATGACTATGCAGTTCTCCAAGATTGCCGTAGCTACCGCTACCTCCGCAGCCCTAGCTTTGAGCACCATAACCGCCCCCGCCGCCGTGGCTGATGATTCTGAAGCACCGCGCGGTGGTAGCGCCATGTGGACCTATGACGCGATCATGACTGGAACCATGGATGCCATCGCCACTTCCCACCGCCCAGGGTCGCATCCCACCGAAAACTTCGGACTGGATCTGATTCTGTTCGCCCCAGTGGCCTTGCTCATGCTGCCACTGCAAAAGCTAGCTGAGGCCGAAGTGCACCTGTCCAGCCAATTCGGAATATAGCTGCGTCGCGATAAACGAAAACACGTTTCCCCGCGCTGCATGTTCAGCGCGGGGAAACGTGTTGTAGCCGGGATAATTTTCCCGAAGGGCTTAATACTTAGCCCTTAGGACGCTTAGCCCTTAAGCGTCCGTCAGGGAGATAAGGCCGTAGTCGAAGGCGTGGCGGCGGTAGACCACGGACGGCTTGTTGTTCTCCTCGTTGATGAAGAGGTAGAAGTCGTGGCCGACCAGCTCCATCTCGCTGAGTGCATCATCCACGGACATCGGGGTAGCCGGGTGCTCCTTGAAGCGCACAACCTGGCCCGGGCGAACGTCCTCGACCGTCTCTGCGTACGGATCGATGTAGCGTTCTTCCTTACCCGGCTTAGCCGCTTCAGCCTCGGCGACCAGCTCAGCAGCAATCTGACCGGTACCCTTCTGAGCGCGGTGGCCGGACTTCACGTTCTCGCGGCGCACCTTTACCTTGCGCAGGGAGCGCTCCATCTTGCCCAGAGCGGTCTCGAGTGCCGCGTAGAACGAATCTTCCTTAGCCTCAGCGCGGGCGATGTGCCCCTTGCCGGTAGCGGTAATCTGCAGGCGCTCTGCCTCAGACTCGCGGCGCGGGTTCGGCTCGTGCTGCAGCTCCACGTGGAAGAAGGTCAGGGTCGGATCAAGGCGCTCGATCTTGGCTAGCTTTTCAGTGACACGTTCCTGGAAGTGCTCCGGAACCTCCACGTTACGACCGGTGATGGTGACCTGAGCGTTGGTCTGCTGGGACATGTAATGCCTCCCTTTACTCGTGGGGACTGAATGACTGCACATTCTGCGGACCTCATTCAAGCCTGTGATTCGGGGCTTAGTGTCCGCTTCCCTGTGACACCCCTCATGCTACCACTGGTCATAACCAACGGGTTCACTGGCCCCCTCTACAGAGGCTTGATGTCGCTCCACCCTACGCGTCTGCCAGGGCAATCGCCCCCGCCACGTCACCCCCGACGGCCCACACGCGAGCGGCGCTGGCGCGGAGTGTCGCGCCGGTCGTGATGACGTCGTCGACAAGCAGCACGCTGCGCCCCGCCAACATCCGGGCGGACGGCAGCAAGCGCACGGCACTGCGCATATTGTCTGTGCGCTCCGCGGCGTTGAGCTGCGACTGATCCGCACTGCCTTCGACCGTCATCAAGGCATTAACCACGTCCCAACCAGGAAGCCGAGCAGACGCCGCCCGGCACAGCGCGGCCACCGGATCACCACCACGCTTGCGGGCCGACGATGCTCGTGTCGGGGCGGGAACCAACAGCGCGGTCTCCGGAATGTCGCCGCGAGCACGCAGGTAGTCGATGCCAGCGGCAAGCACCGCGCCCAAATGCGCGCGCACCGCCTGGTGTCCGCGTTCCTTCATCGCGATGATGACCCCGCGGCGGGTATCGGAATACGGTCCGAGCGCCCACGCCGGAAAACCTAATGGCTGGGGACGTTCCACGCGGCGCGGTATCTGCCGCAGGTGGTGCTGGCAGGCTGCGCACAGCACCCCACCCGCAGAGGTCTCGCCCCCGCACCCGGCGCACGGGCGCGGTAGGAACAGCTCCACGAGCGCGGCGGTGGCCTCCCCTATCCCCCGATGTTTCGGCATGCGCCCTACTCTAGCCTGACTCCTGAGCTGTCCTCTAGCGCGCGATGATCGGAGAGGAACGCACTCCCTGCAGGCCTTCGACCTCACGCCAATAAGAACGCTCGGATCCACCCGCGGGAAGCTGCAGCAGCGCATGCGCATCGGTGACATAAAGCGTCGACGGCGAAGAGGCCACCGCGACCACGGGTGCGGTGATATTTCCGGTGGGCAGTGTGGTGGCCGAAGATCCGTCTTGCTCGATGCGCCACACCGGAGAGCTCGACGCCGAGGTACCCACGAGCAGGGAGCCGTCTGTCTGCCACTCCACCGACAAAGCAGAGCCGGCCAGCTCTGGGCCCACCTGGTGAACGTTGACGATGCGCCGCTCACCCGACGTCGCGCGGGCAACCACACCGGTATAAATGCTGCCATCGATAATCATGGCGATACGCGCTCCCGTCAGGGACAGCCGGATGACGGAGATTTCGCCTTCCACGTTCTCTAATGCGGAGGTGTCCACCTCCGCGGTGCTCAGCTCGCCGGTGGCCGGCGAGCGTGTCACGCGGACCACGTGCTTGCCGTCGACGACGGTCCACGCCACCTGTCCTCCCACCTCGAAGGTGGGGCGGGCTAAAGTTTCACCCTTGACCGAATCCTTGAGCTCGTGGCCGAGCTCGCCCATCGCCAGCTGTGACTCCTTCTCAGAGCGCTTGCGTACCGCGGCGACCATGCCCTCATCGGAGACGTCCGCGGACTGGATATCGTGAATCTGCCCGGCCATTCCCTGCACCTCGGTGCTGCCTTCACCTTTAACCTCGAGGAGTGAGCCGTCATTGACCGCGTAGAGCTTAGGCACGGACTGGGCAGCCACCTCTGGGTTGAACTCAGCAAAGTCATCGATGGTCATTTCCTCCATGCCGTCGACAAGCGGGCTGCCATCGATGGTGGCGCGCACTGAATTCGTGATCTCTGCGTTGTTGAGGGTCCAGACCAACTGGGCGGCGAACTTGAGGCGCTCCTCCTGGGTCATTCCTGCCATCCCGCTGAACTCGTAGACGCCATCGTTGATTCCCAAGAAGGTAGCGTCCTTGGGGCTTAAGGTGGACGTCGCCGGCGCGATATCGGAGGACGGCCCCTGCAGCAGCAGGGTCACTAGCTCCGAGGCGATTGACTCCTTCCCCGAATAGAGCCAACGACGGTCCGCCACCAGCAGGCGTTGGGTTGTATCGAAAAAGTACAGCGACTGCGGCCGGTAGCGGTTGCGCAGTTCGGTGCGCTCAATCACAGCACCAGTGGGCAAATCCGTGATGCGCCATTGCCCATTGAACTGGCGCAGTCGGACGGTTGCTTCGATGCGCGAATTATCGGGGACATAAGCCCCGCCATTGGCCAAACGGCCAATAATATTGCCGCGGACCGAGTATTCCAGGTCGCCGTCTTCCATATTGGACGTCACGAGATCGATGGAATCCACCACCAGAACGGTATCCGTGGGGTCCCAGGAATTAGCTATATTCGTCGAAAGGAAGGTGCGGGCGGCGGCGTAGTTACCGGTGGGAATCGCCACCGCCGAATAGAAGTCACGCACGAGGAGATCAGGCTCGCTATCTGTACGCGGTTCGACGACAGCATCGTCTGCCCGGTCATGCGGTTCGAAAGTCCCGATCACTTGCGGATCCGTGTTGTTCGGCAAGGTCGAGCACCCGACGAGGGCTATGAGCGCAACGCAGCTGAACACTGCGAGTGGGCGGCGGGCCGGCATCATCGCTGGGCCTCCTCCTCGAAATCAGGAACGGTGTTGTGATTGAAAGGCGTGTCCACGCCACGGGATTCGCGCTCTGAAGGCCACACGATTCCTGTGTCCGACTCACCTTTAAACACAGGCATGCCCGGCTCCGAGGTCACCTCGAGCGCGGATTGTTCTTCTGCCTCGACCTGCTCCGGGGCGCCCGGCACCTCCAGAGCGATGGGCTCAGACTCAACCGTCTGGCCTGGTGTGCGCGGCAGGATCAGCCGGAAGCGCGAGCCCACGCCGAAGTAGCCAATAGCGTCCAACGTACCGCCGTGCAGCACCGCATCCTCGCGGGCGATGGCAAGGCCCAGACCGGTTCCGCCAGAATGGCGTTTACGGGAAGAATCCGCGCGCCAGAAGCGGTTGAACACCAACTCCTCCTGGCCCTCCTTGAGGCCGACACCGGAGTCGGTGACAGCGATGCCGACGGCGTCCTCCGTCGCCCCGATATCCACGGTGACGGGTTTGCCTTCAGAGTGATCAATGGCGTTCGCGAGCAGGTTGCGCAGGATGCGCTCGACACGCCGTGAATCGCATTCGACGGCCACGGGTTCCTCCGGAACATGCACGATGACCTCCACATCGAGCTCGGCGGCGAGGTGTTCAACCTGGCTCAGTGCGGAGTCTACGCAGGAACGAATATCGATGGAGGCCGTGGACAGATCCGCCACGCCCGCATCGTGGCGAGAGATCTCCAGCAGATCCGCGAGCAAGTCCTCGAAGCGATCCAGCTCCTTAATAAGCAGCTCCGCCGAGCGCTTGGTATAAGGGTTGAACTCATCCGCGTCCGCCGCAATGACATCCGCCGCCATGCGCACCGTGGTCAGTGGCGTGCGCAACTCGTGGGACACGTCGGAGGTGAACTGCCGTTGGAGATCGCCATACTCCTCCAGTTGGGTGATTTGTTTGGAGAGCTTATCCGCCATGTCGTTGAAGGAAGAGGCAAGGCGGCCCATCTCATCATCCGAGTTGACCACCATGCGCTCACGCAGGTGGCCGGCGGCAAAGCGCTGCGCGATGCGGGAGGCAGAGCGAATCGGCACGATCACTTGCTGGGTAGCCAGCCACGCGATGCCCACGAGGAGGACCACGACGACCACTCCAGCAGCAGAGAGCAATCCGCGCATGAGCGCCATCGTCGATTCCTCAGACTCCATGGAGAGCACGAGGTAGACCTGGGTATTCGGGATATCACTTTCAATGGGGGTGCCCACCATCAGCGCGTTGTAGGTAGCCCCCGATTGCTGATCCACCGTGGCGTACTGCTGCACGACTTGGCCCTGACCGACGAGCTCGCGCATGCCATCGGGGATGCGGTAGCCCTCCGGCGAGGTGGTGGCCGTGCCGTCGGAGTTCTCCACGAGGAGAACCGGTTCGTACACGGCCTGAGCATCGGGTTGCTGTGCCGACATCTGCCCCAGTGCGGCGCGTGCGGAGTTGATGCGCACCTGCGTTGAGTTAGCCGTTCCTGTCGCATCAATCTGTTGCTCCACGGCTACGCGGGCGCGGTCGAGCTCTTGCAGCGCGGTGTCCTCTTTCTGGCTCACCAGCTGCTGCGTGAGCACCGACACCAGGGCGTAGGCCAGAATGATCATGACCACCGTGGAAGCCACCAGCATCATGCCCAGCACGCGTGTCTGCAGTGACGTACGCCAGCGCTCGACGATGCCATCCCGGGCTCGCGCTAACCAACCAAAAATAGCGGCAGTCCTTTACTCGGCGGTTTTTCCAGTCTTGTACCCCACACCGCGCACGGTGAGGACGATGTGTGGATCCTCCGGATCGTGCTCAATCTTGGCGCGCAAGCGCTGAACGTGCACGTTGACGAGGCGAGTATCCGAGGCATGGCGGTAACCCCAAACGGATTCGAGCAACGCCTCACGGGTGTGGACCTGCCCGGGCTTGCGGGCCATTTCCAAAAGGAGGTCGAACTCCAGCGGGGTCAACGAGATTTCCTCGCCGCCCTTGCGGGTGACGGTGTGCTCGGGAACGTCGATCAGCAGGTCCCCTACCTCGATGATCTCTCCGGAGCCCCCGTCGATCCGGCGCAGGCGCGCACGGATGCGGGCAATGAGTTCCTTGGGCTTGAAGGGCTTGGTGATGTAGTCATCCGCCCCCGATTCGAGGCCGAGGACCACGTCGACGGTGTCCGTCTTCGCCGTGAGCATGACGATGGGCACGGAGGACTCGGTGCGGATGGCACGGCAAATATCGACGCCGTTCATGCCCGGCAGCATGAGATCCAACAGGATCAGATCTGGGTCGTGCTCACGGAAGGCTGGGATGGCCTCGTTACCATCGTTGACGGCAATTGGTTCCAGCCCCTCTGCCTCGAGCACGATGGTGAGCATTTCGGCGATTGCCGGGTCATCATCCACGACCAAGATTTTTGGTGCCACGTTATTGTTCTCCTACAAGCTCCTTGACAGCTTGGATAATCATATCGGCATCCGCGGTGGCGATCCACTGCCCAGCCCACTGCTGCTGCGCTAGACGACGGTAAGCAGCGGCCGTGCGGGCCTGCAGCCCCGCATCCCGCTCATAGCGATCGCGATGGCGCCCCTCATCCTCCGCCGCGCGGGCCACGGCGCGTTGGCCGGCGACTTCGACGTCGGTGTCCAAGAAGATCTGCAACTGCGGAATGGGAAGGCCAAAACGCTCGAATTCGAGCTCGTAGACCCAGTCAACGATGAGCTCCCCGCCCACCCTTGCGGCGGAGTAGGCCGCGTTCGATGCCACGTAGCGATCCAGGATGAGCAAGGAGTCTGTGGATTCGGCGGCGGCGAGCAGCTGTTCCTTAGCGCCCCACCGATCCAGGGCGAAGAGAGTGGCCATCCCGTAAGCCGAATCGGTGAGATCTCCCATGCGCCCATAGAGCGCCTCCTGTGCGAGCTGCGCGTGCACGGAGTCTTCGTAGCGCGGGAAGCTTAAGACCGAAACCTCACAAGCAAGCTCTTCCCGCAGGCGCTGGGTGATGGTGTTCTTTCCCGCACCATCGATTCCTTCAATACTGATCAGCATGCTGGCGTACTAGGACAGCGCCTCGATGAAGGGCTCGAGGTCGTAGTCCTCCTCGACGCCTTCGAGCAGCTCGAGGGCGTGCTCGTTGAGGTTCTCGCTACCGGAACCGGCCAGATCACGAATGAACGGGTAGTCCTCAACGACCTCCCCGGCGCTGAACGGGGCACCCGCCCAAATCGCGGCGATCGTGGCCGCCGCCAGCGCGTTGCGTTGCTCGTCCTCGGTCTGATCCTCACCGGAGACCGCCAGGGCGCAGGCATCATCGACCGCGGCAACGATCTCTTCGTCCTCAAGGTCTGCCAGTTCATCCAAGAAGTCGACGTTGACTTCGTCGGCGAAGATGTCCTCATCCCATGAGCTCATTGTTTCTCCTTCATCTTTACGCGAATAGGGGTTTATGTTGGGGTCTATTTTCTTGTGTCCACGGTGGGTCAGTGTGGCGTCGTGGGGCGCGCCCACCGCCAAGCCGCTATCTAATCCAATTTCTACCATTCTTTAGGCGCCCTTATGCAAGGCTTCGGCCAATGAGCCCGTTTATTACAGCTGCGCCACAGTTCTCCGTAACGCCGACCTGCCTGCATCGTAGAAAGAATTATGAACAGGGATTATTGCCCAGGCCATTTACTATCCCTATATTCGTGCTATCGTTGTTACCGACTTGTGACCTTTGTGCAGTTAGGAGAGCGCCCCGCATGACGAGCAGTTCACGCCGCATCCTCGCCTTCGTGGCGGCCGGCCTCCTGTGTGCCGTCGCCGTGGGCGTCGCGGTGTGGCGCATGAGCGCACCCGAATCCGTCGTGGCTAAGCCCTCGGCCGCCACCGCGGTGTCCAGCACAGCCACCACGCCCTCATCAGCGACGCACTCCTACACCACCACGGCTTCTCCGACGACCACCCAGTCGAAGGACTCGCACACGCCGGTTGCTGCACCGGCAGAGGATCCGTACTTAGCGCCGAACGCCGTTGTCAACAACACGGAGCCCGCTGGCCCCACGGCCGTCTACCGCCCGGATAACGTCTCCTCGCTGCAGAACCAGCAACCGCAGGCGACACAGAACGTGCAGAACCCGCCGGCACCGGTTGCTACCACCCCAGCGACGGCTCCCTCGACTGACCCGTCCACGGCCTCCGAATCCGTGGCACCTGGCTCTACCCCGCAGCACACCGAGCCAACGCCACCGCCGGCCACCCTGGAGCCGCAGACTGCCGCACCGCAGGATTCGGCCCCACAGGAATCCCGCGGGGAACGCGAGCACAACCCCCAGTTGACCGAGCAGCAACCCACCGAGGCTTCTGATTCCTTCAACCCGCGGCCGGCCGGGCTCGCCCAAGAAGCCCCGAAGCCTGAGGCCGAGCCTGACTCCGTTACGGAACACCGTGAGCCGACCGAAGCCGAGCAAAAGCAGTGGGACGAGTCTGCTCAGCACGGCAACGAGGCGCTAGAGGAGCTGGCGCGCGAATCCGAGGCGCACCGAACCAATGAGGCCCCCACCCCGGCAGCCCCAACGGATGACGTCCCCGCCGCGAAGGAACCGTCCGCAGAAAACCCCACCGCCGTTAAGCAGGGCGAGAAGCCCATGGAACCCGCCGCCGAACCGGCAGCGGTGCATCCTTAAAGGTGCACCTCTAAAGGTGCACCTTAAGCTCTAGACGCGAGCGACAAATACCTCCGCGCCTTCGGCCTTCGCGGCACGAATCGTGGCAGCCGGGTCGCTGGCTGGAATCCATGCGGCGTGGCCAGCGCTGAAGTCCACGCTCTCCCCCTCGTCGTTGCTCACCGTGGCCGCGCCAGCGGTGCACAGCAGGATCATCGGGCCATCGCTGTCTACCTCGGCGGAGTCCGCACCGGAAAGCTCCACGCGGTCCAGCAGGAATTCCCCAATCGGCACTGGGTAGGCCCACGCCGTGGCGCCCGTAATGCTGCCTGTTGCTTCCTTTTCAGCTGCATCTGCGTGCGCTACTTGCTCCACTCGCGGATCCTCTGCCGCCTGATACGTCAGGACCTTGACCAGTTCAGGGACGTCAACGAACTTCGGGGTCAGGCCGCCGCGCAGCACGTTGTCCGAGTTGGCCATGATCTCCACGCCCAGACCAGACACATAGGCGTGCAGCTGTCCGGCGTCGAGGTAGATCGCCTCACCCGGCTGCAAGACGATGTGGTTCAGCAGCAGCGCGCCCAGCACGCCGATGTCCCCCGGGTACTGCTCGTTGATCTTCGACACGGTCCCCATCACGGTAGACATCCACGGCTCACCGGCTTGGCTTTCGCGCAGGCGCTCGCCCGCGGCTACCACCGCGCTGATAAGCTCCTTGCGCTTAGCGCTGGGGATAGTGATCCACGTGGTAAACAGCGCGCGGAGGCTGTCGCCTTCGGCAGCGGGGTCCGGATCGAGCATGCCCTCGTAGTGCGCGAGCTCTTCGCAGTCCAAAGCCGCGAAGAGGCTGCGGGTCTGCGAGAGGGGGCGGAAGCCCGCCATGGCGTAAAACTCTGTGAGTGCCACGATGAGCTCCGGCTTGTGGTTGTCATCCTTGTAGTTGCGGTTGGCCGCCGTGAGTTCGATACCCTCCGCGTTCTCGCGAGCAAAGCCTTCCTCGGCCTGTTGCTTGGACGGGTGCGCCTGCAGCGACAGCGGCTCGGCGGCAGCCAGGATCTTCAACAGGAAGGGCAGTCCGGCGCCGTACGTTTCCGCTACCCGCTTGCCCAGTTGTCCTTGCGGATCCGCGGCGATGATCTCATCCAGCTTCTCGCCATCCACCGTCGAGGGATCAGCCGGGTGCGCGCCGAACCACAGCTCAGCCACCGGGCTAGTAGCTTCCGGTTCGCCGAGCAGCGTGGGGATCAGCGTGCGCGAACCCCACGAGTAGTTGCGGGCAGCGCTGGTGAGCAACTTCATTGACTTCCTCTGTTTCTATTTCACGTCGTAGGCGGTCGCGGCATAACTGCGCGTAATCAGCTGCAGCGCGCGGGCCAATTCCCCACAGGAGGTATCGGCGCTCGCTGCTGCGAAAGAGTGGGGAAGGTTCGCCTCTTCCTGTCCCCATAAAACAACTCTCAAGGGTACCAAAGGCTCTTCCGCTTCAAACGGGTCATAGAAGATGTCAGTCTGGTCTGTCTGCAGAATCGGCCCTAAGCCTTCCGCGTCAACAACGGTCCCTCCCAGCCCGTGGGCTGCCCACAGCTCACCGGCCATGCGGGCAACAAGCGCGTCGAGGTGCACGCGCGTGCGCTCTTCTGACAGCGCATAGGGATCAGGCCCGCTGCTGTGGATGACCCGGCCGCCCTCTACGAACTCACGCAACGCGCGCCCAGGATTCGTCGTGGAGTCACGTTGCGGGGATAGTGCTTCCAGCTCACGGTCCACGGCATCGGCGACGTCCTCCACGCGACGAGAAACGAGAACTGGGTCTTCGCTCAGCACCGCGTACACCGCATGCACAGCTGTAATCACGCGCACCGGGGAAATCCCTTCGGCGGTGGGCAAAGTGTCTATGACGATGGCGTCTTCGGGTGCGTCCTCGATCTCGTTGAGGAGAATGGTCGTGGAACCCCGGCGCGCAGCGGTATGCAGCGCGCGCTCCGCCCATGGGCTATCTCCCGCCACCACCACGACGTCGAGGGCACCAGTAAAGCGCGGCAGCGATTCGCTAACCATGATGGGGACTTCAGCGGGCTCAGCTAGGCCCACAGCAACGTGAGCGGCAGCGCGGGAAACTTGGTCGGCGGCAAGGATGACGAGGCTTCGCGGACGGAGTCCGCCCAGCACGCGAGCAAGCTCCGGCACGGATGCAGCCACCACGCGCGCTTGGGCGCCTTCGTGGGCGATGTCAAAGAAGCCCACGGTTTCGGGGTCATAGGAAGTCATAGGCCCGAGCATAGCTAGGATCAGTGGCCATGAGCATTCATCCGGTAGTCCTTGTCGGCGGCGGCCCAGGCGCGTGGGATCTGATTACCGTGCGCGGCATGCGCGCGCTGCAGGAAGCCGAGGTCATCGTGGCCGATCACCTCGGTCCCACTGCCCAGCTAGATAAGCTGTGCGATATTGACGCCAAGGAGCTCATCGACGTCTCCAAGATCCCCTACCGCGCCCAGGTTGCCCAGGAGCGTATCAACGAGATCCTCGTGGAGAATGCCCGCCAGGGGCGCCGCGTGGTCCGCCTCAAGGGCGGGGACCCGTACGTGTTCGGGCGTGGCTTCGAGGAGCTCACGGCGCTTACCGAAGCGGGTATCCCGGTGGAGGTCGTCCCCGGGGTGACCTCGGCTGTCGCGGTGCCCGCCCTAGCGGGAACGCCGGTGACCCACCGTGGGGTGGTGCACGCCTTCACTGTGGTCTCCGGGCACCTGCCGCCAGGCCACCCCAAGTCCTTGGTGGATTGGGCAGCGCTGGCACGTTCCGGGGCTACCTTATCCGTCATTATGGGTGTCAAGAACGCGGCCGCCATCGCCGCCGCGCTGATCGACGCCTCCCTCTCCCCCCACACCCCCGTGCGCATCATCCAGGAAGGCTCCCTCGATGGTGAGCGGGCCTTCAGCTGCGAGCTCGCGGAGCTGGGGGCCACCATGGAGGAGCACTCGGTGGCTCCCCCGGCGGTCATCGTCATCGGCGAGGTTGCTGGGCTCTAGCCCCGAGTTCTACTCAACTCCGACGCGCTCTTCCTCCGATTCCGAAGAGCTGCCAGCTTCGGAGCCCTCGCGGCCGGTCGGCTCCGTCGTTTCAACGACACGACTGCCACCGCGTTGCTGCGAAGCAGCATCCCCCTCCGAGCTCTGTGCAGACCGGGCCCGGCGCTGGTTCGCCCAGACCGTGAGAGCAACACCGAGGACCAGCGCAGCGACCTGCAGAAGAAGGATCTGCTGATGCGCCAGCGCCCACCCTAGAGCCTTCGGAATGTTGAGTGTCACGATAGCCGTGCCCACGAAGCCTCCAAGGAGCGTGGGGTTAATGCGGGAGATGAGCCACGCCGCAATCGGTGCGGTGATCATCCCGCCGATAAGCAACGCTACAACCGCGGCGGCGTTAGCTACGATCTCCTCCCAGAGGCCAACGATGAAGCCCGCCGTGGCGCCAAAAGTGACGAGGAATTCTGCGGTGTTGACGGTGCCGACGATGCGCCGCGGCTGTTCGCGGCCGACCGCCATGAGCGTCGAGGTGGAAATCGGGCCCCAGCCACCACCGCCCGAAGCATCGACAAAGCCTCCCACCACGCCGAGCCCCGCGAGAAAAGGAGTGGAGTGCTGTCGGGTCTCCTGCGATGTACTGATCCGTGGGCGTGAGAAGCGCCAGACGAGGTTGATGCCGAGGACCACGAGAATAGCGGAGGTCACGGGCGCGGCAGCCTCGAGCGAGAGGTTAGACAGAACCGTCGCTCCAATGAAGGCCGACAAACCTCCCGGCACGCCGAGCTTGAGCACCGTGGGCCAATGCACGTTGCCAAAACGCCAGTGGCTGATTCCCGAGACCAAGGTGGTGCCTAGCTCCGAGGTATGCACCACGGCGGAGGCCGTCGCCGGTCCCAAACCCGCCAGCAGCAGGATGGTGGTGGAGGTAACACCAAAGCCCATGCCGATGCCACCGTCGACAAGCTGCGCGGCAGCACCCGCAACCGCGATGAGAATGAGGCTACGCATGGGCCACCTCCGCATAACGGTGGGAGACAATGCCGGCGAGTGCCTCACCCAGCGGAGGGAGAATCTGCCGAGTCTCCCCATCGCTGCGCCCTGCATCCTCGTCGAGGCGATCTAAGAGCAGGCCGGGGCTCACAAAGAGTGGCACGACGACCTCCTGATTGCCATCTGAGCCAACGGGCTCGCGCTCACCGCGCGTGGCATAGGCGACCTTCGCCGTGCAACCGGCAAGCTCGCCGACACGACGCGCTAAATCAGCGACGGCGGCGTTGGCACGCTCATCGGAGGAGCCGACAGAATAGACGACAACGGTGTCTGTCCCCTCGGGAACGCGCTCAGCCAGCAACCGCGCCATGTCCTCGCCGGTACCGAGGCCACGGGCTTGATGAAGGCGCACTCCGGACGCCACAGAGGCCTGGGCCAGAGCGGCAGGAACGTCGATGCGCTGGTGGTAGCCCTCGGTAAAGAGCAAAGGCACAACGACCGCCTCGCGTACCCCTTGCGCTGCTAGGCTGCGCGCCGCCTCATCGAGCGGCGGGTCATTGAATTCCAAGTGTGCGGCGGTAGCCGGCACACCGGCTAGCTCGCCAGCGGCGTGGGTCAGAGCCATAACGTTCGCTGCGGCCTCGGGGTGGCGTGAGCCGTGTGACAGGGTTAGTAAAGCAGTGGTAGCGGTCGGGGCGGTCATGGTGTGTTTCCTTAAGTGTGAGCTTTCGCGGTGGAGTGGCCGCGGCGAGCGAGAGAGCGCTGCAGCGCCTCCGCGGAGGAGACCGCCGGCGCGGGCGCTACGGGGGCATCGTCTTGGCCGTGGAAGCGTACGGAAAAGATGCGGAGGCATTCTTCGCACTTCCAGGCAAAATCATCTTCCTCATCGGGAAATAGGTTTGTTCCGGCACAGTAGGGACAAAAGGCTGGGTGGTTGCGGTTGGGGTTGGGCTGGCGGCGGAAATTCACTGCAGGTCCTCCTCGTCCGCGCGCAGGACCCAGTGGCGGAACTGTTCGCCGTCTTCGCGCTGCTCCTTATATTTATTGACCAAGCGGATGACGTAGTCGGGCACTTCATCGGCCACCACCTTGTGTCCGCGCAGCTTGCGGCCCCAGTCCGGGGATAGGCCGAGGGCGCCGCCTAGGTGGACCTGGAAGCCTTCGACGCGGTTGCCGTCAGCATCAGTGACAATCTGTCCCTTGAGGCCAATATCCGATACCTGCGAGCGTGCGCAGGCATTAGGGCAGCCGTTGAGGGCGATGGACAGCGGCACGTCGAGGTCACCGAGGGTATCTTCCAGGACGTCGACGAGCTCGATGGCGCGGGCCTTGGTGGTCACGTGGGCGAGCTTACAAAACTCCAGGCCGGTGCAGGAGATGACGCCGCGGCGGAACTCCGAGGGCTGGGAGTACAGGCCCGTCTCATCCAAGGCGCGGGACAAGGCGGGGATGTCCTCTTCCTCGACGTCGAGGAAGAGAAGCTCCTTCATCGGGGTTGTGCGGATGCGGTTGATTCCGAATTTCTCGGCCACGTCGGCGATGGCGATGAGCTGCTCACCGGTGGCATGCCCCACGGTGGGCTTGACGCCCACGTAGAACTTGCCGTCCCGCTGGCGGTGCACGCCGAGGTGGTCGCGGTCGCCAGGGGCGATGGGGAGCGGGAGGCCGTCGAAAAGCGGCGCGTCCAGATACTCCTCTTCTAGGACCCTGCGGAACTTCTCAA
The DNA here is from genome assembly GCF_001813755.1 of Corynebacterium sp. HMSC074H12. Lineage (NCBI taxonomy): Bacteria > Bacillati > Actinomycetota > Actinomycetes > Mycobacteriales > Corynebacteriaceae > Corynebacterium > Corynebacterium sp. HMSC074H12. The sequence goes on from NZ_KV813878.1 coordinate 93,146, forward strand.
TGCCCCACTGCGCCACGAGGAACTTCAGGCGCGCGCGGTTGCGGTTGCGGCGGAAGCCATAATCGCGGAAGATGCGCGCGACACCGGCCCACACCACCGGGACACGCTCAAGCGGAATCCATGCCCCGAGGGATTGCGAGAGCATCGGGTTGGTGGACAGGCCTCCGCCCACGAAGCAGTCGAAGCCCGGCCCGTACTCAGGGTGCTCGGTGCCAACAAAAGCGATGTCCTGGATTTCGTGCGTCACGTCCTGCCGGGAGTTGCCAGAAATAGCGGTCTTAAACTTGCGTGGGAGGTTGTGGAACTCCTCGCGCGGGAGGTAGTCATTCTTGATCTCCTCGATGGCCGGGGTGGCGTCGATAATTTCGTCAGCAGCCACTCCCGCTACCGGTGAGCCCAGGATGACACGGGGGACGTCGCCGCAGCCCAGCAAGGTATCCAAACCAACAGAGCGCAGTTTCTCCCAAATGGCGGGGACATCCTCAATCTGGATCCAGTGCAGCTGGATGTTCTGGCGGTCCGTAAAGTCCGCGGTGGAGCGCGCATAGTCGCGCGAAATCTCTCCTACGGCGCGCAACTTGGCGGGATCGGCGCGGCCGCCGTCGAAGCGCACGCGCATCATGAAGTATTCATCCTGCAGCTCGGTGTTGCTGAGCTTGGAGGTCATCTCCCCGCCCAGGTTCTGGTTGCGCTGGGTGTACAGGCCCAACCACTTGAAACGGGGAGCGAGATCCTCGGCGGGGATGGAAGAAAACCCCTGCTTGGAATAGATATCGATAACGCGCTGGCGCACGGCCAGGGCATCGTCGGCCTGCTTGATCTCCTCGTCGGAGTTCAGCGGGGCGGTGCCATCGATCTTCCACTGGCCTTCCGGCTTCTTCGCGCGGGGTGGTCGCTTCGTCGCGGTGGTCATGTTTGCTGCCTTTCGTCGGATAGTGAAAACCTACCGGTCTAGCTAAACCAGACAAAGCGGTCTTTTTTATTTTCTTCCGAATATGCAAAGCACGCTGGGTTTATGCCACAATGTTCTCCGAATGTAATTAGGCCTAGTTGCCCTACAGCAGACAAGCCGGTTCAATGAAACCCACGCTTGTTTTAAACCTAAGCTTTCGTTAGTTACCACAACATTCCGAAAGGCCATCATGACCCAGCAGCCCCTGAAAGTAGCCGTCATCGGCGCCGGCCCAGCCGGCATCTACGCCTCCGACATCCTGGTGAAGAAGACCGGCGGCAACGTTCAGATCGATCTCATCGAGCAGATGCCCGCCCCCTTCGGGCTCATCCGCTACGGCGTGGCTCCGGACCACCCGCGCATTAAGGGAATCATCAACTCCTTGCACCGCGTGCTCGACACCGAGCAGATTCGCCTTCTTTCTAACATCAACGTGGGCCGCGATGTCACCGTGTCCGAGCTCGAGGAGTACTACGACGCCATCGTCTTCGCCACCGGCGCAGTCGGCGACTTGGGTATGAACATCCCGGGCTCCGATCTAGAGGGCATTCATGGTGCCGGCGAATTCGTCGGCTTCTACGACGGCAACCCGCGCTTTGAGCGCTCCTGGGATCTCTCCGCCACTGACGTCGCGGTGATCGGCGTGGGCAACGTCGGCCTCGACGTGGCCCGCATCCTGGCCAAGACCGGCGATGAACTCAAGGAATCCACCGAGATTCCCGACAACGTCTACGAGTCCCTGGCCAAGAACCAGGCCACCACCGTCCGCGTCTTTGGCCGCCGCGGCCCGGCTCAGGCCAAGTTCACCCCGCTGGAGCTCAAGGAGCTCGACCACTCCCCGACCATCAACGTGGTGGTGGACCCGGAGGATATCGACTACGACGAAGCCTCCCTCAAGGCCCGCGAAGAGGCCAAGTCTTGCGACCTGGTGTGCCAGACTCTGGAAGGCTACGCCATCCGCGAGCCGAAGGACGCCCCGCACACCCTGCAGATCCACCTCTTCGAGCAGCCGGTGGAGTTCATCGGCGAAAACGGCAAGGTGACTGCCGTGAAGACCGAGCGCACTGCACTCAACGGCGATGGTTCCGTCTCCGGCACCGGCAAGTTCACCGAGTGGCCGGCTCAGGCCGTCTACCTGGCTGTGGGCTACCGCTCCGATGCCATTGAGGGTGTCCCCTTCAACGAGCAGAAGAACGTCATCAACAACGACGGCGGCCACGTGATTGACCTCGACGGTGAGGTCGTGCCGGGCCTGTACACCACCGGCTGGATCAAGCGCGGCCCGGTGGGGCTCATCGGCAACACCAAGTCCGATGCCACGGAGACCATCGGCATGCTGCTTGCCGACGCCGAAGCAGGCAACCTCTCCCACTCCCGTGACGAGGACATCGTCGAGCTCTTCGAGTCCAAGGGGCTGGAGCACCTGACCTGGGAGGGCTGGAAGAAGCTCGACGCCGCCGAGCGCGCCCTGGGTGAGGCCGAGGGCCGCGAGCGCAAGAAGTTCGTCGAGTGGGAAGAGATGGTCAACCACTCGCGCGGCTAAGCCGGCTCGACCCAAATTAAAACTGCCCTATCTGACGAAGTTATCGCTCCCGCCGCAATGAACGCGGGGAAAATCGTCAGATAGGGCAGTTTTTCTTCAAGGAATTAGTGTGAAGGCACGTTCCTTCACACTAGGCGCGGATGATGGCGAGCACCTCGTCGACGATGGCCTGCACCTCGTCAGCGGTCTTGGCCTCAACGTTGAGGCGCAGCAGCGGCTCGGTGTTGGAGGCGCGGACGTTGAACCAGGCGTCAGTGCCCTTCAGCTGTACGGTCACGCCATCGAGCTCGTCGACGGACTCAATCTTGTCCGCCAGCTCATCCAGCACGCGCTGGGTCGTAGCCTTCTGATCCTCCACGGTGGAGTTAATCTCACCCGAGGCCTCGTAGCGTGAGTACTGCGCCATGAGCTCGCTCAGTGGCTTGTCCTGCTCACCCAGAGCAGCCAGTACGTGCATGGCCGCGAGCATGCCGGAGTCCGCATTCCAGAACTCCTGGAAGTAGTAGTGCGCGGAGTGCTCGCCACCAAAGACCGCCTTCTCCTTGGCCATCTGGGCCTTGATGAAGGAATGGCCCACGCGGGTACGCACGGCCTTGCCGCCCTTCTCCGCGATGAGCTCCGGAACGGTCTTGGACGTAATCAGGTTATGGATGACGGTGGCGCCGGGGAACTTGTCCAGGTAGCGCTCCGCCACCAGCGCACAGATGGCGGACGGCGGCACCGGCTGGCCCTTCTCGTCCACCACGAAGCAGCGATCGGCATCGCCGTCGAAAGCCAGGCCAATATCCGCCTTCTGCTCAACGGTGAACTTTTGCAGATCCACTAGGTTCTTCGGATCCAGTGGGTTGGCCTCGTGGTTGGGGAAGGTGCCGTCCAGCTCAAAGTAGAGGTCACGCACGTCGAAAGGCAGGCCTTCAAAGACCGCCGGGACGGTGTGGCCGCCCATGCCGTTCGCGGCATCCACCGCGACGACGAGCGGGCGAGAATTCTCCAGCGGCACCAAGCCGCGCAGGAAGTCGGCATAATCACCGAGCACCTCGCGCTCAGTCACGGTGCCTGGCTCGCCGTCGAAGGCCGGGGTGCCGTCGATCAGCATGTCCTTAATCTGCTCCAGGCCGGTCTCCTGGCCCACCGGAACAGCACCCGCGCGGCACAGCTTGATGCCGTTGTACTTCGCCGGGTTGTGGGAGGCGGTGAACATAGCGCCCGCACAATTCAGGTGGCCAGCAGCAAAATACAGCTCATCGGTCGACGTCAGGCCGAGCTGGATGACATTGAGGCCCTGCGCGGCAGCGCCCTCCGCAAAAGCGGCGGCCAGCTGCGGGGAGGACGGTCGCATATCGTGGCCTACCGCCACGGTGGTCTCCCCTTCTTCACGGAGGATGGCGGCGAAGGCCGCGCCGGTATCGCGCACGAGGGCGTCATCGATATCCTCGCCCACGACGCCACGGACGTCATAGGCCTTGATCACTGCATTGAGCTGTTCACGAGTTCGCATAGCCCACAAGCATACCCCGGTCGGACGCGGTGATCCGCGTCCGACGGGCTACTCGGCGTCCGGCACCACCGTCAGGTGTGCGCGGCGGCGCTGGCGGGCGTCGTGGACGCGGCGTGTACGGAACACAGGGTGATTCGAGTTCCGCGGATCGGCGCCGTCGAAGGTAGCGGAGTAGTCAATGGGATCGGCACCGGAGCCGGCTGTGGAATCATCCACCAAGCCAGTGGTCACTCGCCCGGCCTCCCGGACGGCTTCGGCGAGCGCTGTGAGGTCATCATCCTCATCAAGCTCGATGCGATCAACACGCACCATCTCCCAACCTTGCGGGGCGGTGATGCGGGCGCTGTGCTTTTCGCACAGGTCCCAAGCGTGGGGATCGGTTTCTTCGGAGAGCGGACCCACGACGGCGGTTTGCTGCGCGTAGGCATAGGTCAACGTCGCCACGGCGGGACGGCCGCAGCCGGGGCGGGAGCAATGGCGAGAGCTAGTCACGCGCCCAAGTCTAAACCCTAACTTGAGATTTAGATAGTCCAACGCGGCGCGCCTCGCCACAACCCTCCTTCAGCCCGGCCTAAACTAAGCCGCATGAGCACGCCCCGCCCGCATATCCGCCCGGCCCGCCACCGCCACGGCCGCGGTGCACGAGGGCCGCTGCTGCCACACAACACGCCGCGCTATCGCAGCAGCGCCGAGCGCTTCGATATGGCGGTGCTCGAGGCCTACGCCCCCATCCATAACGCTTTTGCTGAACAGCTCACCGGACTCGACCTTGCCGTTGATACCGTGCCCCGGATGCGCCTGTCGGTAGACATGACGGTCATGCCGGATGAGATCATCGCCGACGGCCCCGTTCCACTAGGGCGCATCGTGCCTGCGGGCGTGGATTCCGCCGGTCAGCCTACGCGCGCCCGCCTGGTCATTTTCCGCATGCCCATTGAGGAGCGCGTGCAGTCGGCACAGGAGCGCGAGGAACTGCTATCGACCGTGCTTACCGCACTAGTGGCCAATTACCTGAACGTCGATCCCGGAGACATCGATCCGCGCTTTACCTGGTAAACCACTCCTGAAAACCCATCGCTCCCCCTCACCGCTGGGACTGAGGGCCCAAACGATAGGGGGAGCGATGACGCTGCACTACTAGATCCGCTGCGCTTAACCGATCTCACGCTTTAATCGGCGGCGCTCACGGTCTGACAAGCCGCCCCAAATTCCAAAGCGCTCATCGTGCTCCAAAGCATATTCGAGGCATTCATCCCGCACTGCACAGGCCTGGCAAATGCGCTTAGCCTCGCGCGTCGATCCTCCCTTTTCTGGGAAGAAAGCTTCCGGGTCCGTCTGGGCGCACAGCGCCTGGTCTTGCCACTCCTGCTCGACGGCACCAAAGAGTTCATCGAGCGACATCTCTGCAGCAGCACCGCCACGGAGAATAGCGCTGTTATTCGTTGTATTGTCCACGCCGCTTCCTTTCTCCGAGGTCGTTTCTCTCTTGATTCAGTGGCACCGACCCTACACCGAAACAATTTCTCGGTGCCGCGCCCGCCGTGCCGTTGATTACACTGATGTCATTTCACACCGGATCACTAAATATCGTCAACCTGTCGCGGAAGATTTTTGTTGGGCTCCAGCGAAAACGCTGTACAGCATCCCCAACTTTCACATCAGTCACAGATCTCCTAGTTAAGGGGTGATCATCGGGGGTACTACATGTAGTGGCCACCCCCGACCCTGTGAACAATTCCAAGGTTTCTTCGGCGTGTCGCCACCCAGTCGGGCAAAACACATGGATCTCATTCGCACCATAAAAACCATGCGTCACGGCATGAAAAGAGGCGCCGGGAAGATAACTTCCCAGCGCCAAGACCTGTGCCTATCCCCAGGCTTTGCCCCAGCTAGCTGAGGTGTTTAGGCATCCGAGCTAAAACGCACGCCGGCGTCCGGAATGCTCACACCTGGGAAGACGCGCATGCCGCCCTGCAGCTCGCAACGCGCGCCGATGGTGGCACCTTCGCCGATGACGCAGTTGTCGATGTGCGCGTTGGCACCAATGTGCGCGCCCGAGGCAATGATGGAGTTGTTAATGATGGCGCCCGGCTCGATAGTGACGCCATCGAAGACCACTGTGCCGTCCAAGCGGCAGCCCGCCCCAATCACGGAACCGCGGCCCACGGCCGTGCCGGACAGCAGCAGTACGCCACCGGCGATACCCGCAGACTCATCCACGACAGACTCACCCGTGCGCCCCACCAACAGCGGCGAATGCGCGATACCGCGCACCAAGTCGGAGGAGCCGCGGACGAAATCATCCGGGCGGCCCATATCGCGCCAGTAGGAGTTATCCACGTGGCCTACCACCAGGCGGCCGGACTCCAGCAGCTGCGGGAAGGTCTCGCGCTCCACGGAGACCACGCGGCCAGCCGGAATCGTCTCGATGACATCCTTCTTGAACACGTAGCAACCGGCGTTGATCTGGTTCGTCGGCGGATCCTCGGTCTTTTCCAAGAAGGCCGTTACTCGGCCCTCGGAATCGGTAGGAACGCAGCCAAAGGCACGGGGATCAGCGACGTTGAGCAGGTGCATCGTCACGTCGGCGTCCTTGGAATGATGCGTATCAAGGATGCCGTTGAGATCCATGCCGGACAAAACGTCGCCGTTGAACACCATGACCGTGTCCTGGCGCAGCTTGTCATAGACGTTGCGGATACCGCCGCCGGTACCCAGCGCGGTCTCCTCCACCACGTACTCAATTTCCAGGCCCAGATCGGAGCCATCCCCGAAGTACTCCTCAAAGACCTCCGCCTTATAAGAAGTGGAGAGCACCACGTGCTCAATCCCGGCTTCCTTGATACGGGCGAGCAGGTGCTGGAGGAATGGGTAGTTGGCCGTGGGCAACATCGGCTTCGGCGTGCCAATCGTCAGCGGGCGCAGGCGGGTGCCGCGACCTCCCACCAGAATGACGGCATCGGCCGTCGATCCCCACTGGGGCGCTGATTCAGTCATATCGTTCCTTAATCTCTTTCAGATAAGTCACCGTTAGTGTATAGGCGCGCCTGACTCAGGAGCCGTCGCGGCACGCGCTTAAAATCAGCCCTCGCGCCCGCAGCCCCATCCACAAGGCTGCGCGCAGTGGCGCCTGGTACCAGTGCGGGTGCCTATCCGCTTGGAAGCGGTAAGCCGAATCGTGGTGGGCGCGCAGCATCGCGCCACGATGCGCTTTCGTCGAGTGGCCCTTGGCGTGGGTAATCACCGCCGTGGGGCAGAAGATATTGCGCCAGCCGGCGCGGACAAAGCGGTCACCTAAGTCCACGTCCTCCAAATACATGAAGTAACGCTCATCAAAGCCACCAATCTGCTCAAAGGCCGCCCACCGCACCAGAAGGCAGGAACCGGAGAGCCAACCGGCTGGGCGCTCGCTATCCATATCGGCATCATCGCGGTAGGCGCGCGACCACGGATTGGATGGCCAAATAGTTCCGAACAGCGCGTGGCCGATCCCTGTGAGCAGCGTAGGCACGGCGCGAGCAGAGGGATAGTTGCTGCCATCCGGCTCCACGATGCGTGGCCCCACCGCCGCGGCGTCCGGGTGGCGGCGCGCGCACGCGATCAGCTCATCCAGGGAGCCTTCGCTAAACGTCACGTCCGGGTTGGCAATGAGGAAGAACTCGTCATCAACGCCGTGCGCACGGGCGAATCGCGCGCCGGCATTCATTCCCGCGCCGTAGCCGATGTTTCCTCCAGTATCGAGGAATTCCACGTCCTCATGCTCCCGCGCGGCGGCTTCCGGCACCCCATCGGTTGAGCCATTATCGGCGAGAACGGTGAGAGTAGGAAGGGACGTCGCCAAGCGCAGCGACTCCAGGAAGTCGCTGAGGTAGCGGCCAGGCGAAAAGGTCACCGTGACCACGGCCAGGGGTTTCTGTATATTCTTCACGATGTTCTTGAGAGTACCCAACGCCGGCGTGCGCACGCGCCCGCGACACTGCTTCACGGTTTTGCAGCGTGCTCACTTAAACTAGTCCCGTGACTCCCCCGAATTCCCCGCGCGCCGCCCGCCACATTCAGGCCGCGCCCTCGCAGTCCGCGCCCACCGCCCAACGAGGATCGACGCCACTCAAGGCCGTCGTCGCCTTCCTGTCCGCAGTGGTCCTCGTGCTCTCCGGCGTGGGTTACTTCACCGTGGGCAAGCTGGGAAATGACATCTCCTCCGCCTCCAATCTGGCACTCGGCAATCAGGGCGGTTTTAAGGACAACGGCCTCGATGGCGCGGTCGATATCTTGCTCGTGGGCAAGGACTCGCGCACCGATGCCAAGGGGAATCCGCTTTCCGAGCAGGAGCTGGCGGACCTGCATGCCGGTGTGGATGAGGGCGAGGAAAACACCGACACCATCATGGTGATCCGCATCCCCAATGATGGCTCGCGCGCCACGGCAGTATCCATTCCGCGCGATACCTATGTCCACGACGAGGACTTCGGAAACACGAAAATAAACGCCGTCTTTGCGCTGCACAAAGCAGACAAGATGGAGGAGTTGCAGCAGGAAAACGCGGAGGCTGAAGCCGCAGGAAACACCCCTCCCCACACCGAGAAAGAGATGGAGAAGGAGAGCACGGAGGCTGGCCGCGCTGGTCTCATTTCGATGGTGCACAAGCTCACTGATGTCAACGTCGACCACTACGCTGAGGTGGGTCTCTTGGGCTTCGTGCTGCTTACCGACGCCGTCGGGGGCGTCGACGTCTGCCTCAACGACGCCGTCGATGATCCGATGTCGGGCGCTAAATTCCCGGCTGGGCGCCAAACCTTGCAGGGCTCCGAGGGCCTGTCCTTCGTGCGCCAGCGCTATGAGCTACCGCGCGGTGACCTTGACCGCATCGTGCGCCAGCAGGCCTACATGGCATCGCTGACGTCGAAGGTTCTGGATTCGGGAACCCTGACCTCTCCGGGCAAGCTCAACAAGATTGCTGATGCCGTGGAGCGCTCCGTAGTCATCGACGATGGTTGGGACATCATGGGTTTTGTCACCCAGCTGGCCGGGCTGGCCGGCGGCAACGTGACCTTTACGACGATCCCGGTGACCTCAATTACCGGCGTGGGCGACTATGGCGAATCGGTGGTGACCATCGATACCGCAGAGGTCCACCGCTTCATGGAGGATCTGGCCAAGTCTCAGGAGAAGGCCGAGGAGGACGAAAAGTCCGAGGACGCCGCCACCGACAAGGCCGCCGAGGAAGGCGAGAAGCCCGTGGCTGAGAACCTCAACCTGCACGTCCTCAACGCCGGCAACGTCGACGGAATGGCCGGCGGAATCGGCGCGTGGTTGAAGAACGTGGGCTATACCGTGGAACGTACGGCCAACGCGCAGTCGGGTCTATACACCGAATCGCAGATTGTTGCCGCAGATGCCAACGACGAGCGCGCCCACGCCTTGGCTGAGCAGCTCGGCGGCCTGCCAGTCACGGCTAACGAAGAGCTCGAGCCGGACACCTTCATCGTGGTGGCTACGGATGACTACTCCGGCCCGAAGGATGACTCCGCGCAGGAAGAAGAGGCTGCTGCGGAGCCCGACCAAGGCGGCGATACTCAGCAGGTTGGTACCCCAGGCGATGACTTCGGTACCGCGGAGGTTTCGCCTGAGATCGACGCGGGCGGCGATGGCCCGCGCTGCGTGAACTAAAGACACCGTGGCGGGCTTGGCGCCCGCCACCTACGATGGGCGGACATGGAACTCCTACAGCATCTCCTGTCCGCCGATGCCTCCGCTCCCCGCCTCAGTGTGTACAACGAAACTGACGGCACCCGCATGGACTTCTCGGCGCAAACGCTGGAGAACTGGACCTCCAAGATTGCCAACATGTTGCTGGAAGAGCTCGACCTCGAACCACAATCGGATTCCCGCATCCTCATCGACCTTCCCGTGTCCTGGCAGGCCGCAGTGATTGCACTCGGGGCACTAGCCGCCGGAATCCCCTTTGACATTACGGATGGCGCGGCTGCTGCAGAGCCACACGCCGATGATGTCGCCGTGGTTTTCACCTCTCCGGAGGCCTACCTCAAGGCTGCGGCGGACGCGGGCTCCGGCTCTGCATCGGCCCCACTGGTCGACACGGTTCTGGTCACGCAGGATCCTTTTGGCCGCGGCGTTGTCGAAAGCGGCGGCGAACTGCCACTGGGTACCATCGACTTCGGCCCCACGGTACGCTTCTACGGCGATCACTTCTACGGCACCACTACCCCGCTACCGGAGCTTTTCCCCACGGACTTGGGCGCTGAGCGCGTGCTTTCGCAGGGCTGGACGGACAGCGCTTCCTTCCAGCGGGCCGTCCTCGAACCACTGGCTGCGGGCGGCTCCGCCGTCATTGTGGCGGGCCTGTGCTCGGCCGACCGCTTGGAGGACATCGCAGACAACGAGAAGGTCACCGTCCGCTCCTAAACGCCGTCATGAGATAGTAGAGCAATGTTCAGCTGGCTGTATATCTTCATCGGCGTGCTCATCCTCGTGGGCACAATCTGCCAGGGAACCATCGGATTTGGGCTGGGCACCATCGCCACCCCCATCTTGGCGCTCATTAAGCCGGAGCTGGTTCCCACGCTCATCCTCCTGCTGGCATTCGTCATCTCAACGACCACGATGCTCAAAGCACGCTCAGCGGTGTCCTGGGACATCGTGGCCATTTCTTCCATCGCGCGCATCCCCGGCTCGCTCGCGGGTGCGTGGGCGATTGCTTCCCTCTCCCACCGCGGGCTCTCCCTTTTCATCGGCTGCGCCGTCATCTTTGCCATGACCTTGTCCAGCCTCGGCTGGTCTCCCAAGCGCACCACCGCCAACATTGCTGTCGCGGGCGCTGCTTCCGGGTTTCTGGGCACGTCGACGTCCATCGGCGGCCCGCCCATGGCGTTGGTACTCAAGGGCTACGACCCCGCCCGCATTCGCGGCACGCTGTCGGGCACCTTCATCATCGGCTGCACCATCTCGCTGGCAATCTTGGGTTTGAGCGGGCAAATCACTAGCCTACAGCTCACCGCCGCCGCGGCCTACCTGCCGGTAGCCATCGTGGGCCTCATCGCCGCTGGCTACCTTAACCGTTTCATCAACGCCAAGGTACTCAACCGCATCGTTCTTATCGTGGCCATCAGCGCGGCCTTAGCGCTCATTGTTGAGGGGCTGGTTGCTGCCTAGCGCCCGCGACCCGCTTTCGGGTTCAACTGCCGGGCTCACGCTTCACACTGCCCGTCCTGCCAAAGTTCTCGCCTCCGGTTCAAGATCTGGCAATAACTTCGTCACCTAGGGCAGTTGGGGGGCTCCGGAAAGTCGGGCGGTTCTGGATAGTCTGGCGGTTCCGGCGGCACAGGCGGCAAATACCCCAAGTGCTCGCTGTACTCCCATGGTTTTGGTTTAGGAGGCAGCACGCCCTCATGCCAGAAACCAATGAATTTGAAGTAGCGCTTCTCAAAGTCCGGATTCCTGGCATTGGCTATCTGGTCGATGACATAGTCCAGATGATGAGCCACGCAATGACCTGTGTAGCGCAGCGTTAACCACCCAATCAGTGCGCCCTCGTTGTTCTTCCAATGGTCCCGCAACCATGACGCTTGCTGGGAATGGAATTTCATCCCGTTGATTTCTACCGCGACCTTGAGCTCTGGGAGCACGATGTCCCAAGTGTAGTGGCCGATAACAACGTTGCACTCGACCTTAAGCCCGCGCCTTTTCAAGCCTCTTGCCACCTTGACCTCCGCACCAGAATCTGTGAACAACGCAGCTTGCTCCAGCATGCGCTGACTGGCAACGGGGACAACTTTGAGCGCTTCGCGGTGACTATCCAAGCGAGCACGTCCTGCCTTCGAGGAATAGATGGACTCAAACACGCGAATCCCCAGTTCAGGACTAACTGACTTCATAGCGACAAGAGGATTAAGGATCCGGATCCCAGACGAGGTAACAAAACTTTCGACGCTCACCCGCGAGTGCACATAGAAAGTTGATGCCGGCATTCTCTCCACGCTGGCTAGCCTCAGCGGAAAAGTGACAGGCTCGCCAAGGAGCACCTGGGCAGCCGTTGTTCCTGTCGTCTTAAGGAATGGCCGGTGCTCCTGTAACAGCTTCAATAGTTCTAATGTCTCGGGTTTGCCCCAGACATAGAGCCCCTTGGCCAGTCGCGTTACCTCTCCTCGGCGCACGCGAGTTGCAAGCGCACCTTTAGATAGGCCGCACACAATGCCGTGTTTCATATCATTTCCCCCCGGAAAGTTTGGCCTCCCCGCTAACATTGTTATGTCCATGGACTTTTTGGACACGGAGTCC